>JAITEG010000116.1 GCA_031282145.1 Spirochaetaceae bacterium | reverse complement strand
TCCAAACATCAGAAAATCTGTCTGAAAGTATATCCGCCAGCCGTCCTAATTTTTTTTCAGCCATGGTTCATCCTGCTTTTGTATCTTCCTATAATATACTAACATGACTATGAAATGCGAGTATTGGTTGTTTCGGATATACACGCCAATTTGGCCGCCTTTGACGCGGTACTACGGCAGACCAAGCCGGACCGGGACGTGGTTTTTTGCCTGGGGGATTTGGTGGGTTACGGACCGGACCCCAAGGAATGTATTGCCCGGGCTGCGGATCTCTGTACTATCGTTTTAGGGGGGAACCATGATCTCGCCGCGGGGGGCGTTACGGACCTTTCCTGCTTTGCGGAACATGCCCGGATAGCCTTGGACTGGACCCTGCCCCAACTGTCGCCGGAGGATGTGGACTATCTTTCCAAACTTCCCCTCAAAACTGAGTATGGGGATTTGCTTCTGTCCCACGGCAGTCCGGAAGATCCCCTCTGGGGGTATATTTTTTCACAGTCCGATGCCGAGTTCGCCTTTGCCCAGGGCAGTTTTACCCGTTGTTTCTTCGGTCATACCCATTTTCCTTCATTTTTTATTGAGACCCGGGAAAACCCGGGGACCGTATCCTACAAAGCAGGATACGGGATGCCGGATTCCGTCATCGAAACGGATGGGGAAAACCTGCGGGTCTTACCTAACCCGGGCAGCGTTGGTTTCCCCCGGGACCGGATAGATACCCATCATTTTTCAAAATACCGCCGCGCCATAGCCCGGTATGCCCTCTTCGATACCAAGTCCGGCCTGTGGCAGTTCAAGCGTCTTGAATATGACCTGCGAAAAACCGCAAAACGAATGAAAGAGTTGGGGCTGTGGCAGGATGATTAGACTAAACACAAATTTTTAGCGGATCAATCCGCGGGAACCGCATCGTACAGTCTCACTCAAACCCGTAGCTCTTACCGTATTGCACGATCTCTGTATTCGCATACCCCTTCTCTATCAGGTATTTTTTAAAATAAGCCTGGGCTTTGGGCTCCCCGTGGACCAGGAGCAGCTTCTTCAAGTTTGAGGTGTCCAGGGAATTGAGCCATTCGGCAGCCTCAAAATAATCGGCGTGGGCGCTGAAGGCGTTGATCTCCTCCACCTCCGCCCGGCGCTTAAACCATTGGCCGTGGATTTTCAAGTCGGTCTCCTTGTTGCGGATGCGCCGGCCCAGGGTTTGCTGTGCCATGTAGCCCACGCTGAGGATGGTGGTGTTCGGGTCCTGGATGCTGTTGATCAGGTGATGCTGAATCCGGCCGGCCTCGCACATGCCGTCGGCGGAAATGATGATCAGGGGCCCCGGGCGGTCATTCAGGGCCTTGGATTCCGCTACGCTGGTGGTAAAGTGGAGGCTGTTAAACCCAAAGGGATTTTTGTGGTGTTTGATAAAGGCATCGTGGATCTCCTCATCGTAACATTCGGGGTGTACCTGGAAAATGGTAGTGGCGTTAGTCGCCATGGGAGAATCTACATAAATCGGAACCTCCGGGATGATCCCCTCATCCACCAGCAGGTGAAAATAATAGACCAGCTCCTGGGTCCGTTCAATGGCAAAGGCGGGGATGAGGATTTTCCCCTTATTCCGGACCATCCGCTGGGTGATCCCGGCGAGTTTTTCCATGGCGTCATCGGTGGTGTCGTGCCGGCGGTCGCCATAGGTGCTTTCCAGGACGAGGTAATCCGGCGCGGGAACCCGGGCGGGGTCCCGGATGATGGGTTTGTCCTTACGGCCCAAATCGCCGGAACAGAGGATTCTGGTTTCTTTTCCCTCTTTTTTTACGGTAATAAGGGCCATGGCAGAACCCAGGATATGACCGGCGTCGTAAAATTCCAGCTCCACTCCATCCCCGATAAACAGGGGGCGATTATAAGAAACCCCGACGATTTGACCGGTGGCCTGGATCACGTCCTTTTCATCATACAGGGGCTTCCAGGTGAATTTTTCGTTTTTTTTACGGGCCTGTTTGCGCAGATACTCCGCGTCCCGGGCTTGAATATGGGCCGAATCCATCATGATAAGGCTGGAAATATCCCGGGTGGCGGGGGTGGCATAGATATTTCCCCGGTATCCCCGTTTGACCAACAGGGGCAGCAAACCGCAATGGTCATAGTGACCGTGGGTAAGGATCACCCCGTCAATTTGATCCACGGGGATGCCCAAATTCCGGTTTTTCCGGTCCGTTTCCGCCCTGCTGCCCTGAAAAGCACCGCAGTCGATGAGGTAATTCTTGCCGTTAACCACCATTACGTGTTTAGAACCGGTAACTTCCTCAGCCGCGCCAAGGGAATAAAAGCTAATGTCCATACCTTTCCTATAAGGGTTAAGTTTATGGGTGAATTCTTCATAATGTCAATGAGCGGAGGACCGGCCAGGAGGCTTACCAGTCGGTGGAAAAATCTCTCCCATCCGCCAGGGCTTCCAGCGCCGTGGTGGTCACCGGAAGATACCGTTCAAGCATCGAAAATTCCGTTACGCCGTTTACCGTCACCTTCAGCCTTCGGAGGGTCCCCCGGGTGAAGATCATGACGTCGTCTTTTTTCTTCCGGTCCCGGTAGGCAAAGGTTACCCCTAAAAGCGGCGGCCCCTCCGGCACGGGCTGCTCCAAAAGGACGCCGTCATTGGAAGCGCTGATCAAAAGACGGTAGAATTTGCGAAACAGCTCGATGTCGAGGGGCTTCCCGTCCAGGGCGACCGTGAGGGAAGGGTTGTCTTCGCCGGACAGCCGGATCACAAAGGCTTGACCGGCTGTTGGCCCCGTATCCTGCCCCAGTATTATCCGGATGGATTCAAGGTCCGTAATAAAGGGAGTGAGAAACCAGCGCATCACCAATTTCTCGTAAGCGGTACTGATAAAGGCCTTGTTTTCTATACGGTGTATTACCCGCTGATCATCCCGGATAAGGAGGTATCCCTCCCGGTTCCGCGCCACCCGAAGGACGATGCGGAGGGGTTCCTCTTCTTCGCTCCGCTTATAATCATATTCCGCCATAACCCAGGGATGATCAAAACCGAGCTCCGCCAATTCTTTATCGCTTAGGTTATAAGCAAACACTTCAATGTTGAGGAGCCCCGTGAGGGAAGAGAAGACATCGATACATTCCTTCTGATCGATCTCGTGGAGTACCGGAGACCGGATCAGGTGGCTGGCGGCGCCAAAGCTCGACGCGATCCGCATATCCTCTTCGCTGTCTTCCTTTACTGCGGAGATCA
>JAITEG010000093.1 GCA_031282145.1 Spirochaetaceae bacterium | reverse complement strand
CGGGTGGTGGTGGGGGATAAGAACCTCGCCCTCACCCCCTCCATGGTGGAGGTCAAACACCGCGCCCAAAAGGAAAGCCGCCTCATGGAACTGGCCAAGGCCCCGGAGAAGCTCGCGGGCCGTGTCTATGGGGAACTTGAGGAACTCAACCGGTAAGAAGTAACGCTATCCTCGCTCCCCCAGGAGGGATTTGAGTTCCTGAATCTCCTGCACCAGTTTGGTGCGGTCGGGGTTCCGGTATCGCCGGGGCACCATTTCCTTGGAGGTACACTCCAATACGGCTACGAGGTTTTGGAGTTCTATTTCGTGGGGATAGGCGGGGGGAATAAAATCCGCCAGGGCTTCTTCCAGGTCCTCCCGGTTTACAAAGGTACGATCCGACATGGCCGCCTGGAGTTTTGCCCGGATCAGCACCGCCTCCAGGTCGGCCCCGGAAAATTCATGGCGGAATTTTTTGAACACCTCGGAAATGGGAAATTTACGGATAGAAAGGTCCAGTTTCCGTACCAGGACCTCGAAAAGGGCTTCCCGCTCGGCGTCGGTATCGGGGTAGAACAGGGCGAGGTGTTCTTCGGCCCGGCCCTGCCGCTTGAGGTCTATAGGGATGAGGTCGGGACGGCAGGTGATAAGAAACCAAATGATCCTACCCCGGTATTCGGTATTCCCCATAAAGCTCGCTATCTGGGCGAACACCCGGTTGCTGGTCCCCGAGTCCCCCTCCTGATCCCGGTCCCCTAAAAAAGCGTCGGCCTCGTCGATCATCACCGCCACGGGGGCCATGGATTTGAGGATATTGAGGACCTTCTCGAGGTTCGACTCGGTAACCCCCTGCCATTTGGACCGGAAATTGCGGAAGCACACCATGGGTATCCCGATTTCACCGGCAAAGGCGCCGACCATAAAGCTCTTGCCGGTGCCCACGGGGCCGGCGATGAGGTAGCCCATAGGGAGCACGTCCAGCCGGCCCAGCTTTATCGCCCGGGCGGCGCTCTTGAACCGCTTCTTCACGAACTCGTGGCCGGAGACGTAGGAAAGATCATGGGTAGTTTCCATAAATTCCAGCAGCCCCGCCGCCTCATTTTCGATGATCTCCTTTTTCTTCTGCCGCAAATATTCCAGGGACAGGGGAACATTTTCGGAGTAACTCTCCATGACCAGCCGGTTGAGGTTCTGGAGGTTGAGGCCGCTCGTGATGGCCGCCACCCCTTCGATGCTGATGCCCCGCTCCGGGAGGAAATAGCCCTTCTTTTCCATGAATTTAAGAAAACTCCCCCGCACCTCCTCGCCGGGAAGGGGGATACTCACCTTCACCGTGGAGGGAGAACCCACGAGGCGCTGGGAGAGGTCCGCCAGGTTTTCCGTGAGGAGGATGATCGAGACATCCCCCCGGGTGAATATGGGGTCATGGGACCAGCGGTTCAGGGTCACGAGGCAGTACCGGTCATCTTCGGAGAGCCGGATCATATCCCCCCCGGGAATGATGGTCTCCGCGTAATCCAGGATCAGGACCATCCGTTTCTTTCGGGGGATATTCATAAGAAAATATTTTTCCAGATAGAAAAAACTCTGATTCGGTTCGGTGGTAATAAAATCAGCGCCGTCCATATCCGGATAACGTTCCGCCATTTCCGTCTGATAGGAGCGGGCCATTTCATCAGAGTAAAAGGTCACTCCGCTCGAACGGTCATAGAAGGCGATAATGTCCCGGCTTCCAAAAAGGACTTCGGAAATATAATCCTGGATCCGGGCAAAAACAAATTCCCCCTCGTGCATCTTATGGGGAAGCAGGTCCCGAATATTGCCGTGGAGTATATAGAGGTTCGTGGTTTTTGACAGGTATTTATAGGATAATTCCTGCGCCCAGGCCGGCAAAATCTTAATAAAGGGTAAATTTTTTACTATCAGCTGTTCATCGCCCACAATAATCTCTCTTACCCCCTGCGGGGGTTTAGTCCATGTAAGGGGACGGGGGAAGGAAACCCCCGCGCTCTCCTCCGCCCGCGTCCTGCTGTTTCTTTATCTACCCGAGGTCGAAAGCTGGGAAATATAGGCATCCAGAACCGGCCCATAGGTTTCCCGTATTTTTGTTTCCGCCGCCCGGAATGCCCGGTTTTCCGCTTCGGGAATGGAAAGATGCCCTTCCCTTCCGTCAATCATATAGGGCAAAAGCCGGTCCCCGGTCCGGCGATCCTCCAGATTCGCGTCCACCACATACCGGACAAACCGGTTTGGGTTATTGGGCAGATCCACGGGGGTCATGCTCACCAGCACCTTCAAGAGATAGGGGGCGTTCGCTTCCCCGCTTCTAAATCCGGCCTTGGTAAGGACCTCCGCAAAGGCCCCCCGGATCCGGTCCCGTTGATCATTTTCCACCACGATCCCGATAGGGATGTTTTTGGTGATGGCGGCTATTTCAAGGCGGTAATCGCTCCCGGTTTTTATATTTCCCGGGACATTCCCCGCGGAACCATCCCCCAGGACCCGTAACACATTCAGAAAGGCCGTGTTGGCGTCGGCGACCACCGCCGCCAATTGAAACCGCCGGAGCCCGTCCAGGGTATATTTCTCCCCATCGGGGATCGCGGTCAGATCATTGACAAGCCGTACATTGGTATTTACGAGCTCCTTATAGAGCACCGTTGTTTTAGCCCGTTCCATGACCGCCGCCGCGTAATAGGTGCCTTTGCCGTCAAACCAGAGGTCCTTGATTTCCGCGCCCACCAGGGAATCCATCTCCACCGATGTTTTGATCAGGTTGACAAAATCGTTGTTTCCCGAGGCGTGCTTCATAGCGCCGTTGATAAGGGCCTCGGAATAAACTACCGTGGATTGCGCCTCCGACTGTATGGACTGGCCGAAAATCGCCGTGAGGGCAGCCAGGGCCCGCCGCTCCGCCGTGTCCCGGTTATCGCCATATCCCACCGCGGCGATATACGTTTTCCGATCATATACCGATTCGGGGGAGCTAACCCAACGGGGCTGAACCCCGCCGGAGCTTATCGTGGGAACAGGCCCCCCGGAGGCTGCGGAAGTACGGGAGGAACCGCTTAACACGGAATCCATGGCGGCCGTTGCCGACGCGATAACTTCGGCGACATTATCCCCGGCTTTACCAGCTTTGCCGGAAGACAGGCCGGAACCGGTACTTTGGCAGCCCATAAAAATAAGACATACGATAAGGGCCGTTCTCACTACTGCAGACATATAACCTCCACCAAATTGAGTTTGTTTGGTTGTACCGGCATATCATCATACCGGAAGGCGGCAATTTTTTTGCCTTCCCGGTTGTAATAATTTACCGAAAAAGAATAATTACCGGCCTTGAGGGTGACACCCCCCACATAGGCCTTGGCGGGAAAATACCGGGACAACCGTAGATCCGCGGATTCGCTTATTTCCGTGAAGATTTGGGTACCAAGCCCCAGGAGGCCGAAAACCGCGCCGGTAAGACCTTCCTCTTTCCGGCCAATCTCGTCAAACACCACGGCGGTAATCCCCTTGGCCGCTGCCCGGATGATGGATTTAAGGTAAATCACTTTGAGGTGTTCCTTAAAGGTTTCCCGGGCAACCGCCTCCAGGTCCTCAAGCAATTCCAGGGTAAACCCCTCCTGACTATCAAAAACCACCTCGATACGGCCGACATCGGAAGGGCGGTATACCATCACCGGCAGGGCAATCTTAATATACTTACCATCTAATAGGGGAAGGCGAAGGGTGGACTGTTCCTTAATAGGGGATAAACCACTGAAACCCAGCACGTTGAGCCGGGCCATGCCCGGGGGGATGGTCATCTCCTCCTCCAGAGAAGCAGGCAAGGGATAGGTATACACCTGGGGGAAGCGGGCAAAGGCAAGGCGGAGTTCCTCCAGGTCAATCCGGGCATCGTCGGGCTTACCCGCGCCCCGGTAAAAAAGAAGGCCCAAATAGCGGGCCAGGGCGGAATTGGAGAAGGTCGAGTCCCCGGCTTTGTCTTCGCCGGGAAAGCCGGATCCGATTTCTTCCAGGGCCTTTTGTCGGAGATTGGTGGTAAGGACCCCATATTTAGCGGCCAGGGCCTGTAATTTGATGTTCATCCGCCGGATCTCTACCAGGGCGCCCTCCGGATCCTGCCGGTGGTAATAATTGAGGGCATTAAAGGCATTAATATAGATATCCTCGTAATCTTCCCCATCATAGGCCCGGACCGTATCGTTCACGAGGTATGAGGCGATCCCCTCGGTGATACTTTTGGTAAAGGCCGCTTCAATGGCCCGTTCCCCTTCCTCCAGGAGCCGGGAAGATTCCTCAAAATCCCGGGCGTAATGGGTAAGCATCCCCTTATCAAGGTAATATAAAATAAGGTCCGATTTATAGATGTTTTTTTTATCCGATTCAAGGATATGGATACCGGCGTCGAAATTCTCCCGGTGTACGGCATTATCGATCTTTATATAAGGGTTTGAAGCGCAGGAGACCATCAAAACAACGGCCGCAATGGGGAACCAGCTCCCCTTAAAGACCTTTCTCAAATCTTTCCCCTTGAGGATACAAACGTTAAGACCCGGCCAACGCCCCTATAATTTGGCACTTGGCCTTACAATTACCTTCTTGATTTCGTTGTTCTGTCCCATCCAAAACCGGGCGGTGGTCTCAATATCGCTTAATTCGGCGGATACATAATAGGTTCTGGTGGTGGTTTTTCCGGCCCGATCCACAATGGTCCGTACCGTTCCGGTAAGCAGAAAATCCGCCCCCAGCTCATTGGCTAAAGCCGCGGCCGAAGCCTCACTGGCATAACTCTGCTGCTCCGTCCTCTCCGCCCGGAGTTCCCCCCGGGACGCCCCCCCCGCCACGGGCAGGGCTTTTCCGCTGTCAAAAATAGCCTGTTCCATAATCGTGGTGATGATGGCCGTATCTATATGTTCATCACTCTCGTTCCGAAAGGAACCGACCAGAATGACCGGAAGTTCCCCCTTACGGTCGATAAAATCCACCACCCGGGGAGATTTAAGAAAAGAGGCGATCAAGGAGTCACAGACTATGGTCACGTCCGTATTGTTCCAATATCCGCTTAAATCGGTTTGGGTATCGGCATCCACCCGGGTGACCTTGGGGTTTGAGTTGCAGGCGGCCAGAAGGGTCAAGACCGCCAGACAGGGAATTAAAGGCATATATCGTTTCATAGGTATCCTCCGGTAATTATCGCCAACCAATGCTGTTCCAAAACAACAGGAGCTTCTCTAAAATATATACATCATTATGATATTTTTCAATATTGCGGGTTTGCGTTACCTACAAAATGAACCACAGCCGATTAACATGAGACATTTCGAGGTATCGCGGGCGGCAAGGCGCTTTTAACCCTTGCCAATCTAAAAGTGATTATCCATAATACCCTATGCGTCGGTTTGAAGTTGTTTCCCCCTTTAAGCCTGCGGGGGATCAGGGGGGTGCCATTGCGGCTCTAGCCGGGGGTATCACCCAAAAAAACTACCAATACCAGACCCTCCAGGGGGTTACGGGGTCGGGAAAGACCTTTACTATGGCAAAGATCATTGAGGCGGTCCAGATGCCCACCCTCATCGTGAGCCACAACAAGACCCTGGCGGCTCAGCTTTTCCGGGAATTTAAGGGCTTTTTCCCCCATAACGCTGTGGAATACTTTGTCTCCTATTACGACTATTACCAGCCCGAAGCCTATGTGGCCAGCCGGGACCTGTATATCGAAAAAGACGCGTCTATCAACGATGAAATTGAACGGCTGCGGCTCTCGGCGACCCGGAGCCTTATGGAACGGGAGGACGTGATCATCGTGGCCACCGTATCCTGTATCTATGGTTTGGCAACCCCGGAGGTATACAAAAAGATGACCGCCACCTTTTCCCGGGGGGAAACCGTTGATGTGGACGCTCTCATCCGCCGGTTTGTGGAGCTTCAGTACGAACGGAACGACGCGGTCCTGGAACGGAGCCGTTTCCGCCGCCGGGGGGATACCCTGGAAATATTTCCCGCCTATTTGGAGGACGCCTACCGGGTGGACCTGGACTGGGACCGGGTAGAGCGGATCCGCCGGTTCGACCCGGTTTCGGGGGAAATCCTGGAGGATCTGGACCGGGCCATGATTTACCCCGCCAAACAATTTGTTATGCCCGCGGAGATGGTCCAAAACGCCCTGGGGGGTATCAAGGCGGAACTGGCGGAACGGTACGAATACCTTAAAAAGTCCGGCAAGATGCTGGAAGCGGAACGGCTGAAAACCCGGGTGGAATATGACCTTGAGATGCTTACCGAAATGGGCTATTGCCCGGGTATTGAAAATTATTCCGCCCCCCTCTCGGGCCGCAAACCCGGGGAAGCCCCTGATACCCTGATCGACTACCTGCCCAAGGGATCCGATGGGAAGCCTTCCCACCTGACCTTTATAGACGAGAGCCACGTTACCCTTCCCCAGATCGGGGCCATGTACGCCGGGGATCGGAGCCGTAAGCAGAGCCTCGTGGATTACGGGTTCCGGCTCCCCTGCGCTTTGGACAACCGGCCCCTGCGGTACGATGAATTTGAGGAACGCCTGGACAAAACCATCTTTGTTTCCGCCACCCCGGGAAAAGCCGAGCTGGAAAAGTCAAAACAGGTAGTGCAGCAGCTCATCCGCCCTACGGGACTCCTGGACCCGGAAATAGAGGTCCGGCCCAGCGAAGGTCAGATGGAGGACATCTACGGAGAGGTACAGAAACGGATTCAAGCCGGGGAACGGTCCCTGATCCTCACCCTGACCAAAAAAATGGCCGAGGACCTCACGGACTACCTTTCCGGGCTGGGCCTCAAGGTCCGGTACATCCACAGCGAAGTGGAAACCATCGAGCGGGTGGAGATCCTCACCCAGCTCCGCCAGGGGAAATTCGATATCCTCGTGGGGATCAACCTCCTCCGGGAAGGGATAGACCTGCCGGAGGTTTCCTTTATCGCGATCCTCGACGCGGACAAGATCGGCTTTTTACGATCCCTCACGAGCCTCGTGCAGATCATCGGCCGGGCCGCCCGGAACGCCGCGGGGAAGGTAATCATGTACGCCGACCGGCAAAGCGACGCCATGACTGCGGCCATTGCCGAAACCGAGCGCCGACGGAAGGCCCAGACGGCCTACAACCAGAGCCACGGCATCACCCCCGCCACGGTTACCAAGGCCATTGCGGACATCCTCACCCGCCACGCGGCGGAAGAAAAGGACGCCGCCGCAGTCTCTATCGAAGTGCTGAAAAAATCCTACAATATCCTCATTCCCGCCCAGCGGAAACAGCTTATCGCCGCCCTCTCCAACGAGATGCTGGAACACGCCAAAAAGCTGGAATTTGAACAAGCCGCCGCCATCCGCGACGAGATCCGGCGGATAGAGGAAATATCCTCTATCCATTAGCCGGTTTTTTTCAAGCCGGGATTGTCGAGGACCGGACTATTGCCCGGCGGTTTCTTCCAGGGTGAAGGTTTCCGCCTTCCGGTCAAACCCGAGCAGATACTTTTTGTTCGGATCGACCTTCAGTTCCTTTTTTACCGTATCCGTGGTGGTGGTTACGTTTTTGTAAAAAACCCCGGGACGGTTATGATAGTAACTGAGCTCCACCGTGCTGGTCCCCGGCTTGAGATAAAAACCCGAGGTATTGTTATTTCCGGTTATGCCGGCGATGATGGTGGCAATACCGTTGGTCTTTCCGGCTTCGTAAAAAAATTCAGGAAGTTCTCCGTCCACGGAATGTACCCGAACCGCCTCTGAGCTAATTGAGGCCCGCGAAAAGGGGTACACTTGAGCGGCATCGGGGTATTTTTCCAGGAAAACCTTATTGGAAGCCCCCATTTTTTGCATCCGCGCCCGGCCCATAGCCGTACCAACGACCGCGCACAGGATCACTATCACCACAAAAAAAAGTAGATTGCCCATACAAACTCCTTTGCTATAAAATTATGTTGATGACGCCGAATTGGTATCAGCGGACAAAACCTCCGTATTCTTAATGGCAAAATTTTCCATCTCCCCGAACATTTCGTTAAACTGATTTAATCCCAGGGGGCCGCAGTCAAGACCGGTTTCCTCGCCCTCAGCGGTGTCTACTATGGTCAGGGTGATGTCATGAGTCGCCGGAAAGCCGCTTTCGCTTTTCCGGCGATAGGTAAGGTAACAATTCTTGAGGTTAAACGTATTTTGAAGCATCCGCCGCTTATAATAGCGGAACACACCGTCCGGCTCAAGTTCAAAATGAATATCCTCGCTAAATACGACGATATACAAAATTGCGAGGGTGAGCAGAATGGGGATGCCAAGGCCGAAAAGCGCGCTGCTGGTAAACAGCCCGGTGATAATATAGGCCGCAACCCCCGTAAAGAGGGCGATGACTATCCCTTTGGCAAGTTCAAAAAGGCTCCGTTTATATATTTTCATGATATATACCCAGAGACTTATAAATGGTTCCCGTGGAATTGTCAAGTCCTTGCAAAGAGCAATTCAAAGAACAAGTCGAAAAAGTAAAAGAAGGAAGGAAAAAGGGGCCGGAGGTACCAAATTTCCAGGAAAAAATGGATAAAGTGGCTCAAGTTTTGAGTAGTTTGAATCAACCAACCCAAGAGCCCGCTTCGCGGGGGAAGCAAGCGGACGGGGTATGGTTGGTTCGATAGAAAATTTATCGTACCAGGGGTTTAATACCCCACTATCATCGAGAGGGAATTGAACCGCCCCAAGGGGCGAGGTTGTTGATTTGGGGCTCCCGCCGTGTCGCCGTATTTCGGTAACACGCTCCCGCGCGCCCTGTTTGGCGCCCTCCGGCGGAGCCCCGGCGACCCCGCCGGGAGCCCTTAGGGCGCGGCGTTGTCGTCGGTTACGATAATGGGGGTGGATTTCTTTTTGTCCAACAGGTCATCCATCTTTTGCAGGGCGTTTTGGGCCTTAAACTGGGCATAGAGGGATGCC
>JAITEG010000090.1 GCA_031282145.1 Spirochaetaceae bacterium | reverse complement strand
CGATGTTATTTAGGCATAAGCCCTAAGTCGATATATTAGAAATTTGATAAATACCCAATGTCTCAGCAACCATAGAGTCCTTCTCCAGGGTATCCAGGACTTTATAGAGTTCTTCCGGTTCAATTCCAGTGGATTTTTGGAGATCCAGCATAGTCGCAGGGCCTTGAAAAATTAAAGCCTTGATGATGCGGCCCCGCTGCTGCCGGAATGAACCTTGAAAGGGGCTTTGCCTCGTGTAGTGGGCACTTCTCCTGCCGGGGTTTACCGTTACCTTCTTCAATGCCGCCCCATAGTCCATGAGCGCCCAATACCAGCGGCGAGGATTATCACGGTCCAGGGCCTCTTTCAGAATGGGAAATATTTCCCGGTCATTTACCGCCTCCTGACCTTGAAAAAAGAAATGGATCACCGAAGCGCGGATATTGGTTTCTATAAATACTGAAGGGTAATTATAGCCAAAACAAGCAATAGCACCGGCAGTATACGCTCCAATCCCTGGAAGGGGAAGCAGGAGGGCTGGAGTTTCCGGTACTTTACCGTTGTATTTTTTGGTGATAAGCTGGGCGCATTCTATCAAGAAGCGGCCTCGGCGGTTATATCCCAGACCGTTCCATTCCCTCAGAGCATCTTCCAGGGAAACCTTCGCCAGCGCTTTAGGGGTCGGCCAAAGATGTATCCACCGTTCCCAATAGGGTATCACCCGCTCGATTTGGGTCTGTTGAAGCATAAATTCGGAAACCATTACCCCCCAGGGGCGGGGATCTTCTCTCCAGGGAAAGGTTCTTCCCTTTTCCTTAAAGTGGGAATAGATTGCTTCTTTAAATTCGGAAATTGACGGTGTATTATTCATAAAGGTTCCTTTTGCTGCGCCTTTTCTCTGATCAATGCGGCAATCTCTGAAGGGGCGAGTTCATCCGTATTAATAATAAGATCCGCAAAGGAATAATCATCGTTATCAATATTATAGATCCGCAAATACCTCTCCCGGTCCTGCTTATCCCTTTCTTCGGTAAAGGCGGCCACCGCTTCAAGGTTTCCCCCTTCACGATACATAATGCGCCGCGCCCGGGTTTCCGCCCTCGCGGTAAGATATACCTTAAGGTCCGCTTCGGTCAACATCCAGATGGCCAGCCGGGACCCAAGGACGCAGCCCCCATCTTCCCTGGCTAATCTGACCTGACGGCTGTCTATCTCCTTATCCCAGGCGTCGTCCTTTGCGGCCAGGGACAACACCTCCTCGAGGCTCAAGCCCCGCTCCTCCGCTAAGGACCGGAAGGTGAAGTTGATAAAACGAAGACCCAGGGATTCGGCCACCAGCCTGCTTACGGTGGTATTCCCACATCCGCTTTTCCCCGAGATTGCAATACGAATATGGTCTTTCATTCCACATTCCTTAACTGTTCCCGAATGTTTTCTAAGGAATCCTTCATATCCACCACCACCCGGCTTACCTCCAGATCCGGAGTTTTGGAACCTATGGTGTTTACTTCCCGGTTCATCTCTTGACAGAGAAAATCAAGTTTTTTCCCCGGACTGGGATTTCGTTCCGCTTCGGCCCGAAATTCCGAAATATGGGAGCTAAGCCGGGAAATTTCTTCGGATATAGTATATTTCATAAGGAGAACCGCCGTCTCCGCGAGGATTCGATTTTCATCAATTTGATCACCCAAGAGTTCGGTAAAACGGTTCCGGAGGTTTTCCCGGATAGCAATTTCCATAAGCGGGGCGTGGGAAGCGGCAATCTGTACCGACGATTCGAGTACCGTAATGTGGGAAAGAATATCCCCCAGGGTATGTTCCCCCTCCCGGAGCCGTTCTCCGTCAAAACGATCCGAGGCAACCTTAAGACAGGGTTCAATATACCGCCAATTCCGTTCATCATCCCTGTTTTTTTCTACCTCCAATACCCCTTCCATGCCAAGAACAGCGGAAAGGGATGGTTTCTCCGGCGTTCCCAGGATTTGGGCTAAAACCGAAAACGCGTCGCCATAGGCCCGGACCGCTTCCCGGTTCACCGCTACGGAAACACCGGCATGGTATTCTTTAAAACGGATGTTGACCTCCACCTTTCCCCGTCTGCACCGGCCCGCCATATATTCCCGGACCTTCGGTTCCAGAGACGAAAGATAGGGGGGCAGATATATGAACAATTCTAAAAAACGGCTGTTGTAACCTTTTATTTCTATCGAGAGGGAGACCAGCTCATCCTGCCTTTCCTCGTAAGCATACCCGGTCATACTTTTCATCGGACCCTTCCCGCATAATAATCAGCCAGGGCTTTACCGAGTTTCCAATTATCCCCCGCCCCCAGGGTAAGAAACAGATCCCCGCTTTTAAGAATTTGTTTGAGCATTTCCATAGCGTCCTCCGGTTCATCCATATAATATACCCCATCCCGCAGGCTTTGGGTTTTCTCAAATAAAGTACGTCCCGTAACGCCCCCTTGGTAGGACTCCCGGGCGGAGGCGTATATTTTATGGAGGATCACCATATCCGCCTTTTCCAGGGAAGCGGCAAATTCATCCAAAAGGGAAGCGGTCCTGGTATAGGTATGGGACATAAAACTCACCACGAGCCGGCGATGGGGGTAGAATTCCTTAAGTCCTTCCAGGGTGGTCCGTATAGCCGTAGGGTGGTGTCCATAATCGTCCATAAAGAGGATCCCCCCATACTCCCCTACAATCTCAGAACGTCGCCGGCTTCCCCTGAAGTCTTCCAGACCGGAACGGAACTTTTCCTGTTTCTCCTCCGTCCAGCCCCCCTCATTTTTCACCAGGGAATCGACTAAGGCCAAAGCCGCTGTAGCGTCCAGGGCGCTGTGCCTGCCCGGAATGCGGAGCCGTAGCTCCCCAGGAAAACAGCGGACCTTCATCCGCAGCCGCTCCCCCGCAACCTGAAGGGCGGAGATACCAAAATCCCCGGGGGCGGTGAATCCGTAGGGAATAAGCGCTATTCCCCTTTCCTCGCGGGCGATGCGTTCCGCTACTTCCCGCGCCCCCGGATCATCGGCACAGTAAATAAGTTCCCCCCCCAGGGGGAGCAGCCGGACGTATTCGATAAAGGCGTCCCGAATAGATCCGTAGGTGGGGTAAAAATCCTGATGATCCCCTTCCACGCTGGTCAGCACCACCCGGCGGGGATGGAAAGCAAGAAAATGCTTCCGGTATTCGCAGGTCTCTGCCACAAAATATTTGTTTCCCAATTTAAGGGTCGAATGTCCCCCAAAAGCGCTTACCGCGCTGCCCGCCAGGACCTGAGCGGGCAGCGCCAAGCTCCGGATCATGGTCCCAGCCAAGGCAGTGGTAGTGGTCTTACCATGAACCCCCGCTATGCCGGAAGCGTCAAAACCCACGGAATAGGCTCCAAGAGCATCTGAATATTTGAGCATAGGGATACCCCGGTTTCTGGCTTCGGCCATTTCGGGGTTGGTATCGAAGGAGTAGGCCGCGGAATACACCACCAGGTCTATTCCGGGCGGTATATGTTCCGGGGAAAAGGATTCATGATAAGGAATGCCCAGGTCTTGGAGTATCCCATCGGTATAAAAAACCTCATCCCGGTCGGAACCGGAAATAAAGACCCCCGAGTGCGCCAGCAATTCCGCCAAAGCGCACATTCCCGTCCCCTTGATACCGATAAAATAGACCCGTGCCCCGGGGACAAACGCCTTCCCTATATCCATACCCTATGATACCCCGGAAATCTTCTTTTTTTCAACCTATCGTGGTACCTAATAATTTTCTAGTCGAAAATGGGGGTGAATAGGAACGGACGGTAACTAATGATTGGGGCATTTCTATTGTGGCTTGCCAAAGGTTCGAATACAACCTTGACAGTTTTTATAAATTAGGTTAATTTATAAACTCATTGAGAGACTAGCTCATCTGGATAGAGCGTCAGCCTCCGGAGCTGAAGGTGGTGGGTTCGAGTCCCGCGTCTCTCAAAAGATAATTCTTTA
The DNA here is from genome assembly GCA_031282145.1 of Spirochaetaceae bacterium. Lineage (GTDB taxonomy): Bacteria > Spirochaetota > Spirochaetia > Treponematales > Breznakiellaceae > JAIRMO01. The sequence goes on along the minus strand of JAITEG010000090.1, from coordinate 3 downwards.
TAG
>JAITEG010000042.1 GCA_031282145.1 Spirochaetaceae bacterium | reverse complement strand
CGCGCCCGCGGCAAGCCTGGACCCGGCGCCGCCGGCGCGCCTAATCGCCGGCTAATTTAACCTAAGGAGTTCTTTATGAAGAAACATAGTGTGCTATTGGTAGTCCTTGCCCTTCTCCTGGTATGGCTGCCAATCTTTACAAGCTGCCAAAACGCCGCCGGCGATGACGGCACCGGCTCCGCCGTTACCGGCTACGTGTCCCCGGACGACGACACCGCCCTCCCCGAACTTCCCCGGCATCAAGCTGGTGGACAGCTGGTTAACCCTCCCGGCCTGGAAGTCGAAGTTAAAAAGCAAGCCGATGGTACCACGCTTTTTGAGGCGTCCGGTGATGTGGGAACGAATATTGCAAATAACATGGTGAGCAGTGATATGTATTCTACTGGTTTTGATAGTACAAAAGCGACACAAGGAGTTTCGGCAATGGTCCTCACCGGCATCGTGGATCCTACTAAACCGGGCACCATAAAGCAATACAACGAGGCTCTAAATTTGTACGCATCGGTTCATTCAAATATTAAAAATCATGGTACCCCCAATGTTTATAAAGAGAAGTACTATGATATACCAAATGGTGATGAGTACTACCCGGCTGCACTTGGAGGTTTTGACATTTTGCTCTGGGGAGGAGCCTCGACCAAGGTTATTACCTTAGAAGTAACCCAGGGCGGCGTTACCAAGACCTACATCATTGATTACAGCGATACGGTCTTTCAGTGATCCCTAAGACCCATGCGGACAAGACATGACCAAAAGGTCATGTCTTGTTACGATTGCGTAAACCCCTGGCATAAAATGCCATGCATTTTATGCCAGGGACCTTTTCTCCCCTCACATAGACGGCACTTCAACTCCTCTACGACTAAAGCCGTTGGGGAGCGTGATGAGGGGCCAATACCGGCGGCTCAAGTACCGGTCAAATACTGACGAACCGTATCAATCGGCAGGTTAAGGGCCTGGGAAATCCACTCAGGGCTCATACCAAAGTTCAGCAGATTTTTGATGTCTTTTTTCAGTCTTTCTTCCTGTCCTTCTTCCCGGCCTTTTTCCCGTCCTTCTTCCCGCCCTTCCTCTCGGCCTTCTTCCCGTCCTTCTTCCCGTTCAACTACTAACGCCTCTTCCAGTTTCCATTCCGTCATCAGCATGTTTACCACCTCCGAACCATGGGTCTCAAAAAAGCCCCGTAATATGTTGTTCTTTATACACCAGTTTATCGCCTCCCTCATCGCCGCTTCCCGTTCTACCTGCTCTCTTTCATATTCCCTCACCTTCGCTATGAACGCCCGGTACCCCATCAACCGTTCACTGCCCCTCACCAGGGCTTCGTTATATCCGGGGTTGATATTATAGACCTTTACGAACAATTCCAGTTTGGGAACCGCCTCCGGTTTTATGCCCAGCGACGATGTGTCTTCAAATGCATCCGACAACTTTAAAACTACTTCCTCAGGATATGGAGCCTTCCCGTTATAGAACACGATAAATTCCGGCTGGGGAATAGCCAGTTGTTTACTGCCGTATATGTTTTTTCCGGCGGTGATCTTTTCGTATACCCGGGCGATATACAAAAGCAGCCGGACGGCCATGTTAGGATTGATGGTACTTTGCTGTTCCACGAGGACGACCAGTTTTTTATCAACCTCGAAGGATATATCGTTGAGCAACGTTTTATAGAGGACTCCTTCCAGGGTATTGATGGTGACCGGCAGATCCGGGGGCAGTTTAACCCCGGCGATAGCGCCATAGAGTTCCCTGAGGGTATCGGGGTCGCTCAAAAGGAAGGAGAAAAGGCTGTCTTTGTAGCGGATATTAGCGCCCATAGGTATCTCTAGGATAAAATATAAGGTCTTTTATCAGGATTTTCAATGTGGGTACCCATACCGGCGGCTCACGTACCGGTGGCAAAAAGCCTTCGACATTCAAGGTAAAAGCGTTTTTCTTCAGCCTCGCCCATGGAAAAACTTTTCCGGGGCAGGGGACCGGAACGGGAGACGGTCTCAAAGAGGCCCCGCTTTTCTATGGGCGGGAGGAGGAGCCCCACCGCTTGGGTGGAGGCCCGGGTAAGACTGAAAAGCTCCTCCTCCCCGTGGATATAGTCTATGGAGACGGAACCCTCCGAAGCTTGCGCTTTTTGATCGAGGATCAGGGTGTCCAAAAGGGGCTGGAGGCTGTCCGTGGCAAGCCCGGGGGCATTCGATTCCAGCAGGGTACATTCGGTTCCGGTGATAAGACCCAGACGGTTTTTGGCGGCCCCCTTTTCCGCTATCAGCCGGGAAAGTTCGGCCCGGCTCCCTATCGCCCGCTTTGAAAAATCCGGCAGCGCGGAGAGGGCTTGGAGGATCTCGGCGGGGGACACCCCAAAAATGACCCGATGGATGGGTTCAAACCCTAATCCCGGATCATAGATGTTTTCCACCTCCACCAGGGCCCACCGGGCGGGGTGGTTCATCAAATCAGGCTCCCGGTGTTCCCGCTTGTAATTTTCCCAGACCGCTTTGGCGGTGGCCAGGGAGTGATTGCCATCCCCCACCGCATAAAGGAAAGGCCGGGTATCCGGGGCCTGGGGCTGGAACTGGAGCAGTTGCTCTTGCCCTTGCCCCTGTTGGGCCAGGGCCTCAAGCCCCTGGGCAAGAAACGCCCAATCCTCTTCCTCCTCCAATAGCCAGCCTTTGATATGGCCGGATTGCATCATCAGGGGCGTGTCGTAGGCGGGGCTTTTCCTCCGGGCCCGGCCGCTGAGGCCGGATAACAGGCGGTCCTCCTCATCATTGATGAGGAGGAGGATATGGGGGATTTCCAGGGACGCTCCCCGGCGGATCGCTATCCGGGGGGGGAGCCTTTCCGGCAGGGTACCCTCGGTGGAGCGGATAAGCAGCCGGGATTCGGCTTTCCAATCGTACTGTTCCAGGTCTACGGCAAGCACCAGGCCGCGGCGGCAGGGGTGAAAGGGGGTGGCCCGTTCCACATATACGCAGGCCCGCCGGGGGGGGGCAAAGAACCCTTCCCGGAGCTTGCGGTCCATGGCGGCGTGGATACGGCGGATCCGTTCCTCCCTGCCGTCCTCCGGAAGGTACACCTCGGGAAAAATCATGGATAGGGTTGAAGGGGCATCCCCCACATAGGCCGCGGCATCTTCCCAATAGGCCCGGTTCTGGGTGAACTGATCGCAGGCGATGACCGCCCATTTTTCCAGATCCACCCCGGGTTTGGGAAGCAGGATTTCGGGGACCGCCGTCCCCAAATCCGCAAGCCTTTGGTGTATATCCGCCATAAAAGTCCTCCTATTCGAGCGCATTACCTACGTTTGTTCCGAAGTTTACCGGGGCACGAAAAGAACGTCTACCAAGAGGCCGGAGCAATACGCCGCCGCCAGGATAAACAACACATATGCCGCAAACTGTTTTGCCCCCAGGACTATTTTGAGCGCCCCCAAATTGGTGATCTTGGTGGCGGGGCCGGTAACCATAAACGCCGCCGCCGCGCCCATACTCATGCCGCTGTCAAGCCAGGCCATGAGCAGGGGAATGGTGCCGCCGCCGCATACATAGAGGGGTACGCCGATGGTTGCCGCCATCAACACTCCGAAGCCGCGCGGGACGCGCAGGCCGCCGCGCAGGTCGGCGCCGCCGCGCCCGCCAAAGAGCGTAACCACCGCTTCCTCCGGCACGTACCGTTGAAAAAGCGCGGAGAGGGCCACGCCAATAAGAAAATATAATCCGGTGGCTTTCAGGTTCCGCAGGAAATTTTTAAGCAGCCGCAGCAGGGGATTCGGGTCAATGTCGCGGCTTGCCGGCTCCGCAAATCCTGAAAACCTGAAGAACCGCCGGTTCTTGCCAAAACCGCGGACCAAAAGACCCGCGGCAATGCCGCATAAAAAGCAGCACCCGAACCGGATGACGAGGGCGGGCAGTCCCAGGGCGGCGCTGTAAAAGAGCAGCTGGGGGTTAAGCAGGATGGAACCCATCATGAAGGCCGCTATCCAGTCCTCCTCCATGCCCTTTTCCGCGAAAGAAGCGGCAATCGGTATGGTGCCGTACATGCAAAGGGGGGAGGCGATGCCCAGGAGGGACGCGGGAATCACGCCGAAAGCCCCGAGCTTTTTGTTCCCCAGGGCCGTAAAAAGACGGTGGATCCTTTCTTTCCCGAATACGGAAATCAGGGAACCCAGGGCCATCCCGAGTATCCAATACCCGGCGATCTGTTCAAATTGCAGGGAAAAATAATACCAGAAATAGCTGAATTCCCGGTGGATAAGCTCAAATGCTGGTACCATATATTGCCTCGGCTGGTTCAGCTTATCACACCGCCTTAGGCTGAGTAAACCGGACCGGGCGGGACGGCGGGTACCGATGGAGGACCGGGAAAGGTTTGTATGGCATGTAAAGAGGTTTGCACGAATTAAAAGGAAGTTTGTATATAGTAAAAAGAGGTTTGTACCAATTAAAGAGAGGTTTGTATTAAACAAAGGGAGGTTTATACGAATTAAAAGGAGGTTTGTATTAAACAAAAAGAAGTTTGTATGAAGTAAAAGGAGGTTTTTACGAAATAAAAAAATGTTTGTATAAAGCGAAAGGAGGTTTGTATAAAATGAAAAAAGGTTTATTTAAAATAAAAAGAGGTTTGTATTAAGCGAAAAGAGGTTTACACGAAAAGAAAGGGGGTCTGTATGACCGGGATTGCCCACCGCAGGGGTTTACCCCGGGGCGGGGATGGGGTAGACTGAAGCGTCAGGTTTGGGGCCGGGGCCTCAAAAGGGGGAGACGCACATGAAAAAGGATTGGCTGCCCTCGCAGGAGCATAAATTGGCGGCGGAGTGCCGCCAATGGAAGGCGGAGCTTGAGAAACCGGAGAATCCGGCCCGCTACGGGTGGCTGCCCGAGGACGTGGCGGCGATGCTGGACCGGATCGACGCCTTTCTCGCGGCCCTGGAGGCTTACGACGGGGACAAATCCCCCGGCAAGCGGGCGTTAAAGAACCGGACCAAGGTCGCGGTGAAGGCGGGGATGCGGGATTTCGCCAATTTCGCGATCCGCTTCAACCGGAAGATGACCGAGGGGGAACGGAACTACTTCGGCGTCTTTGCCCGGCAGCCGGCCAGCGCCATCCCCCGGCCCACCGCCCAGCCGGAGGCGGACATCACCTTCCCCGGCGTGCACCTGCTGAAACTGCGGAAGATCCACCGGGTCGCCGGCATCGGCGAGGACCCCCGGGCGGAGTACGGGGTGCGGATCCACTTCGGCATCCTGGACCCGGACAACCCCCGGCGCGCCTTCTGCCTGACCGCGGAGCCGGTCACCGGGGAGGACCTGCCCCACTCGGTGTTCACCCGCCGAAAGAACCACCTCTTCGACTTCAACGGTTACAGCGGCAAGACGGTGTACTTCTG
>JAITEG010000239.1 GCA_031282145.1 Spirochaetaceae bacterium | reverse complement strand
AAGAAGGGGAAGTCGGCTTTGCCGCGGAAAAATCCGGGGAAAAATTCTATGTTCGCCCGGTGGCGGGTCTTTCCGGCCGGCCGGTTCCGGTCCGGGAAACAGCGGACCTGGAAAAGATCACCGATAATTTTCCCAAATATGTGGTATATCCTGGGGAACCGGTGGCTTCGGTAAGTCCCCGGGGTATCAGGCTGGTATCTCTCAGGGAGTTTCTTTTGATGGATGGAACAGCCTATTCCTGAGTCCGGGTTTGAAATTCAGAACCCCGGCGATGGAATAATATTCCATGAAAATCAACAAGTTCTCATAAAGTGGTTGCATTCGGGGTTTAATACTTTATTAACTGCCCTGAGACGCGCACGCCGGAGTATAATGAAAGGAATTATTCTTGCGGGAGGAGCCGGTACCCGGCTCTATCCCATTACCAAGGCGGTATCCAAACAGATCCTGCCTCTCTATGATAAGCCCATGATCTACTACCCCTTGTCGGTGCTGATGCTGGCGGGAATCCGGGAGGTGCTGATCATCTCCACCCCCCGGGACCTTCCCCTTTTCAGGGAGCTTTTTGGTTCCGGGGACGCACTGGGGATGCGGTTTGTGTATTCGGTTCAGGAGAATCCCCGGGGACTGGCAGACGCCTTTATCGTGGGGGCCTCCTTTATCGGGAACGAACCCTGTGCCCTGGTCCTGGGGGATAATGTCTTTTATGGCCGGGGATTCAGCTCGACCCTGAAAAACGCGGTCCGGAAGGTGGAAACCCAGGGGGGAGGGACCGTATTCGCCTACTACGTGAAGGACCCTTCTGCCTATGGGGTAGTGGAATTTGATGAAAAGGGATTGGCCCTGTCGATTGAGGAAAAGCCGGCCCATCCAAAATCCCATTATGCGGTTCCGGGGCTTTACTTTTACGATAACCGGGTGGTGGAAATTGCCGGAGCTATAAAACCCTCCGCCCGGGGGGAAATTGAGATAACCGCGGTGAACAACGCCTATCTTGAAGGGGGCTGTCTTTCTGTGGAGGTCCTGGGCCGGGGTATGGCCTGGCTTGATACGGGGACCTATGACGGCCTCCTTGAGGCTTCCAATTTTATCTCCACTATTCAAAAACGGCAGGGAATGTACGTTTCCTGTATTGAAGAAATCGCCTGTTCCAACGGCTGGATCTCCCGGGAGCAGCTGGCGGTCCTGGCGGCATCCTATAAAACCGAATACGGCGCATATTTACAATACCTTGCGGAGGAGCGGTAATGCCCTTTACCTTTACCCCCTGTCCTTTGGAGGGACTCTACGAAATACAACCCGTCCTGTTCGGGGATCATCGGGGCTATTTTTTCGAGTCCTATTCGGAGCGGGATTTTAAGCATGCGGGTTTTTCCACGACCTTTGTGCAGGACAATCAATCCCGTTCCGTGAAGGGGGTTCTCCGGGGTCTCCATTTCCAGAAGACCCATCCCCAAGGGAAGTTGATCCGGGTTATTGAGGGGGAGGTCTTTGATGTGGCCGTGGATATCCGGCCTGGCTCCGTGAGCCGGGGGAAATGGCATGGAGTGGTTTTAGATGCCCGGCGGCAGAACCAGTTTTGGATACCCCCAGGTTTTGCCCACGGTTTTTTGGTTTTGAGTGAAAGCGCGGTTTTTGCCTATAAATGTACTGATTTTTATTACCCCGAGGATGAGGGGGGGATCATCTGGAAAGATCCCGTCATCGGCATTACCTGGCCGGATCTGGGGATGGAGTACATCCTTTCGGAAAAGGATCGGAAGCTGCCGGCCTTTTCCGCCGAAGGTACGGGCCTATGATTTGGCTTATCGGCAGCCGGGGTATGTTGGGAACGGAACTTTCCCGGGGCTTTGACGAGGCCGGTCTTGCCTATATCGGAACGGATCTGGAGGTAGATATAACTCAGGAGTCTTCCCTGGAAGATTTTGCGGAACAGCGGGGACCCTTCCGCTGGATCGTGAACTGCGCCGCCTATACCGCTGTGGACCGGGCCGAAGAGGAGCCGGAGCTTTGCCGCCGGCTCAATGCCGGTGGTCCTGCCCATATTGCCGCTCTGGCCGGGAAGACCGGCGGCGTCCTCGTCCACTTTTCCACCGATTATGTGTTTAACGGCAAAGGAATCTGTCTTGAAAATTCTCCGGAGATACGGCCCTACCGGGAAGATGATCCCCCGGACCCCATCGGAGTTTACGGCCGTACCAAATGGGAGGGAGAACGGAAAGTCCGGGAATATGCTGAAAAATCCTATATTATGAGGACCTCCTGGCTTTATGGCCGGTACGGAAAGAATTTTGTGACCACCATGCTGGATCTGATGCGGAAACGGGACCGCGTTTCGGTGGTGCGGGATCAGCGGGGAAGCCCCACCTGGGCCCGGGATCTGGCGGAGACCATCCGGATCATCATCACCCGGGGAGAGGAGGGGAGGGCGATCCCCTATGGAATATACCACTATTCCAATTATGGGGATATTTCCTGGTTCGATTTTGCCCGGGGGATCTATGAGCGGGGCCGGGAATTGGGGATTCTGACCAGGGATTGCGCGGTTAATCCCTGTACCAGCGGCGAATACCCCTCCCGGGTGAAACGGCCCGCCTATTCGGTTCTGGACAAGACCAGGATACAGGAAGCCCTGGGAATCACCATTCCCCAGTGGGACAGAAGTTTAGAGGCGTTTTTGAAAATTATTCGGGGAAATGATGCGTAGTTTACAGAACCTCCTCGTTACCGGCGGCGCCGGGTTTATCGGCGGAAACTTTATCCGATTCCTTCTTGAAAAAACAACCGGCTTTTCAGGCCGCGTCATCAACCTGGACGCCTTGACCTATGCGGGGAACCGGAAAAGTTTGGG
>JAITEG010000185.1 GCA_031282145.1 Spirochaetaceae bacterium | reverse complement strand
TGATCCCCCATGGTACTGCCCGAAGGGACCCCTTCGGGGTTCAATTTTTCGTACTTGATCTGATCCAGACTGGCGGTTTCTATGGCCGCGATATCCCAGGACGACATGAGGCCAATATCCGGCACCAGGGAAGGGGTGGTCATCCCCCAGCAGTCACACATGGCGGTGATGGCGATAAGCAGATTGATATAAAACACGTTCCCCGGCTCAAAAGTGTCCAGGACGGTCTTGGTACAGAGGGCCAGCCCTTTCTGGAAATCCAGATAACTTGAGTCGGTAAGGGTGATGGCCCCAGTGGGACACACCTTGAGGCAGTGCTGACAAAGGGTACAGTTGTGGAAATTCACCTCATATTCATCCTTATCATTAAAACTGTTTGCCTGATGGTTACAGCTTTCCACACAGGCCCGGCAATGGGTACATTTTTCACTGTCCCATTTGAGCCCTCCCTCAAGGCCGTGTTGTTCCCGGCGAGTACGGTCGCTGACACAGCCCATGGCGATATTTTTTACCGCCCCCCCATAGGCGCAGCAGCCATGGCCTTTGACATGGGCAAAGTTGATGAGAAAATCCGCGTCATGTACGAGCCCCGCGATATCCACATGCTTAAACCCCTTATGATCCACTTCTACGGTGTAGAGGTACTTTCCCAGGTGGCCCGCGGCCTCCAATACCGGGGCGCCCAGGCTCTCGGCGGTATAGCCCCGGTTTTCAGGATGCCGGGAAGCGATATAATGATCCACAAAAAAACAGTTCCCCCCGTGATCTTTGACAAATTGCGAGAGGATCCGCATAAAAATAGGGGGTATCGTGGAATATCCCAGTTCCGATCCCACATGGATCTTGATTGCGATGTTTTTACCTTTCACCTTATCCCCCAGTCCGCAAACTTCCAACTGGCGGCCCAATTTACAGGGCAATGTTTGGTTCGCCTCATAAGCGGTGTAAGCCATGTCGGAAAAATAAACCTTTGAAGCCATTACGATATTCCCTCCATTCAATAGAAATCATAACGCAGGAAGCCGCTAAAAATTTCAGTGTCCATCGCTTCCTTACAGGCGGATTCTAAACGTTGACGTTAACATTAAGTCAATAGTATCATGAAAAAAATATGAAAAAAAATCATGATCCGGGGCATAAAATCATCGGCCTGACCGGGATGTACTGCGCGGGGAAAAACTACGTGGCCCGGCTTTTGGAAGAGCGGGGCCTCCCGGTGCTGGATGTGGATAAGCTGGGGCACCGGGCCATTGAGGCGGAAAAAGGGGCCATTGTTCAACGTTTTGGTCCTGAAATCCTGGGGAAGGACGGCGCCGTGGACCGCCGGGCCCTGGGGGCAAAGGTTTTCGGCAGCCCCAGGGAACTCGCGGCCCTGGAAGAAATCGTACATCCCGCGGCCAACCGCTTCACCGAAGAATGGATAGCCGGGAGTCAGGGCCCCTCGGTGATCAACGCGGCCTTGCTCCACCGGTCCGTTATCTTTAAGCGCCTGGACACTATCATCATCGTCCAGGCCCCCCTCCTTACCCGGTTTTTGCGGGCCCGCCGGCGGGACAGGCTTCCGCTTGTACCGTTGATCCGGCGTTTTAAGAGCCAGCGGGAATTTATGGCTCAATATTTATCCCAGCATGCCGATATTTACAGAGTAAACAACTGGGGTTATTTTGGCATCTGTTCCCGGTTTTGGCGGAGGGCCTTAGAACGCCGGATAGATGACTTTTTATCCCGGGAGGGGATTAAACGATAACTATGGAAAAGAGAAAACTGTTGCTTATTTCTATTTCTGTCGGTGTTTTTCTGGTGATTATCATCGGAGCTTCTATATTGATGTTTTCGCCCAGAAAGCCCATTCCAGCGACGGCCGCGGCGGTGACGGAGTATAGCCGGCCGATTCCTCCGGGAAGCGCCGGAGAATTCCGGAATGAACAAACCCCGCCGGTAAAGGTAGACTTGACGGACATGGTTAAAAATCCCGATGAATTCAAGGGGCTGCAGACGCCGCCTCCCGCTTCGGCCATACAGGAAAACAACAATCACATTTATATAAACGGGGAACCCATCAACATAAACGGGGAATTTATCAGCGGCGAACAAGCTCCGAATGGAAGCAGGACCAACCTGGTTATCAATGTTCCGAGTCCCAAAACGCCGGTGGTTCCCGCTCCGGTCCCGGTAAAACCGGCGGTGTCCCCGGCGCAGCCCGTAAAACCCGCCGTGACCGCCCCCGCGGCCCGGCCAAAGCCCCCGGCGGTATCCCGGACCACTCCCGCGGCGCCGCCCGCCGCGGCCCGGCCTGTACCCGCGCCCACGGGACGGACCAATTATTGGGTGCAAACCGGGGCCTTCTCCACCCAGAGCCGGGCCGAGGGAGCAAAGGAACTGCTTGCAGCCAAGGGCATTACCTCGATCATAGAAAACCGGAATGTGGAGGGAAAGACCTTCTACCGGGTACGGGTAGGTCCCTATACCTCCAATTCCGAAGCCGCCTACTGGCTTACCTTAATCAAGCAAATAAACGGATTTGAAGAGAGCCAGATCTGGCAGAATCAGTCGAAACTGTAGCTTACCGCCCCTCTTCGTCTATCAGTGGGTTTTAGCCTTTGCCGGCTCATGACCGCCCTGGAGAAGGAAGGGCGGGAAAGTTCCGGCCATATTTTAAATTCCAGGAAAACGTATAGGTCCAGGTATCGGGAAAATCGGTCCAGGCGAACTTTGCGCTAAACCGGCCGAATTTTCCCCGGACAGAACCATAAAGCGAGAGGTCCCAGAGGGGATCCTTCTTGGGGTTATGGGTATACCCCACTTTGGTCTTGAGTTGAAACAGGGAGAAGGAATAGGTCAGTTCCCCCGAAACCTTGGCGGAAGCAAAGTCGTAGTCCCGGGCGCCGGGATAGGGCAGGAGGGGATCAGCGGCTTCGGTTGTGCCAGACAGGGTTCCTTGAAAAACCGACCGGACCGGACCCAGGATCAATCCCAGGCTTCCCTCCAGGGCATCGATGACGTTCTCCGGTTCCGAGGCGTTCCGGGTGACTTCCAGAGATATTCGGGAAAACCCGAAGGGGAATGCCCGGGGAGGGGTAGGAAATCGGTAATACAAAAGGCTGGAACTTCGGGTAAAGTGCTCTCCTGGACCGGGGGCGCGGAGACTGGTACTCATCCTGAACAGACTGCTCCGTTTTCCCCGCCATTCAAACCGGCCGGCGGCCCTGAAAAGTGAACCATGGGCGCTGCCGTCACTGCCCACATAACGGGGGCCGGCCCCATCCGCGGCCAGGGACAAGCGCCAGGGCCGGTCTCCCAGGGTGATCCCGACGTTACCGTAGAGGTCCCTGCCAAAGGCAAAGGTTTCCGAGTAGGCCACATCCGAGGCGATTCCAAAGTAGGGGGAGGTAAAACTCAAGTTAAGCCCGTAGATACGAAAATCCCGCTCGGGCAGGGGCGGGGTTTTGGAAAACCACGAGGAAGCATAACGGGGCGGCAGGGTATCTTGTTTAAAAAAGCCCTCCATCCCCAGGTTGATCTTTTTGGTAAACCGGAGATTAAATCCCCCTCCAAAGGCCGGGGTATACTCCTCATCAAAATGGACCGAAGCAAAACCCCGGAACGGGCCCAAAGGGGGACTTGCCAGGCCCAGGTACAGCGCCGGTTCCCCGGTGGATGACGGCTCGGTCTTCAAATCCGCGGTGGAGGGCTTATGGTATTCCAAAAACGGCACGGAACGCGCGGAGGGGTTACGAAGCCGGGGGCCAAGCCCCGACTCATCGATAATCCCGTAGAGGAAGCGGGACCCGGTAGCGTCGTGGTAGAGGCCGGTCCCCAGGGCGGTAATCCCCGGTTGAAAATCTCCCCCGGGCGGAACCGGCCGTTTATCCGTAACCTGTCCCCGCAGGGTTAACCCCAGGCCGTGGAGCCGGAGGTCCCCCCGGTTTACGAGGCTTTTATCCCGCTCCCAGGAACCGGACCAGAGCAGGTCCGTCCTGAAAAGCGTTTCCCCGGGGAGAGGCGGGGCAAAAGCCGCCATCCCCAAGACCAGGGCCGCCAACAGGCGGCGTCGATGAAAAACGGGCGTGAAACATTTCATACCCTATATAAGGCACGGTCCTGCGGGGCGCTTTAATAAATCCGGCGGAATCGAAAAAAAAACTCCCGGAACACCCCAGAGGGGCCCGACGCTCCTTGCGGGACGCCGGTCGCGCGGCCTACCAGCGTCAACACGCTTCCGTGTGCTTTATGGGATGCGTTCCAGAATGGTTCTGTACAAGTACGAAACGGCTCCGGGATGTTCGCGGTCCAAGGCGCCCCCCGCACACACGCCCGACAAATGCAACGCCCCCCGCACAAAGCCCCACGCAGCCCCCGCACACACGCCAGGCAACAGCAACGCTACCCGGCTAAGGCCCAACGCGGCCAAAAGCCCCCCCGGGGGCGTCGACCAAGGCCGCCCTGGGAAGGGGAAATTTCACCCCGCTTACGTCTCGGGAATTCCCTGCCGGAGGAGACCGGTACGGGCTCCGCAGGCAGACTCTACCGGTAGTAAGCGGGGGGAAATTCCCCCTTCCCAGGGTGGGGATGAGCTACCCCCCCCCGTGGGGGCTTTTTTTAACTTTTTTTTGTTTTTTTCCAAAAAATGTGGTTTTTTCGGACAAAGTGTGATATACTTATAGATAGCGTTATTTAGTTTTTTTGATCGGGGTTTCTAAAAGAGACGGAACCCCGGGGTAGTGCCCACTTTAGCACAGGAAGCACTGCCACCGGGGCCAGCTTACGCTAAAGTAATTTTAGCCTACGGGCAATCCAATTACAAGCGTAGGTCCTCTTTTTAAAACCCTCCGGGGCCGTATGGTCTTGGGGGACCCTTTGGGTGTTAATCCGGGGGGTATAGATGTTTTTAAGGAGGACTCTATGAAAAAGAGTCTGCTTTTCGTACTTATCGCGGTATTATCCGCGGCGTTTATTATGGTTGGGTGCAGCCAGGCCACCGATTCGGAACCCGCCAGCCAGGGACTCTCGACCCCCGGCAGCGTAACGGTCGACCAGACCGTCGAAGACACGATTAAGGCCCAGGCCGCCCTGGATGACAAGGATGTCACCACCGTCGCCCTGGTTCTTAAGGAGGAAAATTCCCCCTACAATACCATCGCGACGGCTGGGATTATCGTCCCGGCGGGGAAAACCCTGTATCTCTTGAACTCAACCACCGATCCCCAGACCCTGACCCCCTCGACCAGCGGCATTATCGTGGAGGGCGCCATCGTGGTGAGTGAGAGCACCACCCTCGCGGCGCTCCCCGACGCGAAGGTCCACATCGTGGGGAGCGGCGTGATTCACGTCCAGGCCGGCGGGACCCTCGCCGCCAAAACCCGGCTCAGCGTCAACGACCTGCCCTTGGGCGGCGCCAACGTGAAGTCCGCCCTGATTAGCGGCGTGATCTACGACAGGAAGAGCACCCTCGCCATAACCGGCGAGGGGGACACCCTGACCATCGGCGACATCAGGGCCCTCTGGGGCGATTTCAACGCCGCCTCCCGCTCGGTGGTGGGCGTGATACCGAGCCAGAGCAATCTTGAGTTCCAGACCGGGCTCACCCAGGTCAAGCCCAGCGACTTCGCAACCTTCACCGGCCAGGAAGGCCGCCAGCTTTACGTCAAGCCCGCCGCCCCCGAGACGAGCGCCACCCTCACCATCCCCGCGGGGATAAAGCTTGAGCCCGAGAGCAGCCTCGCCGGGATTACCACCCTCAACGTGGAGGGCATCCTCAAGGCGGAAAGCGTGGGGTCCTCAAGCTCAACGAGCGGGGTTTTGGTCAGGGTGGGCGCGAATGCGACGCTAACGGTTACAAGCCCCATTAATTTCAATAAAACCGGTTCCGAAATAGCGGGGGCCTTTAACGGCAAATCCGCCACCGGGGATATCCCCACCGTTGCCGGCGCGACGGTGAACGGCAGCGTGGTCGGCAGCGAAAAGGTCGTGATCTGGACTCAAGAGATAAGTCCCCAACCGGTGAGCCTGGCGACCGGCACCACCTACCAGATTCAAGGGAAGGTCGAGGTCAGCGGGGACCTTACGATACCAGCAGGGGCCACCCTCCTGATACCAGAAGGCGCTAAACTGGAGTTTATCACCAACGGCACCACCTACGGCGGGATTGCGGCCACCAGCGCGGGCAAGGTCATCGTGGACGGCGGAACGGTCTCGGAGCAGACGACCAAAAGCGCGGGTATTCCCTCGCTTAACGTGACCACTGGCGCCAATCCCCCCAAACTCACACTCTACGCCGAAAAGGACCTCGCTACCGGTGAGGCCATCATCAGGCTCAGCGGCAAGGTGCCGGGGTTGACCGTGACGAGAGGCCAAAGGCCCACCAACCTACCTGAAGGTTTCAATGTTGCCGGCTCCGCCGCGCCGACCAACGGCAAGTGGTCCTGGGCGACGATCAATATCCTCAACGCCGTGACGCTAGGCACCACCACAGTCCAAGGCGGCACAGGCACCCACATAAGGCAGACCAACCAGTCCCTGCGCTACTATAAGGGCAATAATTCGGATAATACGGACCTGACAGCGCCCAAGGCAGATAATACCCCAAGCATCATTATCAACGGCCCCAACGACTCAGTGGCCTATAAGTGGAAGGTATATACTGCTCTTTCTGCCCTCGATTATGAGTTCCTGATCTGGTCGGAAGCGCCCACCAAGACGGCTCGGATTGAGGTTACACCGAAGACTGCCAGCCCCG
>JAITEG010000172.1 GCA_031282145.1 Spirochaetaceae bacterium | reverse complement strand
AAAGGCTTCGGCAATGGCCGCCAGGGTCCCCACGTTCTGGACAATGCAACCCGCATCCATGGGGAGGCCCCCTGAGGGAACTTCCCGGCCGGTAAGGGCGGTGATAAGCATCTTTTCCCCCCCCTGGGGGTACCGGGTCTTGCAAAGCCCCACCCGGATATCGCCGGGATAGGCCCCTACCCGGATTTCCCGCTCGATCATGGGGATAAGGGGGGCCTTATTGTCTTCCATCCCAATGATGGCCCGCTTAACGGCGGTGATCCGCATTACTATGGCAAGACCCATCACCACGAGGTGGGGCTTCTCGTTCAGGGCCGCCTCATCGGTGGTCAGGTAGGGCTCGCATTCCGCCCCATCGGCGATAATAAGGTCAATGGGTTTATTCGGAGGCGGAGAAAGTTTTACATGGGCGGGGAAACCGGCTCCCCCCATACCAACGATCCCCGCGTCCCGAATCCGCTCCAGGGCCGCTTCCCGGGTACAGGTAAAAGGATCCAGGGGGGGCAAAAATTCCGTATCGGCCTCCCCGTCCGCTTCCGGGGGTCCGGCCTGTGAGGGGGTGGCCTCAATAACTATACAGGGTCCTTCGGTGTTGTTCGATTGGGTCCGGTTTTCTATTTTTTTAACCACCCCGGCAATGGAGGCGTGGACCGGCACGGTCAAGAGGCCGGGACTGACCGCGTCGGCGATCTTCTGTCCCCGCTTTACCCGGTCCCCAACCTGGACCAGGCTCTGATTCGGGGCGCCGAAATGCTGATTTATCGGTATAACCACCTGTTTTGGCGGAGGGATCAATTCAACGGGCTTCCCCTCGGTAGCGGTTTTCCGGGTAGGAAGCCGCAGACCCCGCTTAAATGTACTCACCGCCATGAAGGCTTCTCCTTAAAACAATCCCCCTTGTATGCAAAAACAAGCGGCGTAAGATCAGGTTCAACTCTATTTAATCCTATAGATATCCAAGAATACCGTCAAGGGAGGGTTTTAACCAGGGAGATTGCCCCTCCCCCCGGTTAAAAGCCGCGCAATAGGGAACTATTTCTATGCACAGGTCCTTACGCAATCTTAAATTTATTGACCTCCTGGATCAACTCATTGATGTCGCTTTTGTTCCGGTTGCTGATCTTGTTCACCTGGTCCACCGCGATATTGATCTGATCCGCCCCGACGGCCATTTCGTTCATACCGGTGGTGATTTCCTGGGTTATTGCCTCCAGGGTACGGCTCGTGGCGATGACCTCTTTACTGCCCATATTCATCTCCGTCGAACTTCCCTTCACCCCGAGAGTTATCTCATTAAGCTGGCTTATCGCATCCAGGATCTGTTTGCTCCCCTGACCCTGCTCTTCCATGGCATTCCGGATATTTTCTTCCTGGTCTGAAACGGTTTTGACCCCCGTATCTATAGCTTCAAATTTGTTCAGTACTTCGTTGGTCGACCGGGTGATCTTGTCGATACTGTCCTTGATCTTCTTTAATACCGCGCTGATGGTCTTGGACTGCTCCCCGGAGGATTCGGCGAGTTTACGGATCTCATCGGCCACCACGGCAAAACCCTTCCCCGCTTCCCCGGCGTGGGCCGCCTCAATGGCGGCGTTCATGGAAAGAAGGTTGGTCTGGCTGGCGATATTTTCCATCACCGCATTGATCTCCAGGAGCCCCTCGGATTCCCGGGCAATTCCCTGAATATCCGCCGCCACGTTCTGCAGTCCCGTACGGCCTATCCCGGAGGCTTCCGCCAGGTCCCGGACATTGTCGGTATTTTTGATCAGGGTGTTGGTTACGGACTGGATATTGGCTAACATCTGTTCAATGGCCGATGAGGATTGGGCGACGCCCTCCGCCTGTTTATCGATCTGGTCATTAAGGTCCGCAATACTGGCGCTTATTTTTTCCATAGTCCTGCCCGCTTCATCCACCTCGGCGTTTTGGTTACTCACCTGGGTCTTAAGGTTCCGGATATGGGCGGTAATTTCGCTTACCGCCGCGGCGGTGGTGTTCATATTGATGGAAAGGTCAGTGCCGGTCTGGGAGAGGAAGTGGGCCTTTTCCCGGATCATCAGGATGAGGCCCCGGATCTTCTCCAGGGTGGTATTAAAGGAACGGGTCATATCCCCTATTTCGTCTTTGGCCGTGGATTCCAGCCTTTTGGTGAGGTCCCCTTCCCCAATATCGTTGAGGACCAGGACCATCCTTTTAAGGGGGCGGCTGATGGACCGGGACAGGAACAGGGCCCCCGCCGAAACCACGAGGAGCATCAGCGCCGCGATAACGACGCCGATCCAAAGCATACGGTAGATGGGGGCGGTGATGACCCCCTTGGGAATGCCCAGCATGAGCGCCCAGGGGGTACCGGTCTTCCCCACGGTAATGGGGACATTGACAAAAACCATATCCCCCCCCAGGCGGGGAACATTATTGATAAAGGAAAACTCCCTCCCCTCCTCTATGGCCTTGCGCAGGTTTTCCAGGTAGGCCCCGGCGACGTCCCCCTCGGTTTCCATCATGGGCCTCCCGTTCCGGGCAGGATCGAAGTGGCCGCTCACGAGGCCCCCGTGGCTGTACACAATGGCAACCGACCCCTCGTAGGGCCGGATCTGCCCCACGATCTGCTGAATGGTCCCCACGTCGATATCCATGCTCATGGCGCCCACAAAGCGGCCGTTGTTTTTGATGGGCATGGTTACGGTGGTCATAAGGATATGGCTACCGTCGATTTCATAGGAATAGGGGTCCATCAGGGTCTCTTTCCCGGTCCGCTTGGGCAGGAGATAATACTCCCCCCCGCCGGGGGTTTCATAACCCACCACCGGCTGGAGGCTGAGGCCCTTATCGGTCCTCGCCCAGTAGGGGATAAACCGCCCGCTATGGTCCGTCCCCGCCGTATCGGCAAATTGGGCGTCCAGGCCGTCCAGGGCGTCGGGCTCCCAGACGCTCCCCGCGGCGATAATATCAGGGTTCTCCTCCACGGTGATACGGATCAGGAGGTTAAAGAGGGGCCGCCGGTCATGACGCGCTATTTTCTCGTACCGGGACATGAAAAGCCCCGCCGAACGGGCCGCGTCCAGATAAAGCTCCAGCCGCCGTTGTATTTCCAGGGCGTTCTCCTTGGCGAGGTTGGTAATCTCGCTCTTTATCAGCGTGTGGATCTGCTTGCGGGCAATGGAAAGAAGCGCTCCGGTCAACGCCGCGGTTCCTGCCAGGTTCAAGATTATAATCATGACAACAAGCTTCTTTCCTATCTTCATGGGGACATACTCCTCATTTAAAGGTACCAAAATACCAGGCGCTAAGGCAAATTTACCCGCGCTGGGGGAGGAGTGAGGCCCGAGGAGGCAGGGGAAACTATCCCCCGATCACCTCAACGTAATTTTTGAGCAATGTTCCGTCTTCGGAGAGGATGAAATTCCGGTTCGCTTCGATCCGGGAGGGCATTTTGGCGATAAAGATCGAGGCGGCCTTGAGCTTCCGTCCGCTATGGGCGGCGTCCCGGAGGAGGAGATAACTGATGATAAGGTCCGTGGCCATTTCCACCAGCCGGCGGGAATGGTAGGTTAAAAACTGATCATGGCCCTTATAGGCTTTGACAAAATCCAGGGTTTCGTCAAAGAGTTTCCGGGCGGCGCGGATCTTTTCCCGCAGTTCCGGTCCGTGGGAATGATCGGCCCGGTCGTATTCGTCCAGGATCATCTGGGCAATGCCGGAAGTTACGGGTCCGATGGCGGCGACGATTTGGAGCTGGGTGGTACCCTCGTAGATATTGGTGATCCGGGCGTCCCGGTAGTGGCGTTCCGCGTTGAATTCCTGCATATAGCCCGTACCGCCGTGGATCTGGATGGCGTCATAGGTCACCTTGTTGGCCATTTCGGTGGCATAGGCCTTGACCATAGGGGTAAAGAACCCGGCGAGTTTAGCGTACTTCTTTTTTTCTTCGATAATTTCGCCCTTTTCCTCGGGGTACCGCTCCGAATAGTCCTCCAACACCTCCTTAAGGTCCACAAACCGGGAGGTTTCGTAGAGGAGGGTCCTGCCCGCCTCGATGGCTACCTTCATCTCGGTAAGCATCTCGAATACCGGGGGAAGGGTCCTTACCGGGACGCCGAACTGTACCCGTTTTGCCGCGTAAAGGTCCGCCTCCCGGTAGGCTGCCTCGGCAATGCCCACCGCCTGGGCGGCGATACCCAGCCGGGCGTTGTTCATGAGCCACATGGTGTATTTGGTGAGCCCCCGCTGGCGTTCCCCCACCAACTGGGCGGGGGCGTCCTTGAATTGGAGTTCGCAGGTGGGGGAGCCATGGATCCCCAGCTTGTGTTCCAGGCGGCGGATGATCATCTTATCATCCCGCTCATAGAGGAAGAAGGAGAGCCCCCGGGCGCCGCGGAGGCTGCGGCCCTCCCTCTCCTGTCCCTCGCTCCGGGCCAGGACGAGGCCCACGGTACCACAACCGTTGGTGATAAACCGCTTAACCCCGGTGAGGTACCAGGTTCCTTCTTCACCGGGAACCGTGGATTGGACCGCTTTGAGGTTTACCGCCTGGAGGTCGCTCCCCGCATCGGGTTCGGTGAGGATCATGGAGGAACCCCACTCCCCGGAACAGAGCCGGGGAAGGACGGCCTGTTTTTGCTCAGGGGAGGCAAATTTGTTGATGGTTTCGGCGATGTCCTGCTGAAGACCGAAGTTGAGGAAGGATGCGTCCGCCCGGGCGATGATCTCCGCGGCCATGCTGAGGATGGTAGTGGGCATATTGAGGCCGCCATATTGCCGGGGTATACAAAAACCCATAAGATCCGCCTGAGCGAACTTATCCAGGGCCTTTTGGGTTGCGGGGTTAAGCCGCACCTGGTTATTTTCCAAGGTGGGCCCCTCCTCATCCACCTGGGGGGCCGCGGGGGCGATAAACTCCCCGCAGATTTCCCCGATGATCGAGAGGACAAGTTCATAGGATTCCCGGGCATCCTTTTCATCCTTGGGGGCATGGGGGTAGTTTTCCGCTTCCCGGAAGCCCTCCTCCTTGAGACGGATGATCCGGTCCAGGTCCAAATGTTCCAGATGAAACAAAATATCTTCGTTATCTTTTAAAAAGTTTTCCACGGTTCTTTCCTTAATTATGGCGCCGGGAAGGGCGCCTTATACCCTGGCCTTATAGGCCTTGATCATCCGGGGAATCACCTCGGAAAGGTCCCCCAGGATGCCGTATTGGGCGATGCTGAAAATGGGCGCTTCGGGATCGGTATTGATGGCGATGATCCGGGCGGATCCGTCCATCCCCGCCCGGTGCTGGATTGCCCCGGAGATGCCGCAGGCGATGTAAAGCTTGGGCCGCACCGTGGTTCCGGTCTGGCCCACCTGGTGTTCCTTACCGATGAGTCCCGCGTCCACCGCCGCCCGGGATGCCCCGACTTCACCCCCCAGGACCTCGGCAAGATCCCGAATCAGGGAAAAATTTTCCCTGGTTCCCACACCCATGCCCCCGGAAACGATGATATTCGCCCCCTTGAGATTGACGGTTTTTTCTTCCATGACCCGTTCCAGGATCTCCGTAGGGAAATCCCCCTCCCCCAAGGGTGAGGAGAGGCGGACAAGTTCCGCCTTTCGGCTGGTATCCGGGGGATTCATCCGCATGACCCCCTCCCGAACCGTGGCCATTTGGGGCTTATGTTCGGGACAGACGATGGTGGCGATGATGTTCCCCCCAAAGGCGGGCCGGATCTGGTAAAGGATGTTCCGATATTCCACCTCTTTTTGGACATGGTCCCCGATTTTAAGGTCCGTACAATCCGCGGTAAGCCCCACCCTGAGGCGGGAAGCCACCCGGGGGGCCAGGTCCCGGCCGCCGGTAGTGGCCCCGTAGAGGACGATCTGGGGTTTATACTCCCGGATGACGTGGATCATCAGCTTGCTGTAGGGGATGGGGGTGTAGTGCCGGAGCTTGGGGTCTTCCACCAGGTAGACCCGGTCGGCCCCCAGGCCGGCGATCCGCTCAAGCTCCCCGGCAACCTTTTCACCGAAAAGGGCGGCGCTCACGGAAACCCCCAGTTCGTCCGCCAGTTCCCGGGCCTTGGAGACCAGTTCCAGGCTCACTTCGGCTATTTTTCCGGCGTCTTGTTGAATATATACCATTACACTGTTTTCTACATTCATGAATTACTCCTGTCCTTATCCCAGGGTGTGATCCGCGATAAGTTCGTGGACCAGGGCGGTGATTCCCCCCTCCCCGGGATCGATGTACCGGATTTCCCCTGCGGTAAGGACCACGGAAGTGATGTTCTTGACCTTGGTAGGGGAACCCGCGAGGCCGCATTGTTCCGGCGCAGCCTTGATGGCGGGGATATCCCAGAGGGCCATCACGGAACCGGCGCCGCCGGTTCCCCCGGGCTTTTCCCCCACGGAGGGGACCGTGTTTCTGTAGGCTATGGCCCGCTTGGCCGAAGGAGGCCGGGGAGCTTCCCCTTCGGAAGTAAAGGTAAGCAAGACCGGGAGACCCGTCTGGACCCGTTCCCAACCGCCCTCTACGGAACGGCGGGCGGTAATAGTCCTTTTTTGGATTTCCACTTCCTCTATCCGGGACACATTGGTGATCTGATTCAGCCCCAGCTTTTCCGCGGTTTGGGGGCCCACCTGGGCGGTATCCCCGTCAATAGCCTGCCTGCCGGAAAAGACCAAATCATAGGCCCCCAGCGTTTCTATGGCGCATTTAAGGGCATAGGAAGTAGCCAAAGTATCCGCCCCGGCAAAACCCCGGTCCGATACCAGGGCGGTAAAATCCGCCCCCCGGTAAAGGCACTCCTTGAGGATGGCCGCCGCCGCGGGGGGGCCCATGGTAATGACGCTTACCCTTGTTCCGGGAAAACGGTCCTTGAGGAGCAAGGCCGCTTCCAGGGCATAAAGGTCGTCGGGGTTAAAAATCGCCGGCAGGGCAGCCCGGTTTACGGTGCCGTCCTCCTTCATGGCATCCCCGGTAATATTCTGGGTATCCGGTACTTGTTTGACCAGGACTATCAAATTCAAACCCATTGATTTCTCCTAAAAGATCATGAAACCAGGATAACACCAATCAAAAGATGTTTCAAGGACTATTTAGACATTTATTTAAAATTTGTCATTTTTCTCCCATCCTTCGGGGCATACTGGTCCTATTTGTTTTTATCTTGTAAAAGGAGGTATTATTCATCACCCTGCCAAAGGTATCGGGATCCCGGGTCCAGTATTCGCCGTTTTTGGCCCCCCCCTGGGAAATTCGGGGACCCAGGGCGGGAATATAGGTGCCGTAATTCGCCACCACGGTCCCGATATGACCGTGATATTCATTATTATTACTGGTTTTTAGATACCCCGGGTTAATATAGGCGGCGGCAACTAAATCTCCCATATTAGCGGCATATTGCGCCAGTAACCCGGAATTGATCCTGAGGTGGTTTGCGTCCAGAAATAACCCGATTTCATTGGCAATACCGGCATCCCGCAGGGCCTTGGTGAGTTCCGTTTTACCCAATACGGCTTCGACGGTATCGAGAAACACGAAATTACAATAGGTTACGCCGTTTTGGGGCTGCCATTCTTCGGTCAGACTCGACTGATTGGCGGTATCCTTTATGTCCCGGGCCTTTGAAATGTTTCCTGCCCTGAAAAACATTGATTCCGGCAGGTAGAACATATCGAATCGCCTTAAAAGGCTATTATCGATCGTTATCATTTCGTTGGCTATGGCTATGGCCGTGGTCCCTTGCCACATCCAGAGGTCCCGGTTTTCCGGATCCGCAGGATCCACGGTATGCTTTAGTCCGGCTTTTATCATCATATCCTGGACCGCGGTAATATTCTCCGCGGTGGGTTCCAGGTTCAAAATCCGCAGCAACCCGGTTTCAATTCCCGAGGAACCGACGGTTTTTCCCTTTACCGGTTCCGTTGTTTTGGTACCGTCATAATTTATATACAGCCCATCCACATCCCGTAAATACCCGCTGCCGTCATAGCTTAAGCCCCCCGTGGCGGTGAGCTGCCAAAAGTCCCCGCCGGAATCATAGGCCCCCAGGGCGGCCTCCAGTATGGAATAATCCCCCCGGCTTAGGGCGTAATTATACCAGAGGGCTTCCCCCTGTAAGGCGGCGCCGACACTATCGGTCCCATAGGTTTCCATAAGTCCCAGGACCGCGCTGATATGGCCTGCCACGGCGCTATTTCCCTCGATTATTTGGCCGTATTCACCGTCATCCCAACCGTTCCGGTAGGCCTCATGGCTGAAAATAACATTTAAGCCGAATCTGCTGCCATCCTCCAACGCGTCCCGGCCCAGGAGAACGGTTTTTATCCCCGTATACTCATCATATACACTTTCGGTTCCTTCGGCGTATCTGTTTTCCCGATACCGGGTCCTCCCCTCCAGAACCGACTCGAATTCAGCCCGGGTAACGGCGTTCCCCGAATATAAGGTCCTCATTTGACTTGCGTAGCGCCGGGAATTCTCCTGGTCTGAGGTCAGGAGTTGAGCATTTACCTTCCATGCCTCAAGCCCCCGGAGGGCGCTTACCATGGTACCGGCGCTCACGTCAACCCCGCCGGTTCCCAACCCCAGATTAAGGCCGTCCCAGCCCAGATGCAGTTCCAATAAGCCGGAATCTACCCTTCCACCGGTCAGCAGATCCAGGTTGAGTATGTTTAACGCATAATCCCCGGTAAACGCGTAATCTACCCCCTGGCCGGCAAGTCCCCCGGCAAGGGAAGACAGCTTTGTCCCGTCGGTATGGAGTTGGCCGTAAAAACCTTCCAGTCCCCAATTCATCATGCCGGTAGTAAATCCTCCGGCCATGCCGCTGAGAGCCCCTATGGAGGCGCCTTTTATGCTGCCGGTAAAGGTATCCCGGGAAAATCCAAAGCCGTCTCTGGAATTGTAGGTAACGGCGCTCAAGGCGCTGGTTACGGTACCCGTGGTCAGGGATTGGATCCCGGTTAACGCCGTCTGAGCCAGCACTTTGGAAATCCCCGTAAGGTTTTGCGTTACCATACCGGAAATACCGCTCTGCAGGAAACTTGACGAGGTGGAACTGAGGGCGGCGCCGGCAGCGCCGATACCGTTAAACATGCCGCCTATCAGGGAGCCTGCCCCGGTTATGGCGGCCTTTTTCCCAAACTCAACGCCCACTTCGTCCCAGTTTTTAAAGCCTCCGGAAGCATCCAGGGTGCCAAAAAATAAATCATCGGATAAATTCATAGCGGTGTTAAGGGCCACCCCCACCGCAAACCCGGCACCTCCGGTGAAGACCCCCGCCACCGTTCCTACCACGGTGGAGACCACGGCGGATACGACCTGGTTCCCAATATCTACAATAGTTCGTATGCTCGGCGCCTGAAACCGGCTTCCCCGGGAGTCCCAAAGGGGTTTTTCCCATAAGGCGGAATTCATCGTGTTAATCCCGTTTCTTTCCTTTACCGCCCAGTAGATATAAAACCGCAGTAATCTCCCCAGCTGACCGGCGCCCTCATCCGAAAAAAGTTCATGGATACTCATATCCGCATCGGCATCCGGTTTTACGGTCGGCGCTTCGCCGATATGCTGGGTAAATAAACCTGAATTTTCTTCTTCGGTACCGAAGATTTTTTCAGCTATCCCTTGAACCTCGGTATACATATTCCTGATTAAGGCCTGTACGGCAAAGGCGTCCAAATTTTCTATTCGTTCTTCACTTAAATCGGTGTCCAGTTTTATCGGGGCCATTTTATAAAATTCGTAACCCTCCACCGCCGCAGATTCGGTTATCACCGGATCAAAAAGCGTAGAATGGACGATCACGTCTTTTAGGTAGTTTCTTCCACTTTTTCTCCATTGGCCGTCGATTATAAAAATATCGTCCATGTTTTCATCGAATTCTTTATTGGCCTCATCAACGTTTTTTACCAGGCTGTCCAGCGCTTCCTGTACCGCGAGCTTAACTGCGGCGGCCACCCTTTTTGCTTCCCGGGCCGCCAGCTCATCATTGGTTTCTTTTGCCAGCGCAAAGGCCGCTGCTTGTATGGTTCCTGCATTCCAGGCATTAAGAGCGCCTATGCCCCGGCGGACTTGACCTGCTATGGTTCCGGTCATTCCCTTTGCCGCGGCAAAGGCCGTTTCCAGTTGCATAATCCCCGCGGCATTCAATAATTGCCCCAGGGTATTTTGCGCTTCTTCGGTACCGGTGGACAGGGTCATGCCCGACAATATGCGGGTATCCATTTTACGGCTCATCGTCTCCGCTTCAGAACCCACCATGGCCAGCAGGGCCCCGGCGGCGGTGCTGTCGGCCGCTTCGGTTGCCATGGTTACCCACCGGGCCTTGTCTTCGAGGCCGGCGAGATAGGCGGCGGTCCAGGCTTCACCAATCTGTTGGTACTCCTCATTAAATTTTTTTACCCACCTGTCATAAGAGCCCTGCATTTTCGTTGTTCCCGCTTTCCAATCGGCCCTTCCCCGTTCAAGGATAAGGCTTGACGCTTCCATCCATGCCCGGTATTTTTCTTCTATGTCATAGCGCTGTATATTCCATTCCAGTTCCCTTGCCGTAAGTTCCGCGTGATACCTTGCCGTATACGCGCGTTTTATCAGTCCGGTTAGTTCATCGGCCAGTCCAACATATTCGGTTTTATAGGCGGCGCCGTTTTCCATAACTCCCTGTAGATCCTGTATAATGGTTTGCCCCAGGTTTTCCAAATGGTTTTTCCGAGCCGGCGCTTTATTCCCATAAGCATCCGCAGCGGCTTTCTGCAGGGCGTTACTATCCGCTTTTCCTTCAACAAAGGCGGTAAAAACCTCACGGTAACGGGCTTCATTTTCCAGTCTGGCCTGCTCATCTTCGATCCACGCCAGTTCAAAATTTTTCTTATCATCCTCTTTTTTGTTTCTGCTCCACCGGATTAGTTCTTTGATAGCCGCAGTGGTATCCTGATAAGATCCCGGAGCATCTTCTTCCATTTTATACCAGTACTTTTTGAGCCGTTGTATTTCATCGGCGGTGAGCCCTCCGGCGGTTTGTAATGCCTTTTCCAGGTGGTTCCACCCGATGTTTCCGTTTCCCGTCCCCGTACCGTTTAACTGTGCCAGCCGGTTACAGGAATTCATATATAATTCTAACGCGGAATTTAAAGCGGCGGTGGTGGTTTCTAAACCGGTCCGGGCTTTTTCTACCGTCTCGATTACCTGATAATAAGAAGGAAGAAGATGATTGCTGGTAGCGTTTAGCCTTGAGAGTCCCGCCCGATAAAAATGCCGGGCAACCGGAATCCACAACATGCCTTTAAGCCGGGACCTTTCGTGGTTTAACACGCTATTTACATAGGCATATTCGTTCTGCGCCGATATAAAGGAGAATCCTTTGGAATCCCCGCCCCCACCGCCGAGAAGGGTCAAGATGGTATAAAATTCAAGATCCGCCTTTTCTTCGTCGCTTAACAGATCCCAGGCATTTTTCTGTGCCGGAAGCAGTATACGGTACCTATAGAGCATAGTAACACTGCCAACCGGCGTATCCTTGAATCCACCGCCGTACAATATGGACATCTCCCCTAAATTCTCACCCGGGCTCAACGCCTTAGCCGGGCTATACCAGTCCGCCATATTGGTAATTTCCGCATTATTAACGATTAATTGGCTTAAGAGATAATCCCGGGCGAGTCCCCATTGATGGTATTTAGCGGCATCGGTGGTTACTCCATACCCAGTCATGTTTTGGCTTAACTGCCGTAAAGCCGCCTCAAAGGGGGAAACCATATTCACCTCAATACCCGTTTTCTTCTGGGGGGTAAAAAAGTTCTGTAATGCCGAGGCCCGTCCACCGGTCATGTTTTGAATAAGGAAGGAACCGTCATAGGAGAAGGAAAGTCTGCCGTTTTTGATTTGTATTAAATCCATCAACTGCCAAAGACTTTTATCACTCGGCGGCTGATAGCCCGGCGGATAATTCAGGGGATAACCCAACTCATTTAGATACCGGTTGTAATTATCATAATAGGCGCTGTTGGTCCGCATTTCTTCAGCGATCGCTTCTTCCAGTAAGCCAAGGGTTTTTATAGACAAGAGCATCCGTTGAAAACTTTCCTGGTAATTCTGGTACAATCGTTCATATTCCTTATCCGCATAGGGCCTTCTTGCATCCTCCTCGTATAGTCCGGCCAGGGCATTCAGGGCTATCACGGCCCGTTCGTGGCGGCTGGCGCTATAGGCCAGATCTTCATAGGGGGTTTTATACGCTGCCGTCATTTCACCGCCGCCGGGAGCGTTATCCAAATAGGCGGTGCTTGCCCATCTTCTGATCCCGTCCTCTATTTCATAGGCAGTTCGGGCTTCCTCCAGATCGGTATAATCCTGTTTAACCGCCGTATACACCTCGTCGTATGCGGTTCCGGCGCCGGCAAAATCCAACGCGGCGTTTCCATACAGGGCCATCTTACGATCGTAGGCATCCTGGAGGCTCACGATTTCATCGGATATTTTTTTTATTTCCGCTTTAATTCTGCTGCTGTTTTGTTTTGATGCCGTATAGCCTACTCCGAGTTGTTCAATTTCCTTTTCCAGCGAGGCTTGAATGATATAGCTCTTTTGAAACTCGCCGGATTCCAGGTAGTAGTTGTCATAAAATACGTAATCCACGGTTTTCAGTAATGTTTCATCCCATTCCAGCAGGGGATCGTCCTGGTATTTTTTTATTCCGGCCTTTATGGATTCATGTTCCGGCGGCCCTCCGGCGTTCATAAAGATCCCAAAGACATAATTAAGCCGCCGGGTATCCTGGACGACTTTTTCATAGGCATCCGCCAGAATGCCTTCCCGCCAATTTTTAACGGCCTTTATTCCGTTATAGTTCCCCTCGGGATCTCCCAAAATCCCCGGCACGACCTTTTCGTTAGCGGCCCGGTTATTATACTCCTCCAGGAATTCGGCGCTTATATACTGCCGCCAATGGTTTCGGCCTTCCCTTTCGGCGTCTTTTATCTGTTGGTTCAGGTCCTCATAGGCCTTTACCAAGGCGTATTCATAATTCAACCTTTCCTGACGGCCGGAGAGGGTGATGAAAATAAGGGGGAGTTCCCGGGCGATTGTTTCGTGGTAATAATCATTGGACTGAAGTTCATCATCAAACCGGCCCGACCATAATAAGCGGACGGCCTCATCTACGGATTTTCTCCGTATCTCTTCGCCGGCGTAGTCATGGTGTAACAAACCCGCGGCCGTCAAGGCATCCCGCAGGGCGGCCTCGTCTTCAAGGGGTCCGGCGCCGTATTGTTTGGCCAGGTCCCGGCCGATTCTTTTTACCACTTCCTCTTCAAGAACGGTTTTATCTATATCGGTAAATAGATCCGGCGGCAGCCGCAGGGCGGCGCTTAAAACCCGTCCGCTCCCCGGCTCGGCATATACCAGGGCGTCGGCTACCAGCTGCGCCGCCTGAGACTGGGCCATGACGATTGCCATTTCATTTTGTATTGCCTCGCTGGAAACGGCAATACTTTTGTTGCTATAAATTGTTTTGGCCGCCATATAGGTAATAAACGAGGCCTGCCAGGCTTGTATCTCCACGCTCATCCACTGGGGCAGCGCATCAAGCTGTCCGTTCAAACGGGATAAAAAGGCCGAAAGATTATGGGGTAAGGACCCCGCCATCTTCACGAGGGTTTCTCCCATAGACTTCACACCGGGAAGATACCCGTCGTTCAAGGTGACCCCATAGGATTTAAATAGTTCCCCCATACCCTGTAGTCCCCTGATGCCCGCTTCCCTTACCACCGGTGCGGCCTGAGAACCCGTAACTTGATAAACCGCCAGCAAACCCTGACTGCGGGCAGCGGCGATCATCTCGTTTTCTAAAAGGCCGTATCCTATTGCTTGTCCCGATTGGGTAACAAAACAGGAACCCCCGGTTAGAAACCACGCCACCACTTCCTGTGACCGGGCGGCGTTTTCCAGGGTCTCATAATATTCCGCAAAGTCCTTATCCTCAACAGAAACAAGAAGGTTCTGAAACGCGGTAAGGATTCCAAGAATTTCCGCAGCTTCCGCGGAATTGACAAAACAGAAGCTTGAGAGGAGTTTTCCCCGGCCGCTTCCCGCATCTTCCCCGGCAACCGAGGATAATCCTTCCAGTTCCAGGGCAAGGCGGGCCTTTAACAAAGCCCGGCTATCCTTTTCCACATCGTTGTTGAGACAGGTTTCAAGCCCTTGTTCGGAAAAAAATTCCCGGTCCAGGGGTTCCGGTTCATAGCCCCGGACTTGAAAATACCAATCCATGGTTGAATTACTGATCAGAAGATCCAAGGCCTTTATCCTGATTTCTACCTGAAGCTGTGCCTGGGCTTTGGCCGTTTTTATCATGGCGCTGATGAGGTTATTATACTGGCCCTGTATTTCCTCCTGATCCGCGGCAACCGCGAGTTTTTCCTGTTTTTCGGATAACAGTTCGCGAATCACGGTATAAAAAGGATCATCCTCCTCAAGGCCGAATTTTTCAATATGATCCGGTATGATTTGATACGCTTCAAACACCTTGATTTGGGAGGCCCTATCCGTTAGGGCGGCCAGGGATTTTCCAATTCCATCTCCCCCCAGGATGAGCTGTTTGAACATTTGTCCGGCCGTTTCCAGTTCCTGGGCAAATCCAAGTTCATAGGCCCGCTCCAGATAACGGATGTATGCCGCGCCGTCCCCTTCGGTGGTCAACAGCTTATACTTTCGCAGGAGTTCTTCATATTTTGCTACCAGGTCATTCAGGATAAAATCATTCCGTCCGGACACATAGGCGGCCATGAGTATCGCGTAGGCCTGATTTTTTTCTTCCAGTTTACTTTCCGCTTCCCGCAGCGCCGCCGCCGCATGGTCCAGGGCTTCCTGGGCATCCTTTACCCCGGCGCCCGCGGCGCTTAACCGGGAAAGATCCGTTTCATACCGATTAAGCGCATCATCATAGGCTTGTTTCGCCTGTTCCCAGGCGGCAATGCCTTCACTGTCGGTCATACGGCCGGCGGTTAATTCTTCCGCATAGGAAACTATCCCCTGGGCAATGGCTTTTCGCTTTTCCCAATAACCGGCCACCGCTTTTGCCCGGATGAGTTCTATCTGATATTCGTCCAGGTTAAAGTCTTCACTTACCGCGCCTTCGGCCAGGATATCCGTGAGATACCCCGTACCCATGACCATATTAAAATCATTGATCAGGGCATCCCGGGCGGCTTTAGCCTTGTCCATATAGGAATCATAGAGGTCGGACCAGTTTTTTAGTTCCAAGGCAGTCTTAAAGGAAGCGCTTAAAATGATTCCCCCTTTTTCTAATTGTTCAATGGCTTCCCGCTCCTGGGATTTATTTGTTTTCCCCGCGATAATATTTTTTATCAGCAAGCTCATCTGGTCCCCGGCGCTGTACCGCTGCTCATAGGAGGCCAGTACCGCCTGCCAATGGCCGATCAGTTCCGCGGATATCCAGGAAGAAAATCCCCCGCCCGCCAAGGAGGGGGCGTTTTTGCCGTATTGATCGAGCCAGAAATTGATGTTCTCCTGGGCGCCGGCTACCACGGAACCGCAGGTGATGTAGGTATCCACCCAGGCTTTGGCCCGTCCGGCGCCGACTTCGGCGCGGAGCAAGAGATCCTGTTCAAATTCCGCCTTTGCCCCGGCAATGGCGGCTTCGAGGTTTTCCGACGCCCGTTTAAAAACCGCCTCCCCGGACTCAAAAAGGGTTTTCGCCTTGGCTTCCCAATTCCGCCTTTCCTGCTCAAATTGATTAAAGGCGTTACGCCAGGCTTCTTCCCCTTCCAAATAATACTGTCCCGCTTCCTGTTCCCATTCTATGCGGCGCACAAAAAACCGTTCCTCCGCCTCGGTCCACGCCTTAAGGCCCCGCTCAAATTGTTCCCGATAGGCCTCGAGCCATTCGGAACCCGCCAGGATCAAATCGCCGTTACCGGTCTCGGCTGCCTCTATCCGGGTTTCCAGGGCGGCTATCCCCTGAACACAGAGGGCTTCGGTTTCTTCTATTAATTGGGCGGTAATCATAGCTGCCGCCGCCGATTCACTTTTTCTGCGCAGGCTCCACACGTCCCCGGTTCTTTGGGCAACAAAAAACCGTTCTTCCCGGGCGACCAGGGCTTCAAATTCCTTTTGCCTGCCCGATACCGCTTTAATCGTGATGTCCCGCAGTTTCCCCTCAAAGGCTTCCCGATTTTCTTCCGGGACATAACTCAGAAGTTCCGGAAACAGGGAGGTAAGATATGTCTCATAGCGAATGGCCCCGGCGTCGATAATTTCTTCCGCGTTTTTCCGCCATTGTTTTTGATCCCCTTCCATATATTCCCCGGCTTCATCGGGACGGATCACCAGGGGATCGCCGGTTTCCTCATCATACCGGATCTTCCCCTCTTCATCCAAATGATACACCAGGGATAAATTGGCTTTCCGGATCTCCTGGGCCGAAGCCGCCATCTGTTCCGTTATTCCCACGCTGAAAAAACGCCTGAGGAGCCATTGGGTAAAACGCTGCTCCAACTCCGCCTCACTCCAGGCTTCAAGGGTTTTCCCCGCTTCCTCAAGCAGAACCTTATCCCCGTAAAGTTCCACCGCGGCCGCTTCCCAGGCATGCCTGGCCATGACCATCCCCTGCCGGGCTTCGGCCATCCACCGCTCAGGGGTGATCTCCCGGTCCGCCCTGCGGAAATGATAGTCAAACACCCCGGAATTAAACCCCCGGAGATCCGGCTTTGTTTCCCCGAACACAAAACCGATACCAAAAAACAGGACCCCCGCCAACGGGATAATCCTTTTGAAAAAAAAGTGAAAAGATACCATTTTGGGCCTCGTATATGAGAGCCTCTATTCCGCACAAGCGGAACTTTTTCCTTATCCCCGGAGAACCGCGCCCGCATAAAATGCCCTGGGGGTCATGTTATTTCCGGACGCTTCCTTTGGGGATGAAAGGTAAAAAACAACGCTGAACAACACACCCGTAACGCGGGTAGTAACGACAATCCGACAAAAACAGAAGCCCCAACCCCCAGGACGGTTACCACCGACAGGTTTCGGATCAGGGAATTGGTTTCCTCTTTTAAAAAAAGAAAGGGCGCCGCCCCGCTGATGGTGGTACCGCTGGTGGCGAAAAGAAGGGGGAGTTTTTTCCTGACCGCCCGGTATAAGCCGGCGGCGAGGGCTCTTTTGTCTTTTTTCCACCGAGGGATGCGGCGGATTTCATCGGTGATCAACACCGATGCGTTTACCGCCATACCGCTCACCGCGACAAAAGCGCAGGCGGCAGAGGCGGTGATCGGCATGGCGGCGGCGGCCATGCCCAGGGCGGGGATTGCAAGGGAAGGGAGAACTACCGACAGTACCGCAAGGGGAATCCCAAAGGATTCGTTCTCCGCGGCGATCACCATATAACAGAAGATAAGGGCCAATAAAAACCAAAAAACCGTTCCCGAAAGGGTTTCCGCGGCGGCAATGGCCTCCCGGTCAAATTCCAGGGTATAACCCGGGGGCAGTTCCATGGCGCCCAGTGCCGGCATAACCTGATCCCGGACCTTCCGTGGATCCATGGGCTTGGTCCTGATTGATAGAGATGCTATCCGGCGGCGATCCTCCCGTCTGATGCCGGAAGGTTCCGTCTCAGGGTAGATGGTTTTTTTTACCAGGGAATCAAGTCTTACCGCCTCCAGGGTGGTCCCCGGGCCAACCAGTAGTCCCGGGATTTCTTCCCGGGAAAGGGCGGCGTTCCCCAGGCCCCGGATACGGACATCGGTTTCCCCCTGAGGGCCTATTCGTTTATAGGCCACCGGACCGTGGATCCCCCGCCGGATCCTATCGGCCAGTTGGGAAAATTGAATCCCCGCGGTTAGGAGCCGTTCCCGATCCGGAACCAGGGTAAGCCGTGGACTTCCTTCTTTAAAGTTCAGGACCGTTTCCCGGATAAGGGGCAGGGTTCCGCAGATCCGGGCTGCGGCTTCCGCCAGTTCCCGGCAGCCTCCGTCATCATCCCCGGTGATCTTGATCTCCCAAATCCGTTCCATAGAGGACATTTCCGGAATATACACAAAACCGCCGGGTATTTCCCGGGTTCTAACCAGGTTTCGCAGGGTATCGGCGGGGATGATCCGGGGATCAAAGGTTATGAGGACCGATCCCGAAGCGGTCCGCGCCACGGTTTGTACTGTCCCTATCCCGTCATGCCTTTTTAGCGTTTCCGCGTAAACCGCGAGGAGCCGATCCGCTTCTTCCGCCCGGAGCCCCCCTTCAAATTCAACCTGGGCATACAGGGAGGTACCGGAGCTTTCGGCACCCACATCGGCTCCGGCAAGGGCCAGGGCGGTAATGCCCCCGGCGGAAATAAGCGCCCACATCACCAGGGGGCCGTATGGGTGGGCCGTACAAAACCGGAGATGGGCGGCCAGGAGCCGCAGCCCCTTCCGGCTGAGCCTTTCTTTTATTTTTACCAAAAACAAGCCCCAGTCCTCGAAAAACACGGTGGAAAAACCCTGCTTTTTATATGTCTTAACCCTGGGAGTACCCTGTTTTTTATGGAAACCCCTTCTCTGGGGAATAGCGCCGGGACCTTTTTTTAGGGCCCACAGGAGGAGGGGTGGAATCAGGACCAGGGCCGCCGGAAGGGCCAGAAAAGTAACGGTTCCGATGGCCCATGCCAGGGTACCGATACCGCCGGCCAGGGATTCCATGGCGATGAGGGGCAGGAGGGCGGCTATAGTGGTAACCGAACCGGATATCAGGGGAATGTGCAGTTCCTTAAGGGATTCCTGTCCTTCTTCAATGGTCCGGGCTTTTCCCAGACCTTCGGAACTGAGGATGGCCGCGTCCACCGCGGCGCCGACCCCGGCGGAAAGTCCTGCCAGCAGTCCCCGGTCCAGGGAAAAACCCAGGAGGGATAACAGAGCGGCCGACAGGAGGCAGATCAGGGGAACCGTCAATCCGGAAATCAGGGCCAGGAAAACCCGTCTCCCCGGAACCCCAAAGCCGGAACCCCTGGTCTTACCGAGAAGGGCCGTCAAGAGGGCCACTGCGGCGGCTCCCTGAAAGGCGGCGGCTAATACCGAACCAAAAGCGGCGGTTTCTTCCGCCCCCCGATCCGAGAGTACTTCGAATTTCAGGGGCAGATCGGCGAATTTTTCCAGTTCCCGCCGGATGAGACCGGAGAGTTTCGCCGGGTCCGCGTCAGCTCCGGGAAGGACGGCGATCACCGCGGCGCTTTTTCCGTTAAGCCGGGAAAATGATTCCGGTTCCCGGTTTTGTTCATACAGCCGGGCCGTATCTTTTAACCGGACCGCCCCTCCTGCGGGAAGGGGTATAAGGGCCTCGGCTAAAGTGCGGCGGTCCTCATACCGGCCATCCAGGGTGATAAGGATATCCCGGTCGCCGCTTTTGATAAATCCCCCGGGAAGAAGGAGATCGTTTCTTCCCAGAACTTCGGCAATATGGGAAGCGTCAAGACCCCGGGAAGCGGCTTCTTCCGGTTTAAGGGCGACGACGATTTCGGGGAGCCCGATACCGGAAACTTCGACCTCCCCGGCACCCTCCAGGGCTTCCAGGGCAGGTTTAACGATCCGTTCCAGGTATGACCCCAGGGCGGCGTCATCGTCGGTGCTAAAAACCGCGGCGGTCCAGAGGGGAAGCCGGGAATCATCGGAGGAGAGGAGTTCCGGCCGCTGGGCCGAGGAGGGCAATGCCTCATAAACCCCCTGGGCCGCTTCCCGTACCGCCTCATAGACGCCGGGAATCTTTTGTCCAAAACGGACAAAGGCCCGGACCATCCCGTTTTCACTGATGGTCACCAGGTTTTTGACCCCCCCAAGGGAAGCAAGGGCATCCTCCAGAGGAATGGCCGCAGTCCGTTCCATCTCCCGGGCATTCACCCCGTAATGCCGCAGAATAATGGTATAGCCGGAATTTCCCCTTCGATTTTCTCCCCGATCCCCGCTACCGGCCATAATAAAAATCGAAAGGGCGGTAAGGGCAAAGATCACACAGAGGGCGGCTATGGGTTTTTGCAGCCAGGATGAACTTTGGATCATGACGATCCCTCTTGGGATGGTTTCCCCGATTTAAGGAAAGGGATAAAGAGGGGAGGAAGGGCAAAAAGGGTAAGCAGGGTCGAAGCGCCTATTCCTCCCAGCATGGCCGATGCCAGGGAATGCTGGCTTGAACCCAGGGGGGAGATGACCAAGGGCAGCAGGGCGAAAAGGGTGGTCAGGGTGGTAGCCAGTACCGGGCGGAACCGCTCGACCGCCCCGGAATAAACCGCCGCCGCTGCCGGAAGACCCCGGCCCATCTTTTCCACGGCGATCTCGTAGAGCAGGATCCCGTTATTCACCGCCAGGCCGAAAAGGACCACCAGCCCCAGGATCGAACCCGAATCAAGGCCGGTCCCGGTGAGTAGCATCGCCGGACCCGCGCCGGCAAGGGAAAAGGGTATGGTTATCATGAGGATCCCGGGAAGTAAAAAGGACTCAAATTGGGCGCCCATGGTCATATACAGGAGGATCAGTACCAGAAACAGGGTAACCACCAGGGAGGTCCGGTACCGGATAAAGGCGGATTCATCCGCCCGGGAAATTCCCGGGGTTTTGTTCAATTCATCCATAACTTGGGATAATTCGGCCTCCGCCCCCGGCCGGGGAAGGGCATCCAGGTAGATCACATCCCCCCGGTCCAACCGGGCCAGGACCGCCTCCGCCTGGGTCTGTTCGACCCTGCCCAGGACCCCCAAAAAAACCGGCCCTCCCTCCCCCGCTCCCAGGGGGATCGCCTCCACCAGAGTTTCAGGGTTTGGAAAATTCCGGCGGAGATCTCCGGAAACCCGGATATCCAAGGGCCGTCCGTCAATTTCCAGCCTGGCGGCTACCACCCCTTCGGTGGCGGTATGAACCATTTCCGCCATCTCCGTCACCGATATCCCCAGATGAGCGGCGGCCTCCCGGTCCGGATAGATCCGGAGTTCCGGACGGGCGCCGGAGGGCCGCAGCGTAACGGAGAGAGGACGGGCCAGAGCGTTCACCCGTTCCGCCGCCTCCCGGGCCCTGAAAGCGGTCTCTTCCCGATCCTTACCCCGGATCGCAAGGGTATGACCCGGAGACAAGCCCAGGAGGCGTTCGGTCTTGTCCTGGGGATAGGCGGCAATTCCCACCGTCCCCGGGGGGAATTGGGAAAGGAGGGAACCCCCCAAGACCTTTTGGATTTCGGCCATGGCCTTGACCGGCTGGGCATCCTTTTGTAGGATACACCGGAGACGGAGTTCCTCCTTCCGGTAATCCGTATCCGCCCGGCGGCCCACATCCTCTTCCTCCGCCCCTCCCCGGCCAAAGGTTTTTTCTATGCCCGGAAGTTCCGACAGGGCCCGGGAAAGGAGTATGCCGTAGCGTCCCGCCGCCTCCAAGTCCGTACCAACGGGAAAAATAAGGCTCACCTCCACTTCCCGGACTTCATCGGGAAACACAAAAGCCGCGGGCCGGGTAAAGAGGACGAACGCTCCGGCAAGGCTAAAACTCAAGGCGAAAAAAAGAGTCCCCCGGGGGTGCCGCAGGCCCAAGGCAAGAAAACGCCGGTACCGGCGGGAAGTTTTCCGCGTTAAGTCCGAACCGGGAGATAATTTATAAAAAATCGTGAAAAGGGCCGGCAGAGCGAACTGGGCAAAGATCCATCCCGCGGTGATTGAGGATACCAAAGAAACCGACAGATCCCCAAAGAGAGCGCCCAGGGGACCGGGGAGGAAGACGATGGGGATAAATACCACCGCGGTGGTGATGGTGGAGGCAAAACTCGAACCGGATACGGTGGATACCCAGGTCCCAATCTCCTCTCCCAAGGGCGGACGGGTATAACCGGAACAATTCCGGTGGAGGAGGTCCAGAACGATAACCGCCGTATCCGAGACCAGGCCTATCCCCAGGGCGATTCCCCCCAGGCTCATGCTGTTGAGGGATCTTCCCGTAAGGGCCAGGACCACCAGGGCCGCCGCCGCGGACAGGGGAATGGAAAGGGCGGTAAGGATACTGTACCGCACTTGGCGGATAAAAAAGATCAAGGTTCCGATAACCGCGGCGGTCCCCAGGAGGGCGGAAATACTTAAATTTTTTACCCCCTCCAGGATGGCGCCGGAGGAATCGTATACCAGATCGAGTTCCAGATCCCGGGAAAAAGCGGTCTTTGCCTCCTCCAGGACCCCTTCGATGTCCCGGGAAAGCTTAACCGGATCGGCGCCGGGACGGCGGTATATTTCCAGGGCTACCTGGTCCCGCTGGTTAAAGAGAAAGAGGCTCTTCCGGCGGGCCCGTCCTTCACTTATTTCCGCCAGATCCGAAAGCCGTACCAGCGCCGGCCCGACAGGTACGGGAATTTGGGAAAGTTCCCCCACCGAACCGGGACGGCCGGCACTAACTACTACCAGTTCCCTATCCCCCTCCCGGGCGTTTCCCGCGGGGATATCTTCCGTTTCCGTGGCCAGGTATTGGGCCAAATCCACCGGCCCCAGCCCTCCGGAAAGGGACCGGGGTATATCCAGGGTGATCCTGGCCTCAGGGCTTTCCCCGCCCACCAGGATCACCGTACCAACTCCGTCTATTCTTCTGAACCGGGCCCGTAATTCATATTCCGCCAAATTCCGGGCAAAAACCCCGTCCCCCGCGGGGGAAAATACCGATACGATGCTATGGGGTTCCTCATGGGGATCTCCGGGGACCACCAGGGGTTTTTTCGCCCCCTGGGGAAGATTTGGATATACTGAATCAATCGCCTCCCGGACCAAAACCGAGGCGCCATTGGGATCGGTCCCCCATCGGAAATCCAGCACCGCCACCGAAGCCCCGTCCCGGGAAACGCTCCGCAGCCGTTGGAGGCCCTTTACCGAAGAAAGGGCGTCCTCCAGGGGGATGGTAACGATGGAACGGACATCGGCGGCGCCCATTCCGGGGTAGAGGGTCTCCACCGTAACCCGGGGATAAGCAAAATCCGGCAGCCTATCCAAGGGCAGTACCGAAAGGGCAAATCCGCCTCCCAAAACCAGGGCGGCCATGATCATGATCACCGTTACCGGACGATTTACACAAAATCGTATCAAGTCCTTCAATAAAATACCCTATTTTAACAGCGGAAGCTGAAAGACCCTTGAGTTTATGTTTCCCAAATTATCCCGAAGGCCGGAAGCTATCTGAAAAACCACGACCCCCGGATTAGTGTTATTAATCAAGACCCCTTTGACGTTTATTCGATAATATGCTTCCCACGCCGGCGGAGGATCGGGAATGGAAAAACCCCCGGCCTCCATACTCTGGGGAAAAAAGGAGAGGGCGTTATTGGTGGCATCTACCTGGAAGAGATTCATCAGGGACAGGAGATCTATTTCCGCCCCCACCGCGGTGTCGAAATAGAGTTCTATCCAGGTAGGAGTTGATTCGACATAGGGATACCGGCCCGCCCCGGAAAGGATGGGTAAATCCCGGAAGGGTTCTTCCACGGGAAAAGACAGCACCTGGTAAATTTGCTCCGGGGAAAGGGGAACATCCCCGGTTCCATTGTCCTCAATGCCGCCGGGGGCCATGGGTATACGGAACCCTATCAATTCCGGCGGCTTGGAATGGGGACCATCCGCCCGGATCCGGAAAACCACCCCATGGGGGCTTTCATTGCCCGCCTTATCCTTGAAACCGGCGGGTACTCTAATAAGGAAAGAACTTAAATATTCAGGGTTTTCACTAAAACTAAAAACCACCCAATCGGCGTATCCCGGCCCGGTTTCCATTTTCAAGGCCGGGGCCTCTTCCACGGTAAGACGATTTTTGAGATCCGCCGTATCCACCGGTTCGGAAAATTCCAGCCCCAGCCGGTAAACGGATTCCCAGAGGAGGTTTTCTTCCATCAAGGGGCCGTCTCCCGCCGGGAGCAGTTCCATCACCGCCTTTCCCTCCGGGTCCAGGGCATGGGCCGCCATTAAAACCGGAGGGGTTTGGTCATTCCCCACAATAAAGGAGGCGGTAAATTCCTTCCCCAGGGTAAGTCCCTGGATACTGGAAAAATCCGGAGTGATACGGAGCCGGTAAGTGGTTCCCATAACCCAGGGTTCCTGGGGGGTAAAAACCGCCAGGCGGCCATCGGCTTCCAAGCGCCAAGAACCACCCATGGAAGGACTAAAGGAAATGGCGTTAACACAGGAAACGGCTTTAGGGGATTCGGAAAATTCTATACGGATCTCCCCCCACGGATCCAGCACCGTTCCCCCATCCTGGGGATCTACGGAGAGAACCACCGGACGTTTTCCCGGTTCCCGGGTGGTAAAGGGGACTTCGAACTTTTTATCCAGGGATATTCCCTTTTGATCCTGGGCGTCTTCCAGGATCGTCAGCATATAATCCCGGTTTAACTCCAGGGAAACAACGGGGCTAAAAATCAGGGTCCGCCCCTCCCATCTAAAATAACCGGGGAGGGATGAACCGTCCTCGGTTAAAGAAAAGGAATGTTCCACGCTGACTTCATCCGGATCATGGGAAAAGGAAACCGAAATCCGCAGGTGTTCCGGCACCTCGTGGTATCCTGTTCCGGGACTCCAGTGGGTAACCTCAAAGGGGGACTGTCTGAGAATATCACAGGAAAGGAAGAGGTTTAACAAAAACATCCCTCCCAGGATCCTGACGAAAACCGAGCGGCAGGGATACCACAAACCGGCCTGAAAGAACTTACGCTTTTTCATAAATCAAAAACCTCCATATAGATAGTTTGGGTATTTTTCAGAAAGGAACCCCGGCCATTGGTAATACCGCTTTTACCACCGGGGATAGAGAGCCGGTAAAAATGACCTTCCCCGGGGATTCCCGGTTCAAGCCCTTCCCATTCCATAAAAAGGGTATCTTCCGAAGACCAGAGGGCGGCCTTAAGGACCGCCGAACCGATAGAAGCCGGAAACCAGGGATCCAGGGAAATCTCCAGGACCGTAGCGGCCATAGCTTCCTCTGAAAAGGGAAGGGAAAATCCCAGGGTGATACCGGTTATTCCGGTGACTCCTTCCAGGGGAAAGGCATAATACGGGGAAGTAATTCCCTCATCCAGCGCCAGTGAAGGCTGTTCGTTCACGGATAAGGAACGGATCCGCAAAAAGGGAATATCCGGGGTAAAATAACCAATAAAATCCTCCCCCATCCGCAGCCCGCTCTTATCCCGGGTATCGGCGGAAACAATGAGGGTATAGCGGGTCTCCCCTTCCGGATTCCGGTCCGGGACATAAACCAGGGACGCGGGACTTAATAATTCGACCGTCCCCGAAAGGGATGGTTCCAGTCTGACCGCCTTCCTCATGCTTTCCTCATCCATGGGTTTATTAAATTGAATCCCGATTCCCTGCCCTGCCCCCAGGCCATTCTCTATATCGGCGCCGGTCCGTACCCAGGGTAGAAAACGGGCCGTCCCGGGGGAAACTCCCCCGGTTTCCGGGGGATCTGAACGCAGCAGGGGGAATACCTCAAGGACCACCGGGCGGGTTCGATCAAGGTCGGTGGTAAATTGGGAGGATATGGATTTTGCCAGGGGCGCTCCCTCCCGGCTCAAAGCGTGGTCCAGGCTCCAATGGTAGGTGGTCCAGGGGGAAAGGGGGTTGCCGGGACGGATCCTGAGGATCCGGTCATCCCCGTCCCACTCAAATTTTTTGTCCCTCACCCCGTCCAGGGCAAAGCCCTCCTCCACACTCCGGCGATCCATGGGGAGGGAGAATTTTAATATCACGATCCCCCCTTCTTCCTCGGTCACCCCCACGGAAGCGCCGTCGGCGGGGGAAAAGGAATCAAGCCCGGGAAGCTCGGACCGGGAGATTGCGAAAAAGGGAAGATATTGGGCCAGCCTGAGTTCCCGGCCGTCCACGGAATAGATATCCCCCATGAGGCGCAGGGTATAACGCCTTCCGGCGGTCCACCCCGCCATGGGAGTAAAAGAAAGGGTATTTTCCTGCCACCGGAGATCCCCTTCCACTGTTCCTCCGGAAAAACTCACCGAAAGTACCTGTTGGGTGGTGGTTTCGATCATCTCCGTATCAAAAATCAGGACCACCGGTGTATAATAATCCTCCAGTACCCCGTAGGATTCACCGGGAATGGTCTTTACCCCAATGGGCCGTAAATCGATCACCCCGCAGGCACCCAGGAGGAAAAGGCCGGTTAAAGCCGTCAATTTGAGGAACCCCGGCCATCGGATTTTTTGCAGGGAAATGGCGGAATCCACCAAAGTCCGCCGGGGATACGCCCTTCCGGCTCCGGTAAGGGCCGGATCATTCCACCACCGAAACATATACCCCATCCCGTAACCCCCCGTCAGGCCGCGCCACCACCAGATCTCCGGGGAGCAGGCCGGCCTCAACCTCCCGATCCTCCCCAAGGGATATACCGAAATTGATTTCCCGCTCATAAACGGTATTTCCATGGATCACAAAAACCACCCCCCGGTTGTTTTTTTTATTCACTATGGCGGAATCGGGGATCACCGTAACCTTCCGGGGAGGTCCCAGGGTTATGGAAACCCGGGCAAACATCCCCGGTTTAGGCAGAATTTCCCCCATGCCTCCGGCGATACTCTCCGGGGAAAGCAGGACCCGTACCGAAAAGGTAAACGACTGACTGTCCGCTATGGGGGCTACCAAATCCACAGCGCCCGCATAGGTCCCCCCGGTTCCATCCAGGCTTACCGTGGCGGCCATGCCCTTCTCCAGGCGCAGGGCATCCTCTTCCCGTACCGGAAATACCCCATAAAGGGATTCGGTATCCATCAGGGTTAGGATCTTATCCTCCTGTTTGACCCGTTCTCCCGCCTCCACATAGAGAGCCCCCACGGTTCCGGCCATGGAACTTTTGATAACCAGTTCCGATTCCGCAAGTTTCGCCGATTCCAGTTCCTTAGCCGCCGCCTCAAGACTGGCTTGGGAAGCCTTGAATTCGGCCCGGAGGGTAGCGGTGGCCAGGGTTACATATAAACGCCGTTGTTCCGCCGCGTTTTTAGGCAGGGGAAGTCCCGCGGCGGCCAGATCCTGATGCCGGAACCCTATACGGCGGATCTCCAGATCCTTTTCCAAAAGCCGGAGCTTCTCCTCCTCCGCATCCAGGGAAAACCGGCCGGTCCGTATGGCCTCTTCGGTAACCCCCCCGGCTTCATAGAGGGCCTCTTCCCCCTGATGTTTCCGTTTCTGTTCCTCATGGACCTTCCGGGCCTGTTCCAATTCGGCTTCCGCCTTTTCCAGGTTGAGGAGTTGGGCTTCCGCCTGGAATTCCCCTTCCAGCAAACGGGACCGGGCCAGGTCCAGGGCGGCCTTGGCTTGGGAAAAGGTATTTTGCGCCCTGCCCACCGCCAGGGAAATCTGGGGATTTTCCAAAAGCGCCAGGTTATCCCCAGGTAGGACCTTATCCCCTTCCCGATAATAAAGCACGGCCACCACCGCGTCCTGGGGAGAAGCCACATCGACTTTTTTAAGAAAAGACAGGGTCCCGAATCCGCTGATCTCATGGGGTATGTTCCGTTCCCCAATCACCACACCCCGGACCTGCCGGACCGCCTCGGTTTCCCCCTGTTCCGAAGGGGCTTTGCAGCCCGGCAGAATCAGGGATAAAAGAAAAAACGCCCCCGTGGTTAGTCCCGTAAATACCCTGGGAAAACTATCACCCTTCATGGGAATCTCCATATTCATGTCCGCCGGTAAAGTCCGCCAAGGTTCCGGGCCGGAGATCCAAGAAACGTTCCACCTCCCGTTCCGCCTCCAGGAGGGTTATGGCGGTTTCCACCAGGGCCAGTTCCCGCTGGGTATATTCCTGCCGGGCTTCCATCAGATCGAGCCGGGTGATCTGGCCCAAGTCCAGACGCAGTTCCGCGAGGCGGAACTGTTTTGCCGACAATTCCAGGGATTCCAGGGCCAGGATCCGTTTCCCGTTTATGAGCCGGCATTTTTCCGCCGCCAATACCGCCATACGGCCCACCTTTTCAAAACTCACCTGAAATTTTTTCCGTTCCAGGGCAAGGGCCAGATCCGCGGAACGGCCGGTCATAGCCGAAGCGGGTTCCGGCAGGGGGGATAGGGTATTTTGCAGCCGGGCATTTCTATCGTAGGGCGGTTCCCCGCCGGCCGAGCCCTGGACACCCCCTGAAAACCAGGGGGATGAAAATTCGATGGTGAGCCCCACCGTCCAGCCATACCTGGTCAGGGGGTAACGCTGACCGTTGAGGCTGAATCCTCCGTTCAACCGTATGGTGGGCATCCAGGATAAGCGGGCATACCGGGCCTCCGCCTGTTTTTTGATTATCCCATACCGGGCTTCGGTAAGGTCCGGGTTCCGGGCTTGGGCCCGGGCACGGATCTCCGCTTCTCCGGGTAATACCGGAGACCGACGAACATCCATGGCTTCCAAAAGAGGGGGAAGCCGCTCAAGCCCCAGGGTCTCGGCCAACTCCTGTTCCACCTCCTCCAGTTCCATCTTAAGGGAAAGGATCTCTATCTGTTCCCCCGAAAGGGTAAGATCCGCCCCGGTCAAATCCGCGGGCAGGGCCAGACCGAGTTCCGTTTCCCTGACCAGAATATTCCGCTGTTCCCTCAAGGCCTCCAGGGCGGCATCCCGAATAGCCAGTTGGGCCCGTACGTACAGAACGTTCCGATATGCCCCCAGGGCGGCCTCGGCGATTTCCCCGGCCATCCGTTCCAGCTGGGCTCCCCGCAGGGTAAGTTCCGCCTGTTCTACGGACCGGCTTATGGCGGTTCTTCCCCCATCCCAAAGGAGCTGATCCAGATTGATGCCATAGTTTTTTAAAAAGGAATCGTTTCCTATGGTGGAGACCCGATCATCTTCGGAAACACTCAAGGACAGGCGGGGAAAATAGGCCCGCCGTCCCAGAATCCAGGCCCCTTCCCGAAGGTTTCGTTGGGCGTATTCGTTCCGAAGCTCCTCCGACGCGGCCACCGCCATGAGGGCGGCTTCGGCAAAACCAATACCCGGTTCAGCCTGAAGAACGGAAGCCGCCATAAAAAGGAGAACCAGAAAAAATATTTTTCTCCATATCATTGCCGAAACCCCATATTTTTTCATTTTTTTAAGGCCCCAAGGGCCCGTTTAACCGCGGTCGTCAACAGACGATCCGTGACCGGAGATGAGGATAAGCTGGCCTGTCCGGTTCCCGCAGCCCTGCCCGATGCCAGAGGAACCGGATCCCAGCCCCCTTCCTCATCCTTCCAAATGAAAACTTCCATCGAGAGGGATCTCCGGGTCTTCCAGCCGGCGATATATTCCCGTTCAATGGCCCGGATATCCGCCCGATATTGGGCGGTTTCTTCCTCTGATACCAGGAGGTACCCCCGTTTCAGAAAGACCAGGGGCACTCTGCCCCGAATCTCCTTCTCCACCGAAGCCTTGTCCACGGGCTTATCCACGGTAACCGTTTCGAGCCGCAGGGTACCGGCTATTTTAGTCCGGTCCTCAGAGGACCAGGAATTGCCCGGGGAAGTCC
Source organism: Spirochaetaceae bacterium (assembly GCA_031282145.1). Lineage (GTDB taxonomy): Bacteria > Spirochaetota > Spirochaetia > Treponematales > Breznakiellaceae > JAIRMO01. Next base: position 3,503 of record JAITEG010000172.1, on the reverse strand, counting down.
CCAGGGAAAGACAGCCGGAAAGAAACACCAGGCTTCCCCATACGGAAAAGCAGGCAAAGAAAAAAGAGCGCTTTTTCATCGGTGAGCCTCCTCAATGGCGGATTCCAAATTTTCGATACTCCGGAACAGGGGGGTATCCCAGGGAAGAAGGCTTTTGGCGCTCCGAAGGTCCTGTAGGGCTCCTTCTCCATTCCCTCCAATCCAGCGGAACCGGGCCCGGTCCACAAAAACCAGGGCTGTCTCCGCAGAAGCCTCCACCGCCCGGTCCAGTAAGGCCGCGGCGGTCCCTTCCCCGGCGGGACCCTTTTCCCGGTAAAGTTCCGCCCCCAGTCTGAGGGCCCGGATATTGGCGGGATCATCCTCCAAAAGGGTATTGATGATCCCCTCGGCTTCCTCAGGTTCCTCCCTTTCCCGCAGCAACCGGGCCAAATAGAGGGAGGCCTCCACCGAGCTCGGCCGGATCGAAAGGGCTCTTCGGAAGGATCCTTCGGCGGCTTTCGAATCGCCGGAAAAGTATTCCGCCTTACCCCGCAGGATCAGGGCCGGCGTAAAGGAACGGACCCCCGAAAGCAGGGAAATAAGCTCCTCAAACCGCCCTTCCCCATAGGCCGCTTCCGAACGGGCATAGAGCAGGAGAGTATCCTCATCCACCTTCCGGGAATGACAGGCCATCACCAAAATCGACAGGATTACCAAACCTAAGGGCATTGCTTTTTTCCCCATTTTTTACCCCCTGGAAATATAAAGCAGCCGTTCCGCCAAACGCCCCGAGGCTTGGGCCGCTTCCCGGACAAACCAGTTTCTGAAATCCTCCTGTATTACCAGGGCCCGCAGGGCTCCGGCGGTATACAGGGTGAAGGGATTATCCTGAAGGGAAAGGAGGGCGAAAAGTTCCGTTAAAACTTCGGGGGTTCCGGAAGCGACCGACCGGATAATTGATTCCTCAATTTCCGCCCGGGTCTTGATGCTGTTTCCTTCATCAAAAGATAGGCCTACGGTTTCCGCCAGAATTCCCCGGCAGTCCTCCGCAAAGGGCCCCTGAGGGGCCAGGTTGATGCAACGCTCGGCATATTCACCCCGGATATTCCCGGAAAAATGCCGGGCCCCCCGATACCAATATTCGGGAAACCGGTCGTACCGGGCCCGGATAGCCCCATAGGCGGCAAGAAGCTGACGGACGCCTTCCCCCTCCTCAAGGCGGCACACCAACGACATCCATTGCACAAAAGAATCGGGTTCATCCTCAACCGCAAGTCCTTCCAGGCTCAATCTCGCCTCGGTCCATGACCCGTTATGAAAGGCCAGTACCCCACGGGCGGCAATCAGGGCTTGAGTCCGCGCTTCTTCCCCCAGGCTAAGGCCGTCCTGGGCCGAATTTTCCCCGCCGCTCTCGTAAAGGGACAAGACCTTCCCCAGTCCTTCGGTCATATCGTCTTTGGTCACCCCGGCGCCGCAGCCATAGGCCCAGGAAAGTTCCTTATAAGCGGCGATCACCGCCCCTCCGTAATCACCGGACCATTCCCGGAGCATTGATTCGGTAAAGCCCATCCCCGGGCTAAAACCACCGGACCGCTCCGTCTCGGCGAGTTCTTCCAGAGCTTCGGTATAGGTCCCGGTTTCCCCCAAGGCGGCATAGGCCCCGGTCTCAGCCGGGATAACCGTATAGGCCCCGGTTTTCCCCGGGGCAGCGGAAAGGATCTCCGTTTCCGCGATCCTTTGCTCCGGCAGGATTTCCTGATTTTTGCCCGGCAAACACGCGGCCGCCGTCAAACAAAGCAGTATGGCCGGCCCCAGGCCGGTCTTTTTTAGCAAAAAACAACTATTCATCATAAATACCCCCATGGCTATATAGGGTATTGACCAGGGGTTTTGCTTTAATCAGGGGGGATTTTTTTAAATTCTTTGTTCTTTGCCGGGCCGGAACTTTCCTTATTCGAAAGTCTGGTTTAATACCCAAGGTGTTGGCCAGAGGGCTTTTGGTACTGGTGAACTGGACGAATACATCACCTTACGCCGCGGGATCTGTCTCTGATTGCTGCCAAATTCGATTCGAGCAAGCGGCCGGCAGAGCGCGGCACGAACCTGAGGGTCAAACAAAACCCGGCGTTTCGCTGTCCGGTTTTTACCGGAGGCCGCCGGCGGTTCCCCTTATTGTACAAACTTACCGCCCTATGCTATCGTACTTTTATGGTTCTGCTTTCGATGAGAAAATGGCTTCTTAGTGCGACAACCGCGTATCTCATGCTTGCCGCCATAGGGACATTCGCTTTGACACCCTTCGGCGCCTCAACCGTGGATGCCCCCGGGGGGAAAGGTCCGGCCCAGGGCGTATTTTTAACGGCGGTTGACCACTTCATGGGTACTCTGGCGTCTGTCGAGGCCAAAGAAAACCGTTTTTCCCCCCTGCGCCCGTGCCTCCCGCGGACCATCATGCCGCCGGGTCTTCTTACCGCCGGATCGGGCCTAAAGTGTTCGGCCGTGCGGCCAATCACCAAAACGCCGGTAAAGGCGGACAAAAACAACATTCTTTTAAAACTCCGAATCTGATCCCGGTTTCCTCCTTTTTACTATTTTCTCAAATCAACCTACCCGGCGGGGAAGCCGGGTAAGGGTTGAAAAGCGCTAAGGGAGTGAAACGTGTTACTCAGTGACGTTTTTGCCAAATATAGGGACAAAGGAACGGAGCATGACTATTGGAGAAATGTTTGAACAGAGCGCCATACTAACGGTACTTGGAATGGCGGTGGTGTTTGCTTTTTTATGGATTATGATAATTTGCATGAGCGCCTTGGCCCGGGTGGTAAATAAAATGGGGTGGGATAAAGACATACGGCCATCGAAAAAAGACCCTCCCAAAAACACCGGTGGGACAGCATCGCCGGAAGTTACCGCGGCAATTTCGGCGGCGGTTACCGAATACCGGGAAAAACGGGACGCGATATGAAGAAGCGGTATATCATCTATTGGACCGTATTGATACTTCTCTGCGTCATTCTGTTTGTCCTGCTTAAAGGGATCTCATAAGGATACCGTGAAAGGGGGGAGCGTACCGCTTGATTGGAAGGCCGGGGTCCATACCCAGGAGCTTGCTCCTGGGTTCTTCATTCTGAATTACGGTATTCCCCTTGAACATGAATCGCCAAAAAGGGGATACTACCCTCTGGCCTACTACGATGGGAATTCCGGCGCCGGGCTTGAGGAAGAAGCGGACGGGGATTTATGGATTATGACTGTATTGTAATAGGTGGAGGACACGCCGGTATTGAAGCGTCCCTGGCGGCGGCCCGGCTCGGTTGTTCCACCCTCCTCATCACCCAGAACCCCGACCGTATTGGGGCCCTCTCCTGTAACCCCGCCGTGGGGGGCCTTTCCAAGGGGAACCTGGTCCGGGAGGTGGACGCCCTGGGGGGGGAGATGGGGAAGCTCATCGATAAAGTCATGATCCAGTACCGGGTTCTCAACCGTTCCCGGGGCCCCGCGGTCCAGGCCCCCCGTGCCCAGGC
>JAITEG010000069.1 GCA_031282145.1 Spirochaetaceae bacterium | reverse complement strand
ACCTTTAAAAGCAAAACCCTCGACGCGGTCTTTACCGTTCCGCCGGACGCCGGAACGGTAAATACCGGTATTTCCGGAACCGCCGGTTCCGGAAATACCACGTGCGCGCTGGAGGCCGCCGTCGACGGTCTTGTCGAGGCCGCCTGTAACGCCGTCAGGAACGGCGCCGCCCTCCTCGTGCTCTCCGACCGGGCGGCCCTTGATCCCGCGTCGGGGCTGTGTCCGGTACCGGCCTTGCTCGCCGCCGGGGCGGTACATCACGGCCTTATCAGAGCCGGGCTCCGCATGGAAGCTTCGATTATTGTTGAATCCGCCGAGCCGCGTGAGATTATGCACTTTGCCCCGCTGTTCGGCTACGGTACGGATTTTATCGGTCCCTACGGGGCCCTTGCCTCGCTGGAAGCGCTCTGCGGCAGACCGGAAGGCAAACGGATAGGCGGCTATTCCCAGGGCAGAAAAAATTACCTCAAGGGCCTTGCCAAGGCAATGCTCAAGGTGATGTCCAAAATGGGAACCAGTACCCTCCGTTCTTACCGGGGGGCGGAGATCTTCGAAGCCATAGGCCTGAGCGCGGAGGTAATCGAAAAGTGTTTCCGGGGAACCGGCAGCCGCATCGGGGGGGCGGGCTTTAGGGAACTGGAAGCCGAGGCCGTTGCCCATTACCGGGCCGCCCGGGCCGCCCACGACCGGGTGGACCTTAGCTTAACGCCGGCGGATTTGCTCCTGGCCGGGGACGGACAATACCGGTGGCGCAAAACGGGGGAAAAACACGCCTGGAATCCCGAGACCATCTACCTGCTCCAGTGGGCCGCCCGTACCGCGGATTATGGTAAATTCAAGGAATTCACCGCCGCCGCGAACACCTTGAACCAAAATCCCCATGTGATCCGAGGGCTGTTGGATTTTGCCGCCCCGGGGACCGTCAAAGACGGACCCGCGGCGCCGATCCCTCTGGAGGAGGTGGAAGGCGAAGAATCCATCATGAAGCGGTTTACCACCGGGGCCATGTCCTTTGGTTCCATCTCCAAGGAAGCCCACGAAACCATTGCCATGGCGATGAACTCCATCAAGGGCCGCTCGAATTCCGGTGAGGGGGGGGAGAGTTCCGAGCGGTTCGCGGTCCGTCCCGACGGCGCCTGGACCCGAAGCGCCATCAAACAGGTGGCCTCGGGCCGTTTTGGGGTGACCAGCGTGTACCTGGCCAATGCCGAGGAAATCCAGATCAAGATAGCCCAGGGGGCCAAACCCGGCGAGGGTGGTCAGCTTCCGGGGCACAAGGTGGACGCCCTGATCGCCAAAACCCGGAATTCCACCCCGGGGGTTACCCTGATCAGCCCACCGCCCCACCACGACATCTATTCCATAGAAGATTTGGCGGAACTTATCTTTGACCTGAAAAACGCCAATCCCGCGGCCCGGATCAGCGTTAAGCTGGTTTCCGAAAGCGGGGTGGGAACCATTGCCGCCGGGGTTGCCAAGGCCCACGCGGACAATATCCTCATCTCCGGCTATGACGGCGGTACCGGGGCCAGCCCCCAGTCGAGTATCCGTCACGCGGGACTCCCCTGGGAACTGGGGCTCTCCGAGACCCACCAGGTATTGGTGCGGAATGGGCTCCGGGGCAGGGTGCGGCTGCAAACCGACGGCCAGCTTAAAACCGGCAGGGACATTATCATCGCCGGTATGTTGGGGGCGGAGGAATTTGGGTTCGGTACCGCTACCCTCATTGTTCTGGGCTGTGTGATGATGCGTAAATGCCACGAAAACACCTGCCCTATGGGGGTCGCCACCCAGGACCCGGATCTCCGGCGGCGTTTTTCCGGCAAGAGCGAATACCTCGTCAACTTTTTCCGTTTCCTTGCCCGGGAAACCAGGGAAATCATGGCTTCCCTGGGGTTCAGGACCTTTGATGAACTCGTGGGCCGGCCGGATTTTCTGGTACAGCGGAAAAGTGGCAAGGCCAAATCCATTGGGGTGGACCTCCGGGATCTGCTCCACCGGGAGGAAGGTCCCGGCGATTCCGCAGGTATCCCCCACGGCAAGGAGATCCGCTGTGTGGAGGATCAGATCCACAAGATAAGCCGGGTCCTGGACCGGGAGCTTATCGATAAATGTTTTGCCGCCCTGGATAAAAAGATCCCCACCGCTTTGCAGCTTTTGATCCGTAATACCGACCGGGCCGTGGGGGCCATGCTTTCCTACGAGGTTTCCCGGCGTTTCGGCAGCCAGGGGCTGCCCGAAAATTTTGTAACCTGCGACTTTACCGGGTCCGCGGGGCAGAGTTTCGGCGCCTTCCTCGCCAAGGGGATCACCTTCCGCCTGGCGGGGGATTCCAACGACTACCTGGGCAAGGGCCTTTCCGGGGGCCGCATCGTGGCGGCTCCTCCGCCGGGTTCGACCTTTAAAACCAACGAAAACATCATTGTCGGTAATACGGTCCTTTATGGGGCCGCCTCCGGGGAACTCTACGCCGCGGGGGTCGCCGGTGAGCGGTTCTGCGTGCGGAATTCCGGGGCCCTCGCCGTGGTGGAGGGGACCGGGGATCACTGCGCCGAATATATGACTGGGGGGCGGATCCTGGTCCTGGGAAAGGTGGGGCGGAACTTTGCCGCGGGCATGTCCGGGGGCATTGCCTATGTGCTTAACCATGACGGGGACTTTGAATACTTCCTTAACCCCGGGATGGTGGAACTATCGGGCCTCGATAACGAGGAGGACGAGAATTTCGTCAAGGAGCTCCTCCAGAAGCACATCTACTGGACCGGTTCGGCCTACGGTAAGTCCATTTTGGACGGCTGGGCGGAATACGGCCCCAAATTTGTTAAAGTCCTGCCGGTGGAATATAAACGGGCCCTCCAGCAGATGAAACTCGCCGAGCTGGATCGTAAACTCTACGAAATCCGGGAGCGGGAAGAATTGGAAGTGAGAAGTTAGAAAGGCGCAGGGAGAGGTTGATATGGGTGATCCCAGGGGTTTTTTGAAGATCCGGCGGAAGCAGTCCGGGTACCGGCCGGTGGAAGAACGGATTAACGATTACAGTGAGGTAGAGATCCTCCTTCCCGACGATGAAAGGCGGGCCCAGGCTGCCCGGTGTATGGATTGCGGGGTGCCTTTTTGTCATTGGGCATGCCCGGTTGCCAATGTGATGCCCGAATGGCAGGACCGGCTGTACCGGGGGGATTGGGCCGGCGCCTGGGCCGTACTGGAGGATTGCAACCCCTTTCCCGAATTTACCGGCCGGGTTTGTCCTGCCCTCTGCGAAGCCTCCTGCGTGCTGGGGGCCGGCTCGGTGGGGCAGGATGAACCGGTAACCATCCGGCAGAACGAGCTGGCGGTAATAGAAAAGGCCTTTGCTATGGGCCTGGTGATCCCCCGGCCGCCCCGGCATCGGAACGGGAAAAAAGTGGCCATTGTGGGGGCCGGTCCCTCGGGACTTTCAGCGGCCTATTTCCTCAACCGGGCAGGATTTTCCGTTACCCTCTATGAGGGGGACCGGAAACTGGGGGGTTACCTCCGCTATGGCATTCCGGATTTTAAACTGGATAAGAGTTTTATTGACCGCCGGGTGGATCTTTTGCGGGCCGAGGGAGTTGAATTCAGGACCAACGCCCGGGTCGGTTCCGCCCGTTACGGCTTTGGGACCCTTGGTTCCGACGCGGAGTTGCTGGACCCCAAGGAACTTGAAGCCTCCTATGACCTCGTGCTCCTCACCATTGGGGCCCGGGAGCCCCGGGATATGAAGGCCCCGGGCCGGGAACTCGCCGGGATAGTCCAGGCCCTGGACTACCTTTCCCTACAGAACCGTACCCTGGCGGGGGAAACCGGGGATGGGATAGAGCCTATCACCGCCTTTGGTAAACGGGTCCTGGTCATCGGGGGGGGTGATACCGGAGCGGACTGTGTGGGAACCGCCAACCGTCAAGGGGCCATGCGGGTGACCCAAATCGAAGTCCTGCCCCGTCCCCCGGAACATCGCCCTCAGGAGGAACCCTGGCCCCTGTGGCCCAAGGTGCTGAAAACCTCCAGCTCCCACCTGGAGGGGGGAGAACGGCTCTGGTCGGTTAATACCAAGGCCTTTATCGGCAGGGGGGGAAAGGTGGAGGCGGTCCAGGCCTGCAAGGTGGACTGGCCCCTCGTTAACGGCCGCCCGGTCATGACCGAGGTTCCGGGCTCGGATTTTGAGATAGGGGCGGACCTGGTACTTTTGGCCATGGGTTTTACCCATGTGGTGCAGGATGGGGCGGTGGCCGCCTTTGGCCTTGAAACCGATGAACGGGGAAACATCCGCACCCGGGGCAGTTTTCATACCTCCAACCCCAAGGTCTGGGCAGCCGGGGATTCCCGCAGCGGGGCAAGCCTCGTGGTCCGGGCCATCGCCGACGGCCGCGCCGCCGCGGAAGCGATAATTCGCGTTCTGTAAGTTCTTTTAGCCTGTATAGTGGGGCTTGAGACCCTGGGGAGTGGTCGTTGTATGCTTGTCAGGCAAAAACAACGCTACCAGAACCAGGCTGGGGAAAAAAGCGCCTTTTTTCACTTTTTTTTAAAAAAAGTGTGGTTTTTTTGAATCAAATGGGATATACTTATAGACAGCATTACATGGTTTTTTGATCGGGGTTTCTAAAAGAGATAGCGCCCCGGGACAGTGTCATTTCTTGATCGGAAGCACTGCCACCGGGGCCAGCACTAACGCTAAAGTAATTTTAGCCCATCGAGGCAATCAATTACAAGCGTTAGTCCTCTTTTTAAAACCCCCTGGCGCCATATGGCGCTGGGGGACCTTTTTTTGGATCTGATCCGGAAGGTATATTTGTTTTAAGAGGGACTTTATGTACAAAAAGAGTCTGATCTTCTTTCTAATCGCGGTATTATCCGCGGGACTAATCATGGTGGGGTGCGGTAACCCCATCGGCGACGATGGTAAAACTACCAACCTCCAGATAAATGGCCTCTTGATAGACCGGATCGTGACGGGCGAGGCGGACCTGAAAGCGGTGTTGGACGACCCTGATTTAGAGGTGATCGCCTTTGATATCGATACCGCCACTCACCCCGCCGGAGGGCCAAAGGTTCCCTGAAAGGGAACTTCGCCCTCCGGACCACCCGGTAGATTGGCTGAGCGGCTCCGACGGGTTTTTCTTGACAACTCAAGAAACATCCTTCTATAATTGTTCATTATGAAAGTTTCAATCCCCTTTATCACTACCACCTCCGCGTTAGAGGGGGTGCTATGAAGAAGACTCAGGCCGCCCTGCGGCAGGTGGGAAAGTGCGGGAGAAAGAAGTACCAGGAGTGGCTTTGGGCGTTGCTCTTCGTGGGTCCCACAGTTTTCGGGATCTACCTTTTCTTTATCTGGCCCATGGTGGATTCGGTTTATATATCTCTTACCCGGTGGAACCACCTTTCCAAGCCCATATTCATCGGTCTCGCGAATTACGTCCAACTTTTCAGGGACCCCCAGGTGTTAAAGGAGTTCCTCAACACTCTGTTCTTTGTGGGCACGATAGTCCCGGTGATGGTTGTGGGGTCCCTCCTACTTGCCAACGCCCTCAACACGAAGACGCCCCTCACGGGGTTTCTGCGGACCGCCTTTTTCCTGCCCTATATGCTGCTTCCGGTAGTGACCGCCACGGTGTGGCGGGTGATGTTCAACACCCGTTACGGCCTCATCAACGTGGTGCTGGGCGGCCTGGGCCTGCCCCAGCCCGCATGGCTCATGGGGGAATACTCCGTGCGGATGGTGATTATGGTGGTGAGCCTCTGGGCGGGCATCGGGTACTACGGGATTATCCTCCTCGCGGGGCTCCAGAACATCCCCCGGCAGTATTACGAGGCCTGCGAGCTTGACGGGGGCAGAGCCTGGCACAAGTTCCTGCACATCACCGTTCCCCTGGTCACCCCCCAGCTCTTCTTTGTGGTCATGATTACGATCATCTCGGTGTTTCAGCTCTTCGATTTCATCTTTATCTTTGGGAAGGGCATCCCCGCGGTCAAGGAGAGCATACGGACCATGGCCTTTGGGATATACGAACGGGGCTTTACCTACTTGGACATGGGCTACGCCTCGGCGGAGGCCATTGTATTCTGCGTCCTTATCCTCGCGGTAACCGTCGTGCAGAATTACGGACAGAAGAAATGGGTGCATTACTCCTGAGGAGGGAATATGAAAAGAACCGCGTACCTAATCAGCGTGACCCTGTTTTTCGTGGTCTCCCTGCTGTGGTTTTTCCCGTTCATCTGGATCTTTTTGTCGTCCCTGAAAACCTATCCGGAGACGGTGCAGCTTCCCGTCCGCATCCTGCCCAATAGCTTTACCTATATGGGGAACTTCGACGAGATCTTCGGGCGCCTCCACTTCCTCTCGTACTACGGGAACAACATCATCGTAACCCTGGGGATAACGATCCCCCAGATCTTTTTGTCCTCAATGGCCGCCTACGGGTTCGCCCGGATTGATTTCCCCTTCAAGAACGGGATCTTCACTTCGCTTTTCATCGCGATCATGATTCCCCTTCAGATGGTGCTCATGCCGCGGTACAACATGATGCTCGCCTTCGGCTGGGTTAACAGCTTCCTCGGGGTGATTGTGCCCCTGATACCGTCGGTGGTGTGTACCTTCCTTATCCGGCAGCAGATTTTGTCCCTGCCGAAGTCCCTGGACGAGTCGGCGATCATCGACGGGGCCAGCCACTGGCGGATCTACCGCTCGATAATCATGCCCCTCTCCAAGAGCTCCCTCCTCGCCACGGGGATCATGTGCATGGTGTTTGCCTGGAACAACTTCCTGTGGCCCCTGATCGTTATCAACGAGGAAAAGCTCTATACCCTTTCTATCGCGACGGCAAACCTGCAGGGCCAGATGATGACCCGGGAGAACCTGCTGATGACGGCGGCGTTCCTCGTGTCCCTGCCGGTTATTGTGGTGTTTCTCTTTGCCCAGAAGCATTTTATCGCCGGCATCGCCCTCACCGGGCTCAAGGAATAGTTTCCCTACCGTCCTGTCAGGGCGGACCCGCGGTTACCGCGGACAATTATAACGAGGAGATCCAAAATGAAGAAAATCACGCTCTTGCTTCTGGTGGTTGCGGCCGCGGGAAGTGTGTTTGCGGCCGGCGGCGCCCAAGGAGGCGGCGCAAAGGTTATCAACCTGTGGTGTTGGGACGAGACCATCAGGGCCGACTACAATACCCTGATTAAGGAGTACGAACAGGCCAATCCGGGCATAAAGATTAACCTGCTCATCACGCCCTGGGCCGATTACTGGACCAAGCTCCAGACCGCTCTCCCCACGGGGACGGGGCCGGACGTGTTTTGGCTTAACCATCCCAACGCGGTGTCTTATCTTCCCACCGGCCTCGTGAAGGACCTGGAGCCCTGGGCGGGGGACATCCACTTTGAGAACTTCGCCAAGAACTTCTACGAGCCCTTTACCTATCAGGGCAAACGGTACGCGGTGCCCTTTATGTGGGACGACATCGTCCTCTTCTATAACAAGGCGGCCTTTGACAAGGCCGGCGTCGCCTATCCGACCTCGGCGTGGACCTGGGACGATTACCTTGCCGCCGCCCAGAAGCTCACCATCCGCAGCGGGAACCAGGTGGTCCAGTACGGCACCCTCGCCGTCGCGTCTTTCCAGAGCGGGGTGGGGCCCTTTATCTACCAGAACGGGGGGACCATCTTTAACTCCGACCGCACCAAGGTGACCCTCAACACCCCCGAAATCCGGGAGGCGGTACAGTTCAACATGGACCTCATCTACCGGCACCGGGTGGCCCCCTCCGTCCAGGAAGTGGAGCAGGCCACCGCCGACGCCATGTTCCAGTCGGGGGTGGTGGCGATGATGCCGGGCCTGTCCATCCGCCTCGGTTTCTTTGGAGACGTCCTGGGCAAGGACCTTAACGTGGCGCCCCTGCCCCGCCGGAAGGCCCAGGGCACGGTATTCCACAACATCGCCTATGCGGTGTCCAACAAGACCGCCAATCCCGAGGAGGTGCGGAAGTTCGTCGCCTTCCTTGCCTCCCGGCGTCATGCGGAGGTCACGGCGAATACCTTTGCGCCCTGCTACAACGGCATGACCGATGTGTATTTCAAAAATTACAGCTGGGTGGACACCCGGGTGGTGAGCGAGTCCATAAGCTACGGCCATCCGCTGCCTATCGCGTCCCGAAACGCGGGGGCGGTTTGGACCGAGATGGAGGACGGCATATCCACCATTTTCTCCAGTGGCAACATAGGCAACCAGTTGGCCGAGTTGGAAACCAGGATCAACGCCAGCATCGCAAAATAGGCGGGCCCGCTCACGCGTTGTGAGGGGTTGCTAAAGGGTGGTCCGGAGAGACGAGGCTTCCCCGTCCCCCCTTTAGTAAAGCTGCGGCTCATGACCGGGAGCGCATTGTCCAAGGGCTTAAAAAACAATAATCATTTCACTTGAGGTTAAGAGAGGGAGGTAAGTATGGAGCCGATTAACGTACTCTTACTGGGGGTGGGCAGCCGGGGGATGTATACCTACGCTGAATATGCCCGGAATAATCCGAAGATGATGCGGATCGCCGCCGTAGCGGAACCGGATAACGTAAAACGAAAAAAAATACAGGCGGATCATCATATCCCCGACAAGCTGGCCTTTACCGGCTGGGAGGAGGCCGTCGAGAAGACGCCCGATATTGACGCGGTGATCATCGCCACCCAGGATAAAAAGCACGCGGGGCCCCTGGCTCTGGTCATGGCCCGGAATTTACCCATCCTCTGCGAAAAGCCCATCGTGCCGACTCTGGAGGAATGCCGGGCTATTGAAAAGGAAGCCGCCTCTTTCACCAGGGTTTTCATGGTGTGCCATGTATTAAAATATACGTCCTTTTTTTCCAAAATCAAGGAACTCCTGGACGAGGGACGGATCGGAAAGCTCATCGGCATCAACCTCATCGAAAACGTGGGACACCTTCACCTCTCCCATAGTTTTGTCCGGGGTAACTGGCGTAATTTGGCGGAATCTTCCCCCATGATTTTGGCGAAAAGCTGTCATGATATGGATATGCTCCATTGGCTTGC
>JAITEG010000207.1 GCA_031282145.1 Spirochaetaceae bacterium | reverse complement strand
ACGGTGGGAGGCTGGGTGTATCTGACGGTGGTCCTTGACCTTTTTGACCGGAAAGTCATAGGCTGGGCTTTAAGCGGGGACCTGGAGGCCCTTCATACGACCATACCCGCAGTGGCGATGGCGTTTGCCAACCGAAAGGCCCAGGAGGGATTGATATTCCACTCTGACCGGGGAGTACAGTATTGTGCGAAATCCTTTCGGGACCATCTTGGGGAACGGTGTCCGCAGGCCCGCCAGAGCATGAGCCGGAAAGGGAATTGCTGGGACAACGCATGTGCCGAAACATTTTTCAAAACACTGAAGAGGGAGTTGGAAACGCTGGACGGCAAATATTCTGCGGGGGAGGTTAGGCAATCGGTGTTCATGTATCTTGAGGCATATTATAACCGGATTCGTATGCATTCGGCACTTGACTATGTGGCGCCTAATGTGTTTAACTCTGGGAAGGTCGCTTAACAGTGTCTACCTAACGGGGCAAAGTCCAATCCCGATTATGTGCGCGCTGTTTTTGAATACCAGACGGAAATCGTCCTGAAAAATCTGGAAATGTACCGCCAGGCTGTGGGAGACCGGATCCAGGTAATCTGGCTTTCGGGAACCGACTTTGGAACCCAGTGCAGCCTAATGCAGTCAAAAGAAGTTTTCGAGGGTTTGTACAAGCCTTACTACCAAAAGGTGAACGACTGGGTTCATCAAAATACCTCATGGAAGACCTTCTACCATTGTTGTGGAGCCCCATAGAACCCCTTATTCCCGATTTTATCGATATGGGAATGGACATCCTAAACCCGGTGCAGTGTTCCGCGGCGGGCATGGACGGCCGGCATCTGAAAGCCGCCTATGGCGACCGGATCGTATTTTGGGGCGGCGGTGTGGACATCCAGAAAACCCTGCCCCGGGGAACCCCCCGGGAAGTACGGAAACAGGTCCGGGAACGGCTTGACACATTCTCCCCGGGAGGCGGTTTCGTGTTTGCCGCCATCCACAATATCCTGGCGAAGGTGCCGCCGGAAAACATAATCGCCATGTTGGACACGATCCGGGAATTCAGGTCCTTAAGCGCCTGAACCTAGGAACCTTGCTTTTAGAGGGACTTGTTTTGGGGAAGGATCACCAGAAACCGGCCAGCGCTTGCTTTTATAGAAAAAGGCCCTTCCTCGGCAAGGTTGCTGATACCGAAAAAGCCCGGATTCCAGGACAGATCGTCCAAGGGCCACCGGAGACCCCGGCTTTCCGCCTTCCAGGGACCGGCTCCCAGAGGAAAAACCGATACCAGACTTCCCCGGGGAACTTCCAAAGCTAAGGTCCCGGTAACGGCATGGATGTCCGCTTCGTCGGTGATCCAACGGATGGGGCTGGGGTCCCGTTCAAAGAGGGAACGGAGGGCAAAGAGGTGATCGAGGCGGCCCCCTCCTCCGCCTAAAAGCCAGGTTTCGTCACAGCCCTTATCCCATAGGAGCCGTAGGGCCAGTTCCGTATCAGTATAGTCCTTGTCTTCCGGATAGCGGAGGACCCGTTCCACGGGATACTTTTTTAAACGTCCCGGGTCTCCAAGAGAATCCATATCCCCCACAATCCAGTCGGGACAAATGCCCGCCGCTTCCGCAGCGATGAGTCCTGAATCGGCGGCGACCATGAGGTCCACCCCCCGGATTAACGCCCGGCACTGCCCGGTCCCGGGCCCCAGCCCTCCAATAAAAACGATACCCCGCACCGCTCCTCCCCTTCCGCGAACATTACCGGAAACCCACCTTTCAGAAGTTTCCCCAGTATAGTATAGTACCCCCTAATGGGCAATCTGTTTATTCATCCCATCCTTAAAGAGGCGGCCGCGGTATTCAGAGGCCGGGGAAAAAAGGTTTATCTCGTGGGCGGGGCGGTCCGGGACCTCTTCCGCGGCCAAAAGGCCCAGGATTGGGATCTTGCCACCGATGCACGGCCAGAGGAAGTGGTGGCCATGTTCCCGCGCGTCTTCCCCACAGGAATAAAACACGGAACAGTAACCGTGCGTTATAAGGGCCATTCCCTGGAAGTTACCACCTTTCGTACCGAATCCGCCTATACCGATGGGCGACACCCGGATGAGGTCCGGTATGCCGCGGACATAGAGGAGGACCTTTCCCGCCGGGATTTTACCATGAACGCCCTCGCCTTTGCCCTGCCCCAGGGCCCGCTGTTGGATCCCTTTGGCGGGGGGGAGGATATCAAAAAACGGATTATCCGCTGTGTGGGACCGGGGGAAGAACGGTTTGGCGAGGATGGGCTCAGGCCGATACGGGCGGTCCGGTTCGCCGCCCAACTGGGATTTACGGTAGAGGACTCCACCCTGGCGGCTATTCCCGGCGCCCTGGGGATTACCGCCCGGGTCGCCCCGGAGCGGATCCGGGAAGAACTGGATAAAATCATCGCCGCCGGGAAACCCTCCACCGCCTTTTTGCTTATGGAAAAAACCGGGCTTCTGGAACTTTTATTGCCCGAATTAGGATGCTGCCGGGGCATTGAGCAGAAGGGGTTTCATCGCTTTGATGTGCTAGACCATTCCCTCCTGGCCTGTGATTATTCCGCCCGGGAGGGGGCCTCAAAAAACATACGCCTCGCAAGCCTCTTCCACGATATCGGCAAGCCCCTCACGAGGAACATGGACGCTTCAGGGATATGGACTTTCTACCACCATGAACAGGAATCCGCCCGGCTGACCCGGAATATCCTGACCCGGTTCCGTTACCCCCATACCGTTATCGACGAGGTGGTTCATCTGGTTTCGGAACACATGTTTTTTTATGAAGAGACCTGGAGCGACGCGGCGGTACGGAGGTTTATCATCCGGGTGGGGGAAGAGGCCATCCCCAAGCTCCTTGAATTGAGGAAAGCCGACGCCTATGCCACCGCCGGAATAGAGGCCGGCGGCAACTTCCTGGTTCCCTTTATAAACCGTATCGAGGGGGTATTAGCCCAAGGCCGGGCCTTTAGCCTTAAAAACCTCGCCGTATCGGGCAGGGACTTACAGGACGTCGGCCTCGAACCGGGCCCCCGCATGGGGATAATCCTGCGGGAACTCCTGGAAACGGTAGTAGACGATCCGGAACTCAACAACCGGGAAAAACTTCTGGAAATAGCGAAGAACCTCAACCGCCGGTATACCCCAGCATGCAATTAAAAATTACAGAACAACCACGGATGAGAAATCAGCTATAGCAGCCTGTTGCACGTGTGGATTTTTGCATGACCAACACCGCAAAAATCCCGATTAACCGGCGTGCTTTAGGAGTTTGCAAGGTAAAAAATCGCCTGTCAGGCGCTTTTTAGAGGTTTTACGCGCGAAGCGCAACAAACTCCTAGACCACCGAAAGGCTTACATTTTCAATTTTTCCAGGAGCAGACCCTTGAATTTTTTTATTTGCTCCGAACCAGGGTCCAGTACCAATGCGGCCTCACAGTCCGCCAATGCCTGAGGATAGTCGCCAAGGTGGTAATAGGCCTGGCCCCTGCGGTAAAAACAGAAATTCTGGTAGGGATTTATGGTGAGGGCCAGGGTAAAATCATCAATAGCCTCGGCATAACGCTGTTCTACGGCCCTGACCACTCCCCGGTAATAGGCGGCCTTATAGGATTTAGGGTCCAATTCCAGGGAACGGGAAAAATCCTCAAGGGCGTCCCCATAATAGGATTGGGCAAAATTCGCCATTCCCCGGTGTTTATAGATGAGGGAGGCAATAACATTATCGGGTTTCATTTCCAGAATACGGCTGTAGAACCGTATGGCATCATCAAATCTATTTTTATTATGGGCATAGAGGGCGTTGAGGAGCAGATCGTCGATGGACACCTTTTCCGCCGGCAAAGGTTCCATCCGGTACCCTTTTTCTTCTTCTACCTGCTGTTCGTCACTGAACAAACGGCCGTCAATTGATTCCTCAATTTTCTTAAAAAAAGAACCCCTCCGCTTCTCCAATTCCCCGTTGAGCTGCCGTTGATAGTTTCTAATTTCCTGAAAGGTAATATCCGCGAGGGCGAGACTGGCATTAACCGCCGCCAATTTGCGTTTCATCGGCTCATCAAAGGGGGTAAATTCGGCCTTATATACCAATTCGTGTTCTACTTCAGCCCAAGCCTCTTGAAGAATGGTGCGGATCTGAATCTCCGCCACAGCCACCCCGCAATATCCCCGTTCCTCCAATATCGTATCGGGGATATTTATCAATAAATGGGTGGATTCATACCCAAATTCTTTGAAGGTATAATCAGCGCCCTTCCGGTCTACCTCAATGACATCGAACTTTTTTTTGAGAACTTCCTCTACTATCGACATATCATCGATGAACGGGCATACGATCCGGATCCCTATCAAATCGGTGATCAAGGGCTCGGGCATGGAATGGGGATTTTCCTTTAAAAATTTTATATATTTTTTATAATAACTGGAAAAATCTTTGATCCGTCCCTTAACGGTAGGACGGGATGGCAAACGAAAGACCGCCTCTTCGATGAGACCTTCCAGGTCCTTGACCACCATGGCCCGGATTTCCTGGTACTTTTCATAGATCTCCAGTAAACTATTTCTATCAGGTAGTCCGGTATTGTTCATTATCCCAATTCTGCCCTCAAACCCCGGTTACAAAACAACGTACCTCGCCCTGACGGACGAGGTACGTTATTCTCAAAAGGTGGTTATACCCAGGGATTTCCTACCTTTTTACCCACCTTGAAAGCGGAGTATTAGACCCCAGCACGAATAAGGAAATAACATGAACGAGTTCATGTTATTTCCCCACATAGGTCCTTATTCGTTATTAGTTGGGGTGGGAGTAAAGGTACTCTCCGTGGCCTGTTTCTGAGATTCCAGATACCGCAACACCTGCTGATGACCAAACTGCTCCATTTCCCATACCTTTTTGGCGGTTTCCCGTTCTTTGATGATGTTCCACAAAGCCTCATCATCAATATCCCGGTCGGTATCAAGCACCGCTTTATCGTAGAAGATCTTCACATCCTTAAAGTAACCGATGAAATCCCCGCCTTCTTTGGCACCGTCACGCTGGATCAGGAAACCTCCGAATTTTACAAAAGGGGTCGATTGGGGATAAAGGGGATACAACCGTAATTCCCGGTTCCGAACTTCGGTAATATAACCGGGATTGTCCCAGCGAAGTTCTCCCCAACCGTCATAGTTTAAGTATCCCATAAACACATTCTGGGTATTTCCCTGAGCGTCAATAAGAATAGCGGACAGGGAATGGGGGAAATTAAGGCCATAAGCATTGACCGCTACGGATTTAATGGTTCCCACATTTTTCACGACCCCATAACCGTCTTCAAAACGGCTTGGACCGGTAATCCCATTGCCTTCCGAGGCCTGGACATTCCCGTCGTCGTCAATTTCCGCCTGGGGCTCAAAGGCCGGAATATCAAAGGGCGGCTTTATAATGGCCCAGGAATTCCAACTCTCCACAGGGAAATGTACCCGGACACCCATTACCGTACCCCACTGCTTGGAAGGGGCTTCCAACGTATAACTATTGACCTGATTCCCCACAGAACGGGAAGAGGACGCAAGTACCACATCCCAATTGGTTATGGCAAGTGAGGTTTTCATCACCGATCTTTGTTCGGTAGTGAAACTGCCGCCGGCGACATTGGCATAATCCATCGCGGTCGCACGGTTTTGAGTTGGTTGATTATCCTGATTGGCTACAATGTCCGCCGTGAGTTTGGAGAAGTCAATTAATACGGCTTCTTCGGCAAACAAAGATCCAACGATAAACAACGCGATGGCGACAAGAATGAATATCCGTTTCATTCAAAGCTCCTTTAAATTCATAGAATTCCAAATCGTAATGATAATAAAAGTATACGAGAAATGTCTAATTTGTCAACGCTTTTTCGTGTAATTCCCCCTTTTATATAAAATATATTCACAAAATCACCGTACAAAAACTTCATGTCCATCAATAAAAAGCTTCACATTCCTTATATATCGGAAATTTTGTTGAATTTCTGAATATAAAGTTTGAAGATTGGTAAAAACATTTCCTCCCTCCAGCGGGGGCAAAGCCGCAGCTTCGGATAGGCCCACATAGAGGGTATCCCCCCGGTATAACAGGGACTCAAGCCTCGTTTCCCGGGGAAAAAGAGGGGCTACATCCGGGGTAGCGGGACCAAGAAGAACATCCTCTATATATCGCCTGACATCAACTTCCTGGGAACCGGAACGGGGAAAAAACCGCTCTTCCACCACCGTGGTTCCCTTTTCAATAGCATAAAACATCAAGGTCCTTCTGTCAAACCCATTTTGAATAAATTCAATCAGGGCAAGAAGGGCTAAAATAAGAAGATAAACCAAACGGCGTTTATATTTTTGCCGGAAAAATAGGGAAATCCCCTTGATTACCCGCTTCATGGAATGGTGGTAAACCCTCCGGATCGTTCAAACATGGTCACAAAATCCAATATACCATAATATATCGCCCCTGAAAAGTTCTTCAAGTAGATATCGTTGGTCATAAGCCGGGTGTCTTCTTCGTTGGTGACAAACCCCAATTCCACCAGTACCGAAGGCATTCGGGCATTGCGGACCACAAACCATTCTTCCGCCTTAATCCCCCGGGAAGGTAACAGAGAGCCCACCTGTTCATTAAAACGGTTCATAATGAATTGGGCCATCATGATACTTTCGGTGGTAAATTCCTCCTCCAGCATGGCGTTACGGATGGATATGATTTCAGCAGAATCATCGTATTTTTCCTCATCGATGAGGGTTCTGCGGTATTCCGGGGTAAGATACCATACCTCATATCCCCGGGCATGCTTATTAAGCGAAGCGTTGGCATGGATCGATATGAACAAAATGGCCTCGTTTTCCTTAAGGGAAACCGAATTTGCGATGGTTACCCGGTTTTCCAAGGTGGGATAGGTATCATTGTCCCTGGTAAGAAGGATCTGTTTATCAGGAAAAGCCGAAGTCAACCGGGCATGAATATCCCGGGCGACCTTGAGGGTAATATCCTTTTCAACGACCCGGACCGGTTTCCCATCTATCACATGATTCCCTACCGCCCCGGTATCCTTGCCGCCATGACCGGGGTCCAGAATGATCGCGGCAATCCGGAACCGGCTGCGGTCTTCCTGAAAGGCCGCGTCTAGAACCCCTTTGAGGGAAACCACCAAAGTTTCAGGAAACCAGAGCACGCCCTTTTCCAGGTATGGGGTGGGAAGCCAGAGGAGATCCCGGCCGTCAACGAGGAGAAAACCTTCCTCTCCGGCGTTTCCCGCCTCAAAAACAGCGTAATGTCCGGAAACCGATAAAACCCCGGAATGAAAAAAGGGATCCCAGGAGAGTTCAGCCCCAAGCCGGCTTAAGGTTTCGTCCAGGGTGAGATTTTTTTCAGGGACCGGCGGATCCATTTTTTGCGCGGAAAGAACCACCGCGAAAAAAAGCATGAGGAATAAAAAAATACCGCGCCGTCTTTTGAGAGGGGTCATGATGATTCAAGGTTCCTCCCGGTTTTCAGGTGGAGGGGACCTAAGCCCCCTAAATTCCCCGGCGGGGAAAATCCTTTCATAACCTAAGCGATCCACCCAATACGCCCCGCCCTGATAACCGCCGCGGACAAAAGCGGACCAAAAACTCCGTCCCAGGGGGATCCGGCCTTCGTCCTTTTCCATCCCCAGGGGAAGGGAATGCCCGGTTAAGTCCCGTACCATAGCCAGAGATGCTTCTACGGACCTGCCCATAAAGTCCAGGATACCCGATTCGGTAAATTCCGGGAAGGGAAGGATGTAAAAATCCCCGGTCCCACCGGAGGGAAACTCCGGTTCCGGCAAAAGGGAAAGACACTTCAGGATAAGAGGGGAAACCGGGAAGGCAGGGGGAATATGGGCCATGGGGGATGTTTCTCCGGGGAAAAGACCTCCGGCGAGGAAGGCATCGGTATCCTGGTCCGGCGCATCCAAGCGGATCCCGATGGAACGAGCCGCCCCTTCCGCCGTGGTAACGGCGGTTTCCCGGGAGGGGGCGGCGCTGATGACGTTACCGCACTTACCCACGTTATTTTCGGGGAAACGGACCCGGTCCCCGATTTTAACCCTGAGGAAGAGGTCCTTGACTCCGGGGGTGGTTTCCGCTTTCTCCAAGCCCCGAATGGAACGGATCCTGCCGGGTATGGAGATAAAGGCCCGTTCTGCGCTGGTCCAATTCCTGTGGGGAACCAGGGGGTCGGGTTTTTTCCCCAGGGCGGCAAGGATCGCCCCCCGGGTAGGTTCCACCCCCGATGCATAGGGATAGGTCCAGCCCGACATATACCCCCCGGAGAGGCGAGCGGCGATTTCACCAATCATAGGTCCCCGGGAACTGAGTTTAAGATCCCCCTTGGCCGCTCCCAGGGTAATACCCAGGGCTCGGATACCTGCGATAAAAACCTCCAACACCCGGGCCTGGACTTTATCCTCCAGACTGCTGGGTATGGTATGGCCCATTTCAATAAAAAAGGGGGGGAAATAGATATGCCGGTCCGCAAAACCGCAGAGGGTAACTTCCCCGTGATATACCACCGCATCCAGTGAAAATTCCGGCCCATCCATGTATTCCTCCACAATGACCCTGCCGGATCGGGAAAACCCGACGGCATCCTTCACCGCCCCTTCCAGGCCGGAGGGGGAATCCACCCGGCGGCAGCCCCGACCTCCCATATTATCCACCGGCTTCACCACCACCGGATACTCAAAGGGAAGGCGTAGATCCGGCTGGGGACTCTCCCTGAGGACTATAAATTTCGGAGAGGGCAGCCCCGCTTGTTTAAAACAATGGCGCATCCGTTCCTTGTCGGAGGCGTTGAGGGCCGCTTCGTAGGGTATCCCCGGCAGGCCCAATTTTTCCGCCGCATAGGCAACGGAGGGAGAAAAATCCGTTCCCGCGGTCATTATCCCTGAAAGGCCCCCTTCGGCCTGGAGCAACCGTCCAAAGGCGGTAATCCCTTCCTTATCTTTTAGATCGATACACTCAAAACGATCCGCTAAATCGATACAAGGGGCCCGAGGATCCCCATCCAGAGCAGCGGTTTTAAGCCCCATTTCCTTGGCTATCCTCAAGGCCGGACCTTGCATAATTCCCGCACCCAAGATCAAAATCCGTTCATCATGGGTAAAGATCATGGAACTGTTCTCCTTCCGTTTCTTTTATCGCGTAAACTTCAAAGGTATCCCCCAGGCCGAAAATCACACTAACCCAATAAAAAATAGCATAAAACAGACCGTTTTTTTTGGTCAAAAAAGACCCTACCAGGGGAAACCGTTCGGGGTGATGACCGGTTACGAGGATTTTTTTTACCCTAAAACCCAAGGACCCCAGAATTTTACCGCAGCGGTGGGGGGACCACAGGGTCCAGTGGTCGGAGGGGCTTTGTTCAAGAAATTGTTTCCGGGATTTGAGGCGAGAAATTCCATCAAAAGAAGGGGTAGAAAAAGCCAAGACCCCACCGGGTTTAAGGAGGCGGTTTATTTCTATCAGTGCCCGCCGGGGATCCTCAAAATGTTCGATCACATACCAAAGGGTGATTACCTCAAAACTCCGATCCCGAAATTCCGGGGGGGACGGCGGGAAAAGGCCGGAAAAAGCGGAGAACCCTAAGGTATCCCGGACATACCGGACGGCATCCTCCGTGGGATCCATGCCCACCGGGATAAATCCTTCATCCCGGGCGGCGGTGAGAAAAGGGCCGTAGGCACAGCCCAAATCCAAGAGCCGCCGTTCTCCCGGCGGGGAAAGCAGGGATTGGATCCGCCGAAGACGGTTTTTTCCCATCCTTACAAGGTTGGGAAAATCCTCCAGGTAGGTTTTTCCGTATTGTTGTTTATAGGCGCCGAAAAAATAATCGGTTTTATATTCTATCGAGGGTTTTGATAAACGGAGCATATAGACCGTCCCGCAGTAAGGACAGGCCCGATAGGTTCTCCGGGGGAACCTGGCGAGAAGAGGGTGATCCCGGCGATCCCCGTTACCGCAGACCGGACAACCGGAAGGGAGGATCGGGGTAAGGTCCCGGAGGAGGGTGGCAAGATTTTGCCGTGGCGTCCCGTCAAGGTGAAGACGGAAGGCGATTTTTTCACTGGCCACGGCTAGGGTATAGAGCTTTTTGGGATCAAGCCGGTTGTTTTTATACAAAAACCGGGCAAGGCGGTCCGTCCCCTTTTTACCGGTACCCGCGGAAATGAAACCTGCCCGGCGTCCTAATTTTTCATGGTAGCGGCCGGGAGAAAGGAGGAGTACCGGCAGGCGGGCATGGAGGGCTTCAAAGGCGGTAAGCCCAAAATGGGTAACCAGGAGTTCGTATCCGGCGAGTTTTTCCCGGAGTTCTCCGGTTCTTTCCAAAACCCGGATCCCCAAAGATCCCGCCGCGGCTTGGAGGGCGGGTGCCTTGTCATTCAAGGCGCCCAAAAGAAGGGTGATTTCCACCCCGGGATTGACCAGGGCTTGGGCGGCGGCAAGGGAAAGGGCCGCAGGATCTTCGGCGCCGAAACTTATGAGGATCTTGATGGGGACCGTTTCGGAACCCAGTTCCCCTTCGGTATGGGGAGGGACAAAAAAAGAAGGGCGCCGGTTTTTAGGCAGAGAAAGGAGTTCCGGGGAAGTCATATTGGGCGGGGAGAGTCCCGGTGGACCGGGGAGCAGATCCAGGAGAAAATCGAACCGATCCCGCCGGACGCCCCCTTCATCTAAACCTATGAGGGGGCCCCAGGCAGACCAGAGCCAAAATTCCTCCGGTGAGGTCTTGAATCTATCCAATACGATGAGATTCCATTTTTTTTCTTCCGGCCCTGGAGGGGCTCCCATTATCCATGTAGGATCAAAGGGTTCCACCAGACCCGTGATATCCCCGGGATAATCGTGGTCAGTACCCTTCCCGGGAAAGGCCGGCAGGTAAAGATAGGCGTCCCTGCCAAGGGAACGGAGATCCCGTACCAGGGAGAGGGACCGGATCAGATGTCCCCCTCCCCTTCCGGTTTTAAAGGCGGGAATCACCAAAATCGGTCCGGCTTTCATGGAAGCTCCCCCGTTCCCTGAAAGGTTTTTTTCGCTATTCTGATAATGGTCTCCCCCTGGTACCGGGCCCTCCCCGGAGGAACCGTTTCCAGGGCCTGGAAGAGCAATTGGGCCTCCCGATAATCCCCGGGGGTGTCTACCGTAAGCCGCAGGGAAGGATCCCGCCAGGCCATGGGGGCCAGGGGCCGGTGGAGGAGGAAGCGACCGGGGTTACCGTAGAGGTACGGGCATACGTGTTCCCGTTCAGCCGGAGCGGCGGCTTCCCTGTCCGCCCGGAGCAGGGCTTCGGCGGAAACCGATTCCACCCCGGCCCCGTAGGGAAGGCCGCTGTACCCAGCATAGTCCGCGTTAAGCTCTGTCCCCGCTTGGTCTATGGCGGCGGCGGCATCGGCAAATACAAAGGGGTTATCTCCAGTGGCCCGGATGATCCGGTCCGGGGTAAAACAACGGATCACCTGGGCATAGCGGCCCAGAACGTCTTCCTTGGGACCGGAAACCGGTTCGAATCCCCCTGTTTCCGCCAATGGGCGAAATTCCCGGAAACTATCCTCCGGACAAGCCAAAATGTAGCGATCGCACGGAACGGCTTTAAGGGACTCCATTACCCAGGAGATGAGGGGCCGTCCGCCCAGGGGCAGCAGGGCCTTACGGTACAGGCGGCTGGAATCAAGCCTCGCCTGGAGCACCAGAGCGGTCATGATTCGGGATGAGCCCAGCGGTCGGTTATCACCCGGGCATCGGTTCGAAAACGGAAGCGGTTGGTCTTGACCCAGCGCCGGGCTGCGGAAAAGTCTTCCCAGGCGGAAAAGGGATCAAAGCCGGTTCTCACGAGGTATCCCGGAAAACGGCGTAAGGGGATATGGGCGCTGTCCCCCCGGAAAACCGGCGCCAAATTTTTAAGGTAAAAACGCCGGTAACTTTCTTCGGCGGTATTATTTTCCGCGGGGACTTCTCCATCATAACACAAGCGGACCAGTTGGGTGCATTGAATTTCCTCTCCCCAAAGATGGGAACGGAACCCAAAATCCATGAGTTGCCAATGGGGGTTTTTGAGGGTTCCGTCAAATCCCCCCAGCATGACAAACCGGTCCCGGTTATAAATGCCCACCGCGTCAAAGGGATACAGGGTAGACAACCCTTCCTTAAGGGGGGCAAAGGGGAAGGTTTTAAGGGTCTTCCGGGAAAATGCCGGAGTTATCAGGGTCGGGAGGGTTTCATACTGGGAGTTCTGAATAACCGGGACCGTACAAAGCCGTTGACCGGCATTTTTGTGCTCCCCCGGGGATGTATGGTCCGGATTATATAAAAGCCGGCTCACGATTTTTTCTGCGCCTCCCCCGTAAAGGAGGCGCAGATCGTTCCAAAGTACAAAAAAGAGGGGACCCGTTAATTCGGAAACCGCCAGGTTTATCTGCTCCCCGGGACTTATCGTTTCTTTGAGGAGGATAAACCGTACCGAGGGAAATCGGTCGGATAGTTCCTCTAAATCATACCGTTCCTGGGGCCCCTCCATGGAAATGATATAATCGAACCCTATTTTTTCAAGTTCCTGAAACAGGGTCCGCCGGGGGTATCTGCCGTCCCGGTTCAGCAGTATTGCCGAAAGCCCGGTGGAGGCGCTCCGTTCGGTACCGCCTACGGCGGTATAGGAAGGCATGGCATCATTAAAAATTGTAGGTATAGTATTCATCACACCCCGCACATAATCCCGAATATTCCGGAACACATTGTTCCTGATAGAATTTTTCTCCCCGGGCCCAAATGAGTTCCAGGGGATCCCGAAAGGCGTTTCCCAGGCTCCTCCCGCCGGAAAGTTCTTCCCGGCACAGGGGGACCGTTCCGTCCAAGGTTATGACCAGGTCCCGCATAAGGTGCCAACAGGGCCGGCGCTGGAGAGGGGAAAGGTCCGAGGCCCGCAAATCCGGAAGAAAGCCACAAAAACTATCGTATTTTTGAATGATTATCTGGGCCCCGGCTTTTTTCCAGGTCCGGTAAAACTGTTCGATATCATCCTCAGACCCTTTGAGCCGGACCGCCTGAACATAGGCGTCCTTGGGGAAAAGGGTTATGAGTCTTTTGGCACATTCTACCGCTTCGGTATAACCCGGTCCCCGGATCTTCCGGTACTGTTCCGGATCCTGGGCATCCAGAGACACTATCCAGGAAAGGGGCGCCATGGAGGTCGTCCGTTTTTTTGTCCCGGCCGCCTCCGCGGCTAAAGCGGCCAGGCCTTCCGGTTTCCAGCCAAGCCCGGAAGTTTCAATCACGAGGGAGAGGCTTGGCCGTTCCAGAACCAGGCGGATCAACGCTTCCTTGTCGGGATGGAGGGATAATTCCCCCCACAGGGAGAGATCTATCACCGCGTCCCCGGAGAAGTCCGCGATTTTATCCAGCAGGGATTCAAAGCGGCGGGTCTCCATGAAGCCTTCTTGGAAGCCTTGCCGGGGATAAGGACAGAACTCGCAGTGCTGAGGACAGGGACCTGAAACCTGGATGGCATAGAAACTGGGGAGGGTCCGCAGGAGTTCCGGCCTTTCGGCAAGGATGGTCTCCACCCCCGTGGCGCCGGAAAGTCCCGCCTCGACCAGGCGGGTTAAGAGCAGCAGGTTCTGTTTTGAATCCGCCGTGAGGGAGAGCCGGTACTGCCGCATATCCACCGGGGAAATCTCGGTTTCTATATCAAAGGAGTTGATATCCCGCTGGATTACGGAAAAGACCGCGTCCCGGTCCACGGGTTCATCGGCATCCCCCAGAATTTTCGAGAGGATCCCCGCCGTACCCGGGGAGAGAATTTCCGGAGCCAAACCATAGGGCCAGCCGTCGGCATAGGAATATTCCGCTCCATAACGGACATGCCGTTCCCCAATGGCCCCGGCGAGGACCGGGTCCAGGAGGGGGCAATCCGCCCAGGCATAATAGGTAAGATCAAAGCCCTGGGAAACATCCGCGAGAGTATCCAAAAGGCTCTTTTTAGTCCATACCGGCCGGAAAATACCCGTAAAACAGCCCCGGGCAGCGGAAACCTTTTCATGTTCAAGGCCTTCCCCCGCCAAAAGGACAATCTTTTGTACTCCCGGAAAAGCTCCGGCCCGTTCCAGGGCGTGTTCCAGGGCATTTTTACCGGAAAAAATATTTTCCAAGGCCGCCTCCGAAAGGCTTCCTCCATACAATACGGCAAGGGCATTCATACAATCACAGTATCGGCATTTTTAAAGAACAGGGTTAATGATGAGGATGACTAAAATATAAT
>JAITEG010000253.1 GCA_031282145.1 Spirochaetaceae bacterium | reverse complement strand
ACGCGGCGTTACCAGCTTTGTTACTTTGTCTCTATCGTTCTGGTTTTTTTCGGCCTTTACCCGATCACGTTTTTTGCCGCCGGGGGTTACCAAAGCGGAATGCCCAGCTTTTTTGTGTTTGCGGTGGTTTTTACGGTATTCATGCTGGACGGTTGGAGGGCCCTGGTTATATCCCTTGCAGAGATCGCCTACTATACCGCATTGTGTTTATACGTCTATTACGATCCGGGACTTGTGATTTTCTTCCCTACCGAAGCCGGCTATTTAACCGATGTCCTGATTGGCATGGTCAGCGTCAGCGCTGTTTTAGGGGCGACCCTGTTCTTTCAGTTAAGGTTATACAACAATCAGCAAAAGCAGCTAAAGGAAACTTACCGGAACCTGGAAGAACAAACCCGGCTTGCCGAATCGGCTTCGCGGGCGAAAACTGATTTTCTCGCCCAGATGAGCCACGAGATACGTACCCCCATGAACGCCATTATCGGCATGACCCATCTGACACTGCGGGAAGAACTGAGCCCCCAGGCCAGGGATTATCTGGAAAATATCCGGCGGGCGGGGGATAATCTCCTGTCCATAATCAACGACATTCTTGATTTTTCCAGAATCGAGTCTGGTAGACTGAATATCGTTTCGGGAGTATACCAGCTTGCCTCTTTGATAAACGACGTTTTAAGCATCATCAGAACCAGGCTTCATGAAAAGCCCGTCCTTATGTTCACCCTTATTGACAGCACCCTGCCCGCCCTGCTCTGCGGCGATGAGACGCGAATCCGGCAGATACTGCTCAACCTTCTTTCCAACGCGGTAAAATACACCAGGGAGGGGCATATCATCCTCAGTATCCAGGGCGAAAGGAACGGAGACGGCCGCGGATTTGTTTTGCATATTACGGTTACCGATACGGGGATAGGGATAAAACCGGAAGATATGGAAAAGCTGTTTGGAAATTTTGTACGGATTGACGCGAAACAAAACCGGGGAATTGAGGGAGCGGGCCTGGGGCTTGTCATAACCAGAAGACTCTGCCGTCTTATGGGGGGCGATGTTACGGTTCACAGCGTTTACGGCGAGGGTAGTACCTTTACCGTTTCCCTGCCTCAAGCGGTCGCGGACGAGAGGCCCCTTGCCCGGGTTGAAGAGCCGGAAACCAAACCGGTACTGATCTATGACAAGCGGCGCGTCTCAGGCGAATCCCTGGTGTATACCCTGGAAAACCTTGGGGTAAGATGTTCCCTGACGGACAACCGGGAAACGGTGGCGGAACTTTTGGAAAAGGAAAACTACCGTTTTGTGTTTGCGCCCTCCACCCTGTATGCGGAGTTTCGGGATCTGATTGAAGAACGGAAGATCCGTTCCGGGGAATCCGGGCCGCCGCCTTCCGCCGGGATAACTCCGGTATTATTCGCGGAATACGGCGAGGCGATCCGCCCGGATGTTAAAACCCTGATAATGCCGTTCCACCCCATTACGGTGGCCGCCATCCTGAACGGCGAAACGGGCGATTCCGGCTATGCCCGCGAGGAGTTCGGGGTCCGCTTTACCGCGCCGGATGCCCGGATTCTGGTAGTGGACGACATGGTGACCAACCTGGATGTTACCGCCGGACTCCTCGCGCCCTATAAGGTAAAGATTGACCGTGTGCTGGGGGGCATGGAGGCGATACATCTGGTACAGAAAAACAATTACGATATTATTTTTATGGATCACATGATGCCCGGCATGGACGGCATTGAGGCAACCGCGGCTATCCGGGCCTGGGAAAGAGAGGAACACCGGAAAAAGATCGCGGAGCTTCCGGAGGGAACCCCGGGAGTATGCCCGGCGGAAATACCCATTATCGCCCTTACCGCCAACGCCATTTCCGGCATGAAGGAGATGTTTCTGGAAAACGGTTTCAACGATTACCTGTCCAAACCCATGGAAATATCCCGCCTGGATGGTATTTTGGGAAAGTGGATCTCCCGTGAAAAGAAAATCAAGGTGGGGAGAAGGGAAAAACCGGGAACCAAAACCTTAACGCTAAACGGGAACGGGTTTTCAGGTGAATCCCAAACACCGCCGTTCCTGCCCGGCGGTCTTGCCGACGACCTCTCGCTAATTGAGGGCCTTGATATCGGCAAGGGTCTGGCCAATACCGGCGGCACCGAAGACGGGTATCGCAAGGTGCTTTCTTCTTTTATTTGGGATGCGGAAGACAGGCTCAAGCATATAAGCACTCCTCCGGATCCCGAAAAGGACAGCCTTGCGGCCTTTACCGTCCATGTCCACGCTTTAAAAGGCGCGGCGGGAAGCGTAGGGGCGGTGGAGCTGTCGGCGGAAGCGGCCCGGCTGGAAGCGGCGGGGAGAAGCGGGGATATGGAAGTTATACGGGAACAGCTTCCGTCTTTTTGCGAGCGGCTTTCCGTCCTGGCGGAGACAATCGGGGAGATGCTGGCAAAAAGCGGCAAACCGGGCGCGGCCGGCGAAAAGGAAGGGGATTCCGGGGATGATCCGGCCCTGCTGGAAATGGCGGCCCCGCTGCTGGAAGCGCTGGAGTCGTTCAATACGGCCGAGATCGAGCGGCTTATCGCGGAAATGGAAAGGCTTGCGGGGAATCCGAAGACCCGGCAAACTATTGCCCGTTTATCGCGGCAAGTGCTGGTGGGCGAATACGATGAGGCGATAGAGACGCTCAGCGGGCTGTCCAGGCCGCCGCCGTAGTACCTATAAAAGCGCCTTCCTCTGCGTTTCGATATACGCACTCTGGACGGCTGGATAGGGTCAGTGAGGATACATCCGCAGAAGGTGATACGGGAACTTATATACGTGGCGGGGAAACTGGCCGGGCACGCGGGGGAGTTAGTGCTGGAGGTGTACGAGGGAGAGGCGGCAGTGCCTGTATTTCCGCGATTGGATGCGATGCCGGACAGCTTATAGGAAGGCATAGCGGAGAGAAGAAGTAAAGGAAAGAGCAATGAGGGGACAGGTCTGCCGTGCATGGACGCATGGCAGGTAATCTTGTTGCTTTAATTACGGGGGACACCAGTTATTTGCGCTGATAATTTGTATCCCATTTTGGTATTTTATATGTTCTGTCATGTTTTTTAGGAATTGAGAGGATTAGTGAAATTAAGATAATAGCAACTGCGGTTACTAGTATTGTCTGACTGAGATATGAAAGCCCGGATGCTAATACATCTATTAATTTATATAGCCCATGCGATACAGCGGCTCCAACAACACCTCCCACAAGATAAAAAGGAAATAGATAAAATAAATTATTTACGGTCTTTCTTGCCATTGACATTATTCCTATATCTCTAATTGACTTTACCTCATGTATACGTCCTTTTATCATCCAATTATCATTGTTACCACTATTTTCCCGAGTATAGTAAATTGTAATTTCAAAACCGTCTTTATACTCTAATACCTCATTATTAATAATTTCAATTTTTAAATGATTTTTATCGTTAACCATAGACAGTTTTATTGCAGCACGGCTTATCCTTGAAATATCATATTTTAATATTAGAGTTGTTGCAAAATATTTCTAGTGGCTCAATATCAGAAATATCTTCTTTTCTTATTATTTGCTTTCCCCGATTCCAGAAAGAAATTTTAACAACTCTAAGATTATTAATAATCCCATCATTCCAAAACATTTTGAAATTGTTATTTCCATCTATTTTATCTACAATATCATATTCATCAGACTTATTGAAAACAGGTTTTCTTGTTCTGCGGTTGACAAGAGCAATAATTCCAGCCATATAACCCCAATATTCCAATAACTAAAGCAGAAACATTCCAAAAACTTTTTTTAGCGCTTCAAAAACCGGCATTTTTGTGGCAGAATATTGAAAACTCCATTCTTCTTCGTGAGTATTATAACCAATGTCAACAAGTTAAGGGATTTACAAAAGGGAAGGAGGGCAGTAAGGTAATAGGCGGGAGGAAGATAAAATGGGAAAAAAACCGGTAATTCACGGCGCGGGGTCCTTGAAGCGATAA
>JAITEG010000200.1 GCA_031282145.1 Spirochaetaceae bacterium | reverse complement strand
GCCACCGGCGGTCCGGGCATGGTGAAGGCGGCCTACTCCAGCGGGAAGCCCGCCATCGGCGTGGGTTCCGGTAATGTCCCGGCCATTATTGACGACACTGCGGATATTCTTTTGGCGGTAAATTCCATAATCCATTCCAAGACATTTGACAACGGCATGATCTGTGCTTCGGAGCAGTCGGTCATTGCTCTGGACAGTGTGTATGACCAGGTGAAAAGAGAATTCATCCGCCGGGGCTGTTATTTTCTTTCCTCTGAAGAAATCCAGAAGGTGCGGAAGACCATTATTGTAAATGGCGCGCTGAACGCAAAAATCGTGGGCCAGAAAGCCTGCGTCATCGCGGAACTGGCGGGAATTACCCTTCCTGACACCACAAAGATACTCATTGGCGAAGTTGAAAGCGTAGAACATTCCGAGGAATTTGCCCACGAGAAGCTTTCTCCTGTACTTGCCATGTACCGGGCAAAGAATTTTACCGAATCTCTGAACAAGGCGGAGGTTCTTATCCGGGACGGCGGTTATGGCCATACGGCTTCTCTTTACCTGGATACAAACAAGGCCCGGGAAAAGATTGCCGCTTTCAGTGAACGGATGAAAACCTGCCGCCTGATCCTCAACACCCCTTCATCCCACGGCGGTATCGGGGACCTCTACAACTTCAAACTCGCTCCCTCCCTTACCCTGGGCTGCGGTTCCTGGGGCGGTAATTCGGTCTCGGAAAATGTAGGGGTAAAACATCTTCTCAATACCAAAATTTTAGCTGAAAGGAGGGAAAATATGCTGTGGTTTCGTTCTCCCGAAAAGGTGTACATCAAAAAAGGCTGCCTTGCGACGGCACTGAAAGAATTAAAAGAAGTGATGGACAAAAAAAGGGCTTTCATTGTTACCGACAATTTTTTGTATCAGAACGGTTACACCAAACCAGTAACGGACGCCTTGGACGGGATGGGCATAGTCCACGAAACCTTCTTCAATGTGGAACCTGATCCGACCCTGGCCTGCGCCCGTGACGGGGCGGCGCTGATAAGGACCTTCAAACCCGACGTGATTTTTGCCCTGGGTGGAGGGTCAGCCATGGATGCCGCAAAAATCATGTGGGTATTATACGAACACCCGGAAGCTGATTTTGAAGACATGGCTATGCGTTTCGCCGATATTCGCAAGCGTGTGTACCGCTTCCCCAAAATGGGAAACCTGGCCTACTTTATCGCCATTCCCACTTCTGCGGGTACGGGCAGCGAAGTAACTCCCTTCGCGGTGATTACCGATGAACGGAACGGTATGAAGTACCCGCTGGCGGATTACGAGCTTATGCCCAATATGGCGATTGTGGACGCCGACATGATGATGAAGGCCCCCAGAGGCTTGACCAGCGCCTCCGGCATTGACGCTATGACCCACGCACTAGAGGCATACGCATCAATGATGGCTACTGACTATACCGACGGCCTTGCTATCCAGGCGCTGAAGATCATCTTCCGCTATCTCCCTGACGCATACAATAATGGCCCGAATGATCCAAGGGCCAGGGAAAAAATGGCCAACGCCGCAACAATGGCAGGCATGGCCTTTGCTAACGCATTCCTCGGCGTATGCCATTCTATGGCGCATAAACTGGGCGCCTTTTTTCACCTGCCCCACGGCATCGCCAATGCCCTCATGATAAATGAAGTTATCCGCTTTAACGCTTCGGAGGTTCCCGCCAAAATGGGAACTTTCCCTCAATATGATCATCCCCATACTCTGGCGCGTTACGCTGAAATCGCCGAAGCCCTGGGTTTACCAGGCGGAAACGATGAAGAAAAAATGGAAAGTCTTATAGAGGCTATTGAAAAGCTCAAGGAAAAAATAGGAATCAAAAAAACCATCCGGGATTATGGGGTCGATGAGAAAGATTTTCTTGCCCGGCTTGACGAGATGAGCGAGCAGGCTTTTGACGATCAGTGTACCGGGGCGAATCCCCGGTATCCGTTAATCGGTGAAATCAAACAGATGTACCGTAATGCCTTTTACGGTGAACAGGAGAAGGCATAATGGAAAATTATAACCTTGAAAAGATAATCGCTGTCCGGACCGCCAAGACGATCTACCGGGATAAGGACAAGGTAATCAAACTTATGGGCAACGAATATCCGGCCTCTGATGTCCTTTCGGAAGCTCTTAATCTTGCCGCAGTAGGAGAGACGGCCCTAAAAGTACCCCAGCTTGCGGAAGTTACCCATATCAACGGAAAATGGGCTATTGTCTGGGAATATGTGGAAGGGATCACTCTTGCGGAACTCATGGATCAAAACAAAGACAGAGAGGATGTGTATCTGGAACGTTTTGTGGATATTCAACTTGAAATGCACAGGTATAGCGCTACAAGACTCCCTCTGCTTTCGGAAAAAATGCACCGGAAAATACTGGCCTCCGGCCTGGACGCCACCACCAGGTATGAACTGCGTACCCGGCTGGAAAGTATGCCGAAACATACCAAGCTCTGCCACGGAGACTTTAATCCCAGCAACATCATCATTACCGGAAAGGACGAGGCGTATATCATCGACTGGTCCCACGCCGCGCAGGGAAACGCCTCTGCTGATGCCGCCCAGACCTATCTTCTTTTTTGGCTTACAGGAAACATAAAACGTGCTGATAAGTACCTTTCCCTGTTTTGTAAAAAAAGTGATACCGCAAAGCAATATGTAGAAAAATGGCTTTCCATTGCGGCGGCTTCACAACTTTCAAAAGCACGACCCGAAGAAAGAGAATTTTTGCTCTATTGGGCAAATGTGGTTGACTACGAATAGGAGAAAAGAACATGAAAGTTACGGTTTGTATCGGCAGTTCCTGCCACCTGAAAGGTTCTCGGCAGATTGTGGAACAACTACAGTCTCTCATAGCCGCTACCAAGAGTGAGGATAAGGTTGAATTGAATGGTGCCTTTTGTATGGGAAAATGTGTTTCGGGGGTTTCAGTGACGGTGGACGGTGTATACTATTCAGTACAGCCTGAAAATACTAAAAGTTTTTTCGAGAAAGAGATCGCGGGTATCTCCGGAAAACCCGATCGTGCTTTTAGAGATGCCCCGGAGAAAACCGCAGAGTCCCTGTAATGGATTATATCAATCTCAATACAATTAATTGTAAAAATTGCTACAAATGTTTACGCCATTGTCCGGTAAAATCGATCAGCTTTGAGCATAACTACGCCCAGATAATGAATGATGAGTGCATACTCTGCGGAAATTGTTTTGTGGTATGCCCCCAGAACGCAAAAGAGATTCGGGACGACACAGACAAAGCCGAAGCGCTGATACAAAGCGGTGCGGAAGTTTTTGTCAGTCTGGCTCCTTCCTTTATTGCAAATTATATCAATGAAAAAACAGGACAGGGTTATACGCTGACCGCCATAACAGGGTCCCTCAAAAAACTCGGATTTACCGGGGTGGAAGAAACAGCCATAGGCGCAACTATGGTCAAGCGCCAATATGATCAAATGATTCAGGAGGGGTGCCAAGATGTGATTATCAGTTCCTGTTGCCATAGTGTCAATCAGCTTATCCAGAAATATTACCCCGAAGTCTTGCCTTCCCTTGCCCCGGTTCTTTCTCCCATGCTGGCCCATTGTATGGACCTAAAACGCCGTCATAGCAACGCCAAAACCGTTTTTATCGGCCCCTGCATCTCAAAAAAGGCGGAAGCTGAAACTTATGCCGGTTTTACCGACTGTGTTCTTACCTTTGAGGAGTTATCGCTCTGGATGGCTAAAAAGCATATCGCCATTGAAGAAACATCGGACGGAAAGTCCGGGGAAGAAAAAAGCGGCCGGGGCCTGACCCGGTTTTTCCCGGTTAGTGGGGGAATACTTAAAAGCATGAAAAAACCACGGATAGATTATACCTATTTCTCTATAGACGGAATAGAAAATTGTATCGCCGCTATTGAAGACATTGCCCGGGGAAAATTGACAAAGTGTTTTATTGAAATGTCCGCCTGCGCGGGAAGCTGTACCGGAGGACCGGTAATGAGCAGGGGAAAAAACGGGGAACGAAAATTTGCTCCGGTAAGTAGTTTTACAGCCATAGCCCGTTACGCCGGAGAAAAGGATTTTGAGGCCGAAATGTATTCTGTCGAAACAATGCGGAAAAATATTGTAACTCTGCACAAACGTAAAATCCATTTAGGGGAAAACGCTATTCTTGAGGTACTGCGGAAACTGGGCAAAACAAAACCGGAACAGGAACTGAACTGCGGAACCTGTGGTTACAATACCTGCCGGGACAAAGCCAGGGCGGTTCTGGAAGAAAAGGCCGATCTCTATATGTGCCTTCCCTATCTTGTCGAAAAAGCCGAATCATTTTCCGACAATATCATCAAAAATACCCCTAATGGCATCATTGTACTTAACGAGACCATGGAAGTACAGCAAATAAATGCCGCAGCCTGTAAACTGTTTAACATAACACCCGCAAATATTCTGGGAGATCAGGTTGTACGGCTTCTGGACCCCGCTCCATTTCTTGAGGTGATTCAGGAAGAAAAAAATATCTACAACAAACACCTATATCTGCCGGATTACAAAAAACACATTGAAGAAACAGTTATTTTTGATAAAAGTTACCGTATCATTATCTGTATCATGCGGGACATAACCAATGATGAACAACGCAAGGAATCAAGGGAAGAATTTACCCGAAAAACCATTGAGATAACCGATAAGGTTATCGAAAAGCAGATGACATCGGTTCAGGAAATCGCTTCCCTTCTGGGAGAGACTACGGCGGAAACTAAAATAGCGCTGACCAAGCTCAAGGAAAGCGTGTTGCGGGAGGACCGGTGAATAATCTCTGTACCGATGTGGGTTACCTCAGCCTTAACAAAAAAGACGAACTGCTCTGCGGGGATCATGTCGAGGTAGTTCATTCGTCCTGGGGAGAAGATGTCCAGGGGTTTACCATCGCTGTTCTTGCCGATGGGCTTGGAAGCGGGGTTAAGGCAAGTATTCTCTCCACTCTCACCGCAAAAATTATAGCTACCATGATGGCCAACTCTCTAACCGTTGAAGACTGTGTTGTTACTATCGCTGCCACTTTACCGGTATGCAAAATCAGAGAAATGGCCTATTCCACCTTCACTATTATCAGAATTACCGAGAATCTTGATGCTGAGATCATACAATACGACAACCCCCAAGTGATACTGTTGCGGCACGGAAAAAATTTTCCTTATACAACAATCACCGAAACAATAGGTAAAAAAAAGATTTATAAAACCCGCCTCAAGGTCCGTGAGGATGATACGTTTATTGCTATCAGTGACGGTGTCATTCATGCAGGTATTGGTAAAAGCCTCAACTTTGGCTGGCTGCGGGAAGATATTATCAGTTTTATAGAAGAAGCCTATGAGCAGAAGTACACCGCCAAGACCCTGAGTTCTATACTGCTCAACAAGTGTTATTCCCTATATGGCGGGGAACCAGGGGACGATACGACTATATGTACCGTGAAAATACGCCGTCGTCAGCCGATCAATCTTTTGATAGGGCCTCCCGAAAAGCCTTCGGAGGTACAGAAAATGATGGCTCTTTTTTTCGCCAAAGAAGGCAAACATATTGTCTGCGGTGGAACTACCTCAAGCCTGGCGGCGCAATTTTTGGGTAAACCCCTTTTAACCGGCATACCCCGGTATATCGATCCCGATATTCCCCCCGTAGCGTCAATCGAAGGTGTAGATGTGGTAACCGAAGGAGTAATTACCATTAACAGAGTATTGGACTATGCCAGGGATTACAACAAAGACAATGAAAATTATGCCCACTGGAACTACGGAAAGGACGGGGCCAGCCTGATCGCCCGACTTTTGTTTGAAGAAGCTACGGATATTAATTTTTATGTTGGGAAGGCCGTAAATCCCGCGCATCAAAACCCGGACCTTCCCATTGGATTTAATATAAAAATGCGGTTAGTGGAAGAACTGGCTTCCTGCCTCAAGGCAATGGGGAAACAAATAAAGGTAAGTTATTTTTAGAAACAATGAATTGGAGGTTTTGTGAAAATGATTTTTGATTACGGGGCGCTTGACGCCATCATCGATGAGGCGGGATGCAGGTCCAGCGCCATTATTCCTATTCTACAGGGAGTGCAGGAAAAATATAATTATTTACCCTCCGAGCTTTTTCCCTATGTAGCGAAAAAGCTCAAGGTAAGCGAAGCCCGGATTTACGGGGTAGCAACCTTTTATGAAAACTTTTCCCTTGAACCCAAGGGCAAGTACATTATAAAGGTGTGCGATGGAACCGCCTGTCATGTGAGAAAATCCATTCCTATTTTAAACAAACTCAGAAAACTATTGGATCTTTCCGAAACCAGGGCAACCACCGGCGATTTGGGCTTTACCGTTGAAACGGTATCCTGCCTCGGAGCCTGCGGGCTGGCGCCGGTCATCACCGTGAACGACAAGGTATACCCGGCAATGACCCCTGAAAAAGCGGAAACTCTTTTACAGGAACTACAAACCTGCCTGGCAGAATAAAGGAAATCGCAATGCTGGCCACAAGAGAGGAACTTAAAAAGATCAGGGATGTCTACGAGGCGTCTTTGCGGGCGGAAAAGAAAAAAATTTTCATCTGCGCGGGAACGGGCTGCATATCTTCGGGATCCCTTGCGATTTACGAGGAGCTTGTCAAACTGATGGGCGAAAGAAATATCCCCTGTTCGGTGGAATTAAAAACGGAGGGGAAAGCTGCGCCGCTGCATCCGGTGGGAATAAAGCGGAGCGGTTGCCACGGTTTTTGCGAATTGGGACCCCTGGCGCTTATTGAGCCGGAAGGTCTTCTGTACACCAGGGTGCGCCTTGAGGATTGCGGGGAAATTGTCGAAAGAACCATTGAACAGGACGAGGTGATTGAACGGCTTGTCTACAGGGGAGACAAGCGCTTCGCGAAAAGAAACGCTATTCCCTTTTACGAAAAACAAACCCGTCTGGTGCTGGAACACTGCGGCCAGATTGACGCCACTTCTATTAAGGAGTACCTGGCGGTGGGGGGCTACGCCGCCTTTGAAAAGGCGCTTTTTGAGATGAGCGCCGACGAAATCATCGCGGAGATAAGCGAATCCAACCTAAGGGGCCGGGGAGGAGGCGGATTTCCCGCGGGGCGCAAATGGTCCCAGGTCAAACACCAAAAGGCCGGGCAAAAGTACGTTGTCTGTAACGGAGACGAAGGGGACCCCGGCGCTTTCATGGATCGCAGCGTCATGGAGGGAGACCCCCACCGGATGATAGAAGGGATGTTGATTGCTGGCCTTGCCTGCGGCGCCTCCGAAGGGTACATCTATGTCCGGGCCGAATATCCCATGGCGGTAAGCCGTCTCAAGACCGCTATCGCCCAGATGCGGGAATTCGGGCTTCTGGGAGAACATATCCTCGGCAGCGATTTCAGTTTCAACCTGCATATCAACCGGGGGGCCGGGGCTTTCGTCTGCGGCGAGGGAAGCGCCCTTACCGCATCTATCGAAGGCAAGCGGGGCATGCCCCGGGTCAAGCCCCCCAGGACTGTGGAACAGGGCCTCTTTGAAAAGCCGACGGTGTTGAACAATGTAGAAACCTTTGCCAACATTCCCCTTATCATCAGCCGGGGGGCGGCTTGGTACCGAACCATAGGGCCGGAGAACAGCCCCGGAACCAAAGCTTTCGCCCTGACGGGCAACATAGAAAATACCGGCCTCATCGAAGTGCCCATGGGAACCACCCTCAGGGAAGTTATCTTTGCCGTGGGGGGCGGCATGAAGGCGGGCCCTAACGGAGGGCCGGGACAATTCAAGGCAGTGCAGATCGGCGGACCTTCCGGAGGCTGCCTCACCAAAGATGATCTTGACCTGCCCATGGATTTTGATTCCCTGAAAAGAGCGGGGGCCATGATCGGTTCGGGGGGCCTCGTGGTCATGGACGACCGTACCTGCATGGTGGAGATCGCCCGGTTCTTCATGAACTTTACTCAAAACGAATCCTGCGGCAAGTGCGTCCCCTGCCGGGAGGGAACCAAACGTATGCTCGCCATTCTGGAACGGCTCACTTTCGGGGAAGGCCGGGAAGGAGATATAGAGATGCTCCTGGAACTGGCGGACACTATTTCCGCCACTGCCCTTTGCGGCCTGGGAAAAACCGCTGCCTTCCCGGTGTTAAGTACCATCAAAAATTTCCGAAACGAATATGAAGCCCACATCTACGAAAAACGCTGTCCTGCGGGTAGTTGTCAAAAGCTTAAAAGAATACATATTGATCCGGCCTTGTGTAAGGGTTGTTCCAAATGCTCTAAGGTCTGCCCTGTGGAGGCAATAAGCGGTACGGCGAAACAAGCCTTTGTAATCGATGGAATAAAATGTATCAAATGCGAGGCCTGTATCGAGACCTGTCCTTTCAACGCAATCAAGGAGGCTAGCTGATTATGGAAGCAAGAAGTCAGACAAGAGAATACATGACTATCGACGGAATTCCGGTAGAGATCAACGGGGAGAAAAATATTCTCTCGCTAATCCGCAAGGCAGGGATCGACCTCCCGACCTTTTGTTATCATTCGGAACTTTCGATTTACGGGGCCTGCCGGATGTGTATGATAGAAACCGAGAGGGGAGGACTTGAGTCGGCCTGTTCAACGCCTCCCAGGGCGGGTATGAAGATCAAGGTTAATACCGAACGCCTGCGGAAATATCGCAGGGTTATTCTGGAACTGCTCCTGGCAAATCACTGTCGGGACTGTACCACTTGTGGAAACAGCGGAAGATGTAAGCTCCAGGGATTAGCGGGGCGTTTCAATATTCAGGGTGTGCGTTTTCCCAATACCGCGGCGGAACCAAAAATAGATAATTCATCCCTGTGCATTACCAGAGACGAAAGTAAATGTATCCTATGCGGCGACTGTGTACGTATGTGTAACGAGATTCAGGCCGTAGGAGCCATCGATTTCGTCCACCGGGGATCGGATATGAAGGTAAGCACCGTATTCGGAAAAACCATGTCCGAATCAAACTGTGTGGGCTGCGGCCAATGCGCCGCAGTTTGTCCCACCGGTGCTATTGTGGTAAAAAATGACACCGCTGGTGTCTGGGCTGCCCTGGATGACAGGAACGTAAAAGTAAGTTGCCAGATCGCCCCGGCAGTCAGGGTGGCGGTAGGCAGGGAACTGGGACTCCATCGTAACGAGAACACCATCGGCCTTATTATCGCGGCTCTACGCAGACTCGGTTTTGATGAAATTTTTGATACCGCCACTGGCGCGGATCTTACGGTACTGGAGGAGGCCAACGAATTACTCAAACGCCTTGGGAAGCAGGAAACCTGGAAGCTGCCCCTCTTTACATCCTGCTGTCCTGCATGGATACAGTATGCCGAAAAAAATTACCCCGAGCTGCTTCCCCACATTTCAACCACCCGTTCTCCCATGCAGATGTTCGCGGCGGTAATTAAGGAAGAAACAAGCCGCATCTCAAGCCGCCCTCATGTTCATGTGGCTATTATGCCCTGTACCGCCAAGAAGTTTGAAGCCGCCCGGCCCGAGTTCAGGCGAAACCAAAACGAGCAATATGTAGACTATGTTCTTACCACCCAGGAACTTATCAGAATGATCCGCGAATCGGGAATCATCTTTAATGAACTTGAACCGGAGGCGGTAGATATGCCCTTTGGAACCCAAAGCGGTGCCGGTGTTATTTTTGGCGTTTCAGGCGGCGTTACCGAAGCGGTATTGCGGAGGATTTCTTCAGATAAATCCGCCGCCGCGCTTCAGAGTCTCAGCTACCATGGGGTAAGGGGCATGGAGGGAATAAAGATCACGAGTATTACCCTGGGAGAACGGGAGGTGAAGATCGCTATGGTAAGCGGCCTTAAAAACGCTTCGGATCTTATTGAAAAAATAAAATCCGGGGAACAAGACTACCAGTTTGATTTTGTGGAAGTAATGGCCTGTCCCGGCGGTTGTGTTTCAGGGGCGGGACAGCCAGCGGCGGTTTCCACGGTAAAAGATGAACGGGGCAGAAGCCTTTACTCCGCGGACAAACTCTGCAATATCAAACGGTCAGAAGAAAATCCCCTGATGATGAATCTCTATAATGATCTTTTAAAAGGCCGGGTACATGAACTTCTACACGTAGACTATGCAAAGGGGAATATCCATGCTTGAAGTGACCGTTTGTATCGGCAGCGCCTGCCACATCAAGGGGGCCTATAATGTCATTCAGACATTCCAGCAGCTCATTGAGGAAAAATCTCTCCACGACAGGATCATCTTCAAATCTGGTTTTTGTATGAAGTTATGCCAATCCCCCGGGGTAGCTATTGTGGTAAATGGGGAACATCACTGTATAGATGCGGAGAGGGCCAGTGATTTTTTTATTTCAGAACTTGAACCAAGGCTTCGGAAAGATATTTGACTTTTAATCGATATAGAATTATTGTATGGTAAGTATTATGGAAAAAAAGAAAGTTACCGCCGCCCCTTCAGTGCGCAGACTGCCTTCTTATCTTAACATTATTCGTGATGTCCAGGAAGAAGGGGAGGACTATATCTCCGGTACTCGCATAGCCCAGGAACTCAATCTGGAATCCATTCAGGTCCGAAAAGATTTAGCCATAACCGGTATATTGGGAAAGCCAAGAAAGGGGTATCTCATTGAGCCGCTTATCACCGCTATCGAATATTACCTGGGCTGGAATAATATACAGGACGCTGCCCTTGTAGGCGTAGGTAATCTTGGCTCCGCCCTGCTTGGGTATCAGGCATTCAATCTCCATGGCCTTAACATCATGGCGGCATTCGATAACGACCGGAAAAAAATAGGCGCTACCATTCACGGGGTTAGAATTATGAATGCTGGCTCCCTGGATATTCAAATCCGCAATTTTGGAATAAAAATAGCCATATTAACGGTCCCCTCGTCTTATGCCCAGGAGACGGCGGATATTCTTGTAAAATCAGGAATAGAGGGGATATGGAATTTTACCAACAGAAAACTTATCGTTCCTGAAAATGTTGTTGTGCAAAAAGAGGATCTATCTTCTGGTTTTGCCATGCTCTGTATAAAGATGCGTAACAATATAAAATGATAAAACAGGTAGCTGCCTACTTTAACGCCTGTTCCAAATCGGCAATTAAATCATCCGCGTCTTCAAGGCCAACAGATAAGCGGAATATGCCGTCTCCCGCAAAGGCTTTCCAGGAATCAAGTTGCTTCTGCGTTGCCAGTTTGAACGATGTGGCGAGCAGTTCTTCTGTATGAAGGTAGAAGATGAGAGAACGGTGATGCCCCAGGGAAACGGCATAGTGGATGATCCGCAGTTTTTCCGCAAGACGCCGGGCGGTTTCCTTTCCCCTCCCGGTTTGAAAGCTTATCATGCCGGAAAAATTTTTCATCTGGCGTTTTGCCAGATCGTGCTGGAGGTGGGAGGGAAGACCAGGGTAGATCACCCGCGTTACCTTCGGGTTTGTTTCAAGATAGCGGGCAACTTTCAGAGCGTTTTCTTCATGGGCCTTCATGCGGAGCGGCAGGGTCGCAAGGCCCCTCAGAATAAGCCAGGCGTTGAAGGGGCTTATGGTCCCCCCCAGACGGATCGAAGTTCTTTTGCGCAACGGAACCAGGTCCGCGGCCTTGCCCAGCAAAACCCCGCCCAAAGCATCGCCATGACCGCCGATATATTTTGTCAACGAGTGAATGACGAAATCCGCGCCGAGCCGCAAAGGCTTGGTAGCGACAGGGGTCGCAAATGTTGAATCCACCGCCAAGCGGGCTCCTGCTTTGTGGGCGGTCTCCGCAGCGGCCCCAATGTCGGTGATCCGTAACAGGGGGTTACAGGGTGTCTCGATGTAGACCAGTTTTACACCCGGTGTTACCGCCGCCGCCAGCGCGTCCGGATCCGAAGTGTCAACCTTGGTGATGACTATTCCGAGGCCGGGGAAAAGTTCATTGGTTGCTTCAGCCACCGCCGCGTAGGCAACGTCGCTTATGACAGCCCTGTCCCCGGCCTTGAGGGTATGGAGCAGGAGGGCAGTGGCGGCGCTCATACCGCTGGCAAAAACAACGGCGGTTTCGGCGTCTTCCAAAACGGCAAGTTTTTCCTCCAACTGCCGTATGGTAGGGTTGCCCCAGCGGGTGTATACAAAGGGATCATCCTCCCCCATACCTTCAACCGAAAAGGTCGTATCGGCGTCCACTACAAAGGTCGTGGACATAACCAGATTCGGCGATGAAGCGCCGGTAACGGGGTCCGGAAATTCCCCGGCATGGACCGCTTTGGTTTGCTCGCCCAATTTAGAGAAATCTTGTGGATGATCCTTCATTATATCTCCTAGTAATATCATAGGAAATATATACTAATTTCGAATAGACTGTCAATAGCGTCCCAGGGCGAGCGCATATAAATTACCCTGAACCAGAGGCGAAGGGAGATTGAAAAAGCAACCGTTCAAGATAGTCATTCGACCACGCCATCTGTTTCCGCCGCCCGATGATACTACTCTTCGTTTCGGTATCCGCACGGGCCACCGTTAATGCCAGCTTCCTCACTGTCGCCATGTTTTCAGGCCCCTTGTCCTTGCGTAATCGGGAACCGTCTTCTCCAAACGCAACGTCCAACACATAATGTAAGGAGTTTTCTATTCCCCAATGGGAACGAACCGCTTTGGCAAACGCGGTTCGTCTGCCGGCAGACTGGATATATAAAGACGCCGTTCCACCGTGGTCTCCCCCTTCACCTCACGGCTCGATTCCACGACCCCTATGCTCCGTATCGTCTGCCAATCAGGATGTCGTGCTCTCAGCCATCCCACATCATCATTGACCGCGTAATCCCGGTCTTCTATCCGTCCGTGTCCCTCGTCATGGGTTGAAACCGAATGAAACCGGATATGCGGGGTTTTATCCGTAGGCGCGGAAAAATCCAGGTCCTCATTGAATCCAGCCGCAGCGGCATGGAGCTTTTGGACGCTTTTAGCCGTTTTCATTACCAAGGTGAAGTAGGGCCCGGCGTGTACGACATTCACAGCCCCCGGATTCCCACAACGGAAGAAATGA
>JAITEG010000245.1 GCA_031282145.1 Spirochaetaceae bacterium | reverse complement strand
TTTACCTATTTTAACAAAGGTTCCCTCTGGGGAACTTCGCCACCCGCCGAGGGCTTGGGGCAGAGCCCCCATTCCCAACACAGACGGAGGCCTCCCAGGGGCTTCGACCAGGGCCGTGCCGACAACGGTTACCTCCGGGGGGATGGAGTGGGACTTGATAGCCTCCCTGGATGGGACTATCTTTAAACAGTGAATGCAATCGGGCTTTTCCTGATTTTTATCTTTTTTCTCGCACCCGGAGGCGTTTTTTCGGAGGAAGCGGGGGGAAGCGGAGGATCCCCTTTGGAAGCTTCTCGGTATTTTGAACTGAGCCGACGCCTTACCGAAGAGGGGATTCCCTTTGAGGAGAGGCCCCTGTTTTCCGAATACGGAGGATTCGGTTCATCCCTGGTGGTGTATCTTTCCCCGGAAGAGGGAACCGAACCGGACGCGGGGCTCTTTGTCCTGGCCATACCCCTCTGTTCCGAAGATGATCCGGGAGAGGGCTTCCCCTATGGTCTTGAAGCGGGACTGGCCTTGATCAAAAAGGCCCGGGAAGGGGATTTAAACCGGGCAATGTGGGTCGCCTTTTTGGGGGATGAACCGTCCCGCTTACCTCCGGGGGAGCGGAAGGGCTTCCATACGGGGCTCGAAGATCTTTTGGCCCTTCCGGAAAATCCTGAAAACACGGTGATGCTCTACGCGGATTTTTACGCCCCCCCTGAAAAAATAACCGTCCACCACGGCGGAAGGATGACCCTGGCCCCCCTCAGCCTGCTGCAGCCGATTCCCGCTCTGTGCGCTTCCTTTGGGGTTCCCTTCACCTTTGCGGTTAAGTCCAATGAACTTTACAAACTAGGCTTTGTGGAGGGGCCGCCGGCGCTGGCTTCTTCCCTGGCCTACGGCATCCCCTCCTTATACTTTGAGGGAAACCGGGGAACGGCGGGGAAACCGGTGCCGGC
Organism: Spirochaetaceae bacterium; assembly: GCA_031282145.1. Taxonomy (GTDB): domain Bacteria; phylum Spirochaetota; class Spirochaetia; order Treponematales; family Breznakiellaceae; genus JAIRMO01. Next base: position 13,109 of record JAITEG010000245.1, on the reverse strand, counting down.
GAAAACCCTGGGGGAGCTGCTCCTGGGATATGGGAATTCCCTGGACTTTTCAACGGAAAATCTGGATTATCATTATTTGATCTTCCAATTCGGGAATACCACCATTTTCGTTCCGGAATTAACCACCGTGGTGACCTTATGGTCCTTATGCGGCCTGGTTTCTTTTATTTTTCTTATTTATTCTATTGTATTGCGGAGGATGATGATAATCCAATGGCGGATATTCTTCCGCCGTTCCTGGGTGATTGGGGTCCTTTTTATCATGCTGTTTTTAGCCCTTGAGGGGGCGGAGTTGTTTTTCAGCTCCCTCTTAAACCGGTTTGCCCTTCCCCAGGATACTATATACTACGGGGGAATAATTTTTACCTTCTGTATGGCCCTGACCCTCTTTTCCTTGATAGATCCCCTTTTTGATCGGCTGAAAATACCCCGGCGGGCTAATTTTTATGGAAACGCCGCGGTCATTCTGGTAATCCTCGGAACGCTGATCGCCGTGTTTTTAGACCTTACCTTTATCCCCTCCTTTGTTTGGGCTTTTCTTTTTACGGTTTTAGCCGCCCGGCTCCCCTTCTCCCTGCCGGTATACGGTATCGCCCTGATCATTCCCCTGCAAATAGCGGGGATTGTGTTTACCAGTATGGGGGCGGTCAGGACCGGACTTCCGATGTTGAACCAGTCCCGCCATGTCTGGATCATCCTTTTCATCGCCGTCATGTCCTTACCGCCGGTACTTATCTTTAAACGAGCCGCGGCCCTGGCGGCGGGACGAAAAAAGCCTCAGCCCCCCTTCCTGGCACTGGTGTCCCGGTCCATTATGCTGGCGGGATGTATGGGAGCGTTGACGTTTTATGTATATAACCTGTCTTTAGAACCGCCTCGAAATCCGGTACGGCGGGCGGTGATGGAAAGTCCGGATAATCCGGCAATTTTAAACGTTACGATTTCGAGCAGAAGTTTTCTGGCCCGGCGGATCCTGGAAATTAAGCTCCAGGCCCGGGAAAACCCGGTCCGGTTTGACCTGTATCTGGATTCGACCAGGGATCCGCAGCCCATATACGCGGCATCCATGCCCTTTATCCATAAAGAAACCGTGGATTCTCCCCTGGAAGCCACCCTGGAATTCATCCTGGGAGAAAACCCTCCCAATCCCTTCGCTACCAATATGGTACTTCCCCGGACCTTTTCCGGCTTCCTCCGGGTGGAGGCCCTCTATACCCGGTACGATCCTTCCCTTGACTCCGGTCCGCCCCCGGCCGGGGACGATTACGTATTACGGGTTAAACGAACCATACCCATCGGGTTCGATGAAGACTGAGGAACCTGAAGGCCCCACTTACCAGAGGATCTCCATAAAAACCGGTTCCTTTGATCGGAGCAGGGCCGCCATAGGGGCGGAAAACCGGATGTTCCGTCCATTCCAAAGGAGATCCCCCACCGGAGGGGTGTTGATCTCTTTCCCCGTGGGGTCCGCCAAAATAAGGATCGCATCCCGGGGAAGGGTAAGGCCGAATTCCAGGGCATAGCCGAGAAAAACCTCCCCGGTCAATTCCAAAAGCTCCGGGTCCTGTTCCAGGGCGCCCCCGCCCCCTCCCAGGGTCAGGGAAAGGCGATATTTTTCTTTCTCCCGGGTCAAACGGCTCCGCTGCCCCGAGGCGTCCAAAAAAGCGCTCAGGGCTTCGGGGTTGGAAAAATCCACTTTAACCTGTACCACCCGGTCTTTTTCATCTTCCGCCGAGGAAAAAGAAGCCAGGCGGAGGCCGTCAATCCGGCTGACGGTCCGTTCAAAATCCGCCCTGCCTACGGGCAGGGTAAGCCATCCCTCGTTCCCGTCGAGTTTTCCCAGGGAGTCCGCTATCCGGGAGATCCGGTATTCGAGTTCCAGGGTACCCGCGCCGTTCTCTCGGATGGTAATATTCGTCCGTATCCCAATACAGGAACTGAAAAAAAACACCAGTAAACCCAATCCAAGGAAACGGCAGGTGCGCCCCCGGTTTCCCCAAAAAACGCGGCGATGAAACAGCCCCCGCATCGTACCAAACATCCTCTTTTTTTCCATGGATACCTCCGGTTAAAATTCTTCAGAATAGATAGACACGTCCTGGATTCGGACCGGAAGGTCCTGTTCTATCATCTCAAAGGCCTTATGCAGTACCGTTTCCCCGAAGGTTCTGGAATTAGAAACCAGCGCCCCGCCGATTTGGGCAAAGGAAAGGGAATCCTGCAGATCCACCTCGGCGGCGCTCATATGAAAACGGTGCTGCAGCTTTTCTTTAATCGATCGTATCACCCGGCGCTTTTCTTTGATATTATCCACCCCGGGAATTTCAAATAGGATCTGTATCATCGAAACTATCATATCCCTTCATCGGTACCGGTGGCGGTATCGGCGGTACCACCGTTAGTACTTGTATCCCGGGTAGTGCTTTTTAAGTCGTTAATTATTTTACGGATCGCGTCTTTCGCGGAAGAAAGGATCTTTTCATCGTCCAAGAGTTTGGTCAACGCCTCGGTATCGGAAAAACCTTCGGAAACGGCCAGCTCAAGTTCGGTAACGCCCTGGGGGTTTTCAGCATCCGCGGTAAGGAGCAGCCGGGCGATGGAGAATTGTATGGCGGATCTCCGCAGCCCGCTTGCGGTGGAAGCGCCGCCGGAATCGGCGGTCCGGTCACTGGGAAGCAGGGCCAACAGTTTCCGGTATTCTTCCAGAGACCGAGCATATAGCCCGTTTTCTTCCAGGACCAGGGCAAATTCATACTGTGCCTGGGGATCACTATTGTTGGTAAGCCACTGGCTATAACTATCCACCGCCTCCGGTTTGTGCTGCGCCCCCTGGGACCGGGCGTAAAGGAGCAGAATATCCTTATTATCCAACAGGGCATAGGGGTATTTTGATAAAACTTCTTCCGCTTTTTCCGGTTTGTTTATGGCGTTGAGGACCAGGGCATAATTATAGCCATCATCGGCGCTTTCGGGCGAAAGCAAAAGGACCCGTTCGTACAAAGCTTCGGCCTCGTCAAATTCACCGGTCTTAATCCTGCCGTAGGCTGCGGCCTTGAGGGCCATCACATTATCCGGATCCTTTTCAAGGACGCCCTCAAAAAGTTTTACCGCCTCCTCATACCTGCCCGTTTCAAAGGCTATCCGCCCTAAATTGTATTCCGACGCCAGTTTGGTCTTGTCCAGAGTCCTGGCCTGGCTTAACCACCGTTCCGCTTCCGTATACCGGCCCAAATCAAAATAGGCCATGCCCAGGGCATAATATTCCTCCGCCTTAGCGGCCCGGGCCGCCGTCATACAGGAAAGAAGAAATCCGGAAAAAACAAAACAGCCTACTAATAGAAGGGGAGGTTTCATATTCATTTAGGGGTATTGAGGACCGTATCCTCTATTTCGCGGAGCTGCGCCCGGTAAAGACGGGCAATATTGGAGCCATAGTCCGCGACGAGCTGCATGATATTCCGGGGACGGTCTTCCACGTCCCGGCCGTTGATCCGGTCCCCGGCGTCCCCCAAACCCGGCATGATATAGGCCGCCTCATTCAAAACCGGGTCCATCCAGAGGGTAAAGACCTGGCAGTTATCCAGGGCCCTGACCGCCCGCAGGGCGCCTTTCAGGGCGGCAATGACGTTGAAGAACTGGACCGATTTAGGCTTGATCCCCTGATCCAGAAGGTATTTTACCACCGTGACGAGGCTCCCCCCGGTGGCGTTCATGGGATCCGCGAAAATAAGGTCCTTGCCGTCAAGCTTATCCGGATTAAAGAAGGACCGGTCCAAATCCAGGATATACTCCATATCGTTTTCATGTTTGGTATCGTCCCGCCGGATCCTGAACAGGGCAAAGGGGGTTACGTGGGCATGGGAGGAATATTCCTCGATCTCCTTGGACATAATCATGGAGGGGAGGAGCGCCCCCCGGAGCATCACGCACATCACGGTATTTTCGATTTTATCGTCAATGTTGGTTATTTTATGAACCGCGTAATTTTGGACCGGCATAGTTACCGGGGTTTTTACAATCAGGTAATTTTTGTTTGTCCCGGCGCTTCCCCCATAGGCCAGGTTAAAAAGCATTTCGTAGGCCCGCTGGATATAGTAAACAAATTCCTCCCGCTCGGTCTGGACGTCCCGGAGTTTGGCAATGAGCCGGGACGCTTCCGCATGGCTCTCGTGGGGGGTACGGAAGGAATACACCTGGATGCCGGCCTCCTCGCTGCAGATTTCCCGCATACGGTCCCCCATCTCATTGTACAGCCCGATGAGTTTCTCCTCCTCCCGCCGCCGTTCCGCCCCGGATCTCGTGGTGGAAAGCAGGGTAAAGCAGGTCATCACATGACGGTAAAATTCATCCATCCGGGAAATACACGTCCTGTCGGCCTCGGTAAGGAACCCGTCCAGGTCCGCCGCGTTTAAAACAACCGTATTCATATAACCACTATACCCCCCGGTTCTTTTATGAACAAGCCCCACCCAAAGAGTATTCCCCCTCCCCCGGGGCCGCAGGCGACCCAAAGGGTGGGGGCAAGTTCCCACCCCAAGCGCTGAAGCGCCCCTCCCCGCCGGCATCCGGCCGGCGGGGAGGGGTGCGCAGAGGGCGTAGGAGGGCGCAGTCCGCCTTACGGACGCCCTGACGCATCAATCCCGTATGGCGGCCATCGTTGGGGCTCCCGTCGCGCTGCCTCAAATGAAGAACCCAGGAGCAAGCTCCGGGGTATGGACCCCGGCCTTCCAATCAACAACCTCGCCCTGAAGCTCGCACGCGAAAGCGTGCAGAGGGTATCAAACCCCTTCGGCACGAATGAAAGAGTAACCGCTATCTTGCGGAAACAGGTCCAGTGCTCCGGTGCTTCCCCCGCCTTGATGCGCGCCCCATCCTCCCGATAGGCCACATGAAGAACCCAGGAGCAAGCTCCGGGGTATGGACCCCGGCCTTCCAATCAACCAACCTCGCCATCATCGAGAGGGAATTGAACCGCCCCAAAGCTCGCACGTGGGAACGTACAGAGGGTATTAAACCCCCATCGAATAAAAACGGCTCCTACGCCACCGATGAAGCAGTCTCTTCCAGTTCATAGATATAGCCTGTTTTCAGGCATACCGTAAAAAGGTCCCGGGGCATGGTATCTTCTATCATTTTTTCATACCCGTCATGTATCTTGGTAAGCCGTATCCGGTATTCGGTCTCGTTTTCACCGAGGATATCAAAATATTCAATCCTGCCGATCTGAGTTTTAATATAATACCGTTTCATTCAAAACCTCCCTTATATATACATCGCCGATGAATAATTGAGGACTTTTTAAAGCCAACCGGGGGGTGAAAAGCCTCAATTTATTATCGGAACATATTGGGGAGGGCCTTGAGCGCTTGTTGAAACCGCCTCAACCTCAATTAAATTGGGAAATGAGAAACTTTCCCCGGGGACTCAATAAGTCCCCGATCTCCTCATAGGGGAGGGTTATTTTCACCGGACCCACTGAATAGGGGGCTATCTCATAGGGATTCCAATGAAATCCAATACCCTGAGGGGCAAGGAAAAAGTCCCCGACTTCCACCGAATCATTAAAATAATACCCCCTGGAGAGGGGAACCCCCGGTTCCAGATCCGAATAAACCCGTAAGGCGTCCTCGATATGGGTTTGAAGAACCGCCTCGGTCCCTTCCAGGAAGAGGTCCCCGAGCTGGATCTGTTTTTTTTCAACTAAATCGATCACCCAATAGTTTTTTTCCCGCATGCCGTGGGCGCCCCCTGAATAATACTCCTTAGTCCGGGCAATTACCTGCAGCCGGGAATAGGTGTGGACCCTATGGCTTTCCTTGTGGCTCCAGGCTAAGAGCGCGGCAGGGGGCTCCTCGCCCTCATCCCGCATGGCAAGGATCTCACGGTAAAAATCGGTGTATGTCTGGATAAGGTCATTCACGTAGTCTTCGGGCTTTGCGCCATCATAGAGGAAGCCTTGCAGCAGATCATCCCCCGCGGGATCCAGCAGGATGAGGGATAATTCCATCCGGGGGCTTTTTTTGCCCAAATCGGGGAGGAGTACGGTTTCCGTATTCAAGACAAACGCCTCATAAGGGGCGGTTTGAGCCATAGGACCTTTCTGGAGAGCGGTACTTTTGGGGCCCCCAGCACAGGCGATGAACACCAGGGATAACACCGGGAGGATCCAAGGGATCCGTTTCATATTAAAAATAGCCGTCATACTTATAAATATGGTATAATTGACTCACCGGGTCAATAAAACAATACCAGGGCTTGTTCTAAAATTCTAGTTTTGGAACAAGTACCAAACAGGACGGACAGAAACCATGGATTTAAAACAAGAATGGTTTTTAGATAAAACCTTCTGGCAAGAATATGCTCCCATCATGTTTGACGCAAAGCGGTGGAGCGAGGTCCCCACAGTTGCCGACGGGGTTACCCGATTGGCAAGGCTCGCTCTTTATGACGAAACTCAGGAGCTTCCCCCGAGAGGCCCGCCCCGGGTACTGGATCTTTGTTGCGGATTCGGACGGATCACCCTGGAATTGGCCCGGAGGGGCTTTTGTCCTACCGGGGTGGATATCACCGAAACCTACCTCGCCACGGCCCGGGAGGATGCGGCCTACGAAAGCCTGGACATTGAATTTGTCCATGCCGATGCCCGTTCCTTTAAACGGCCCGGCGCTTTTGACGCGGCGGTGAACCTCTACATTTCCTTCGGCTATTTCGAAGATCCTCGGGACGACCGCCTCATGGTAAAAAACGTCTACGATTCCCTGAAGCCCGGAGGGGTTTTTATCATCGAAACCCTGGGTAAGGAGATCGCGGTCCGGGATTTTGTGGAGGCCGATTGGTTCGAACGGGCGGGATATCTGGTCCTTACCCGGTATACCCCCCTGGACTCCTGGGGAAGCCTGCAAAACCGGTGGATTCTCATCCGGGAAGGGCGCCGGATCGAGCGGACCTTTACCCAGCGGCTCTACGCCGCATCGGAACTGCGGACCCTCCTCCTGGAAACGGGTTTTTCCTCGGTGGATCTCTACGGCGATTGGGATGAATCTCCCTACGATCACCGGGCAGCGGTCCTTATCGCGGCAGCCCAACGGTAAGAAAACCGGGCTCCTCAAGTATCACTCCGATGTCTTTTTCCCCTCTACACATAATCGTAAAAAATAGGTATAACTATATAACAATATGGAATTTAAAGAATTTAACCTACACCCCGACCTTGCGCGGGGGCTTGAGGATGCGGGATATATCTCCTGCATGCCGGTTCAGGAGCAAGTCCTGACCAATGCCTTTGGCGGCCACGATCTCTACGTCCAATCCCAGACCGGGACCGGGAAAACCGCGGCTTTTTTGGTGGTTATTTTTCAGCGGCTGCTCACCGAGTCCCTCCTCCATGGGAAAAAGGCGATCATCATGGTCCCCACCAGGGAATTGGCCGTCCAGGTTGAGGAAGAGGCCAAGCTCCTCGGAAAGTACCTGCCCTTCAAGGTGGGGAGTTTCTACGGCGGGGTCGGCTACGGCCAGCAGCAGCAAAGTCTCAGGGACCACGTGCAGATCCTCGTGGGAACCCCCGGCCGGGTCCTCGATCTCAACAGCTCCGGTCAGATGAACCTCATGGATATCGCCTTCCTGGTGCTGGACGAGGCGGACCGGATGTTCGACATGGGCTTTTACCCGGATTTGCGGAAGCTCATCAAGGTGGTGCCCCCGGTGGACCGCCGGCAAACCATGCTTTTCAGCGCCACCCTTAACGCCTGGGTCAAGAATCTCGCCTGGGAATACACCAAATCCCCCCTGGAAATCGAAATCGCCCCGGAAACGGTCACCGTGGACGAGGTGGAACAGATCCTCTATCATGTTCCCAGCGACGACAAGATGCGGCTCCTCCTGGGAATCCTGGAGCGAGATAAGCCCGAAAGCGCCCTTGTTTTCTGCAATACCAAGCGGTACGCGGAAATCGTGGCTAAACGGCTGCGGCTCAACGGGATTGAGTGTGAATTTATCATCGGGGACCTGCCCCAGGTTAAGCGGCTCAAAATCATCGACGATATTAAGGCCGGCCGTATCCACTTCCTCGTGGCCACCGATGTGGCCGCCCGGGGACTGGACATTGAGGGCCTGGCCCTGGTGGTGAATTACGACCTCCCAGTGGAAGCGGAAAATTACGTCCACCGCATAGGCCGAACCGCCCGGGCGGGCAAAACCGGCAAGGCCATTACCCTGGTCAGTGAACAGGATGTTTATGAGCTACCCGCCATTGAAAGGTATATCGGGAAAAAACTCCTCGCTGAAATAGCCCGGGAAGATCTCTACGGCCAGGACAAAAGCCAGGGGATGCGGATTCGGACCGACTCCTATGACGGCCGGAATGACAGCCGTGACGAGCGTCGTCATGACGACCGGTACAACGGTCGTCGCGACGATGGGGAAAGGCGCCGTGACGACCGGAGGCGTCGGGAGGGGGGAAGGACCGGGGAAGGCCGCGCTTCCGGCTCCGGCAGAAACCGGGAAGCGGGCCGGAGGCCCCGCGAGGACCGGCAGGATCGTGAAAAGGGAAGGCAGGATACTTCCCAGGGAGAACTCTCCCACCTTTCCTTTGATGAACGGATGGCCTTTTATAAAGAGAAGTACGATGCTTCAGGCGGCCCTGGCCGGAAGGACGGACCGGCCCGCCCTTCCCGGCGGCCTCCCGGGGATCGGCAGTCGGGAGGTGCCGGGAACCGGCAGCCCCATACTGCCGGAGAAGCCGGAGGCGGTGAACCGACCGCCCCCAAAAAGTCCAACCGTCCCGGCGGACGCCGGGGTGGCCGCCGGCCGCAAGAGTCCGCCGCCGGCAGTCCCCCGCCGGCCCGGGCCAGTGAAGGCCGAAAGAACGAACCGCGCCAGGGAGGACGGAATGTCCCGGCCAGACCGGGCCGGACCGGGGAAAAACCCGCCCCGGGAAAACGGCCCCCGGAACAAGTCCCGAAGACTGCCCATCCCTCCGGGACCAGGCAAGAAAAACCAGGGCTGCTTGCCCGGATCACCGGCTTTTTTAAAAAGCCCCGGGACTCTGGCCCACCCAAGGAATAAAATGAGTGATAACCCTCAGCGATATAAGCCTTAAATTTGGGGAAAGGATCCTTTTTAAGGATGTTAACCTTAAATTCACCCCTGGAAACTGTTACGGCGTCATCGGGGCCAACGGGGCGGGGAAGTCTACGTTTCTCAAGATCCTCTCCGGCGAAATGGAACACGATCGGGGAGAGATTTCCCTTACGCCCGGTCAACGGATCGCCGTCCTCAAGCAGGATCACTTTGTCTTCGAGCAATTCACCGTCCAGGACACGGTGATCATGGGGTATCCCAAACTCTACGGGGTACAGAAGGAGCGGGAGGCCATTTACGCCAAAGAAGATTTCACCGAAGAAGACGGCATGCGGGCCAGCGAATTGGAGGCCACTTTTGCCGATCTTGGAGGCTGGGAGGCGGAAGCCCAGGTGGGGCAGCTCCTTTCAGGACTGGGCCTGGAGGATACCGATCTGGGTAAAACCATGGCGGAACTGGACGAATCTAAAAAGGTCCGGGTCCTCCTCGCCCAAGCCCTCTTTGGGAACCCGGATATCCTCCTCCTGGACGAACCCACCAACGGCCTTGATCTGGAATCTATCGCCTGGCTTGAGGATTTTCTTATTGATTTTCCCAACACGGTGATCGTGGTTTCCCACGACCGCCATTTTCTCAATGCGGTCTGCACCCATATCTGCGACATCGATTTCAGCAAGATCACCCTTTATTCGGGAAATTACGACTTTTGGTACCAGATGAGCCAGATGCTCCAGCGCCAGGCTCGGGACCAGCTTAAAAAACGGGAAGAAAAGGCCAGGGAATTACGGGAATTTATCCAGCGTTTTGCCTCCAATGCATCCAAAAGCCGTCAGGCGACCAGCCGCAAAAAGGTCCTGGAAAAACTGGACCTGGAAAATGTCACCGTCACCAGCCGTAAATTCCCCTATGCGGCCTTTAAACCCAACCGGGATATTGGAAACAATGTTTTACGGATAGAAAAGCTCTCCCTTTCCATCGAAGGCAGGGAACTCCTCAAGGATTTCTCCTTGACGGTGAACCGGGGAGACAAAATCGCCTTTGTGGGGGTTGAACACGGGGCCAAATCCGCCCTTTTCAGCATTATCGCCGGGGAGCAAAAAGCCGATTCCGGGGACTATTACTGGGGCCAGACCACGACCTTCTCCTACTTTCCCCGGGAAAACAGCGCCCTCTTTAACTCCACCCTCTCCATCACCGACTGGCTCAAGGCTTATTCCCCGGATCAAGACGAAACCTATGTGCGGAGCTTCCTGGGGCGGATGCTTTTTTCCGGGGAAGAGGCCCTTAAGCCGGTGAACGTCCTCTCCGGAGGGGAAAAAGTCCGGTGTATGCTGGCCCGGATGATGCTCTCCGGGGCAAACGTCCTGATCTTCGACGAACCCACCAACCACCTGGATTTGGAAGCGATCACCGCCCTAAACAACGGCCTTGAGGAATTTACCGGAGTTATCCTGTTTAACTCCCATGACCACGAATTCGTCAATTCCATAGCCAACCGGATCATCGAAATAACCCCCAGAGGCCACATTGACCGGATGATGCCCTTCGACGAATACTTGAGGGACGACTCCGTCAAAGCCCTGCGGGCCGAAGCCTATTCCCCCGCGGAACGATTGCAATTATAAGGGCTCACGCGGCTGCACCGGCCTAATCAACAACCTCTCGCCCTAAAGCTCGCACGCGGAAGCATACAGAGGGTATGGACCCTTCGCTATGAATCAACAACCCCGCCCTAAAGGGACGGGGCATGTTGTTCTCATAAGGTATTAGACTCAGGGTTCATACCCTTTATAACGCCCTAAAACTCCCCCGCGTAGGCGGGCTCTTGGGTATGAACCCTTCGCTACGAATCAATAGCTATCGACAAACAAATGATCTGATCCTCAAATGCGGTAAAGGGGATACAGAGGAGCCGCCTCCTTTCCCGGGGCAGGGCAATCATATGGGCCTTGCCTTTTATAACATAGGGCAAAGAAAGGGCTAATTTAAACATATCCTGCAATTTTTGCTTGACATTTCCCGCGACAATATTAACAATTTCGCCAATGGCGTCAATCACATCACTATCCAGGTAGGTATGTTTTTTGCCGGTTATATTCTCGGTGATCCGTATGGCCGTTTCGGTCTTCATGGAAATAGCCACCAGGCCTCGGGTTTCACCACTCAAGCTTATAAGGCCGCTGATATCCCAGTTCTGAAAATCTTCCCGGGCGATAAAATAGGCCCGTCCTGCGGTCAAATCGCATTGGGCCATCTTTTTAAAAACCAGGGTACAAACCTCGATAAAAGGTTCTATGTATTGGTGCATGATGTATCCTACGACAGTTCCAAAACTACCAGGGCTTTGAAAATGCCCCCTGTACTATAAAATAAAAACCAACCCTTGCATAGTACCACACCAACGGTTATGGTTCTCGGCATATCCGCCCTATTGGATAGTAAAATAATACCGTTCCAAATAGGCAATCCGCCGCCGGGCTTCATCAAACCGGGAACTCTGGGGGTATTCCCGAATCAAGCGGCGGTAATAATCCAGGGCGGAGCGGATATCCCGCTGGGGACCATTCGCCTCCAGGAGCTGGCCGTAAAGCCACCAGGCCTCGTCGCTCCCGGCGGGGTAGGCTTCCCGGAACTGATCCAGGATCGAAAGAGCTGAAGCCACCCTTCCCGCGTCATATTCCTCCCGGGCCCGGTTTACATAGCCCTCAGGAGCGGTTCCCCGGGGGAAGGAACCGTCCCGGCCCGGATCTGAAGGCGGTTGTGCCGCGGGCGGTACAACTACCAAAGCCGGGGAACCGGCCGCCGGGGGACCGGCCGCCGGGGGACCGGCCGCCGGCAAGGGAGAAGCAGTTTCAGCCGGGAGAGGAGGGGCGAGCCCTCCCCTCCCCGGGGCCGCTTCCATCGGGGGGACTGGCTCCGGGCGGATATCTTGAGGAACACCCCCCGAGAGGCCGCCGGTTCCGGCGGAAACAGCGGGACTCCGGGAACCGGAAGCCTCCCCTGGGGCAAGGGGCCAGCGGGGTTCGGCGACAACCCGGCCCCGGTCAACCGGGGGATTAAAATAGGCGGTTCCCCTTGGTTCCGGCGCTTCCCCTATGATCACCTGGACATAATCATTAAGAATATAGTCCCGGATAAAATCCTGCTTATAGAATTTCAAGGCATAGGTACCGGCTTCCTCGGCCCGAAAGATAAAGCTCTGCCCCTCCGGGTCAAGACGCCGGGAACCATAGGCTATACCCCGGCGGGCGCCTAATTCCCCCAGGAACACCCAACCGGTCCCCCGAAAGGGGATCTCCACCAGCTGACCCACCGTAGCCCGAACCACCCGGGAAAAGGTCAGATCCTCTTCGGTTTCAATTGGAGGCCGCAGGACAGATTGCGGAGACTGGGGGGGAAGATCCGGGATGGGGTTTACCGGAACCGGCGGTTTTTCCCTCACCACAGCCGGCGGCGGCAGGGGCTCTGCCGGCCGCAAACTACGGGGCGGGGACGGAACCGGTTCAGGTTTCGGGACCGGGGCGGGGGACGGGGCAGGCTCTGGAGCCGGAACCGGTTCAGGTTCCGGGGTGGGGGCCGGGACAGGCTCCGGAGCCGGAACCGGTTGAACCGCAGGTTCGGCTTCAGCCGCCGGGACGGGTTGGCTCGGAGGAGCTGGTTCTGCGGCCGGAACCGGCTCAGGCTCCGGGAACAGGGCCAGGGGAATGGGCTCAGGCAGGGGGGCTATCACCGCTTCCTCCGGGAAAACAAGATCCAGCTCCGGGAGGCTCGCTTCAGCAAGATCCGGTTCCGGTTCCGGCAATTCCCCATATTCCGGCCCTTCCGAAAGCCGGAACTCCCCGGGGATAACCTCCGAGGGGATTTCCTCGGTGGGGGGCACCATTTCCGGAAGTGGTTCCTCCGCTGCCGGACGGGGTTCTTCCCCGGGAGTTTGCGGTTCCGGCATTTCCCCCGGGGCAACGTCCACCCTCCGGGGCTCTTCCCGGTATAACTCCTCCGGAGACGTCTCCGGAAAAGGAACACTCTTACAG
>JAITEG010000219.1 GCA_031282145.1 Spirochaetaceae bacterium | reverse complement strand
GGGAGGATCCCCACCCAGGTGCCGATCAAACTGCCCAGGGTGATGGCCGGGCCGCAGTCCTTCATCAGCTTAAAGGGAGGAAGAAAGGATACTTTCTTAAGCGGCGGCATCTTACGCTGGTGCCCCAGGGAATTCACCTGGTCGAGGATTTCCCGGATGGCAAAAAAACTCATCATGATGACCGTGGCATTGAGGCCGCCCTGAAGCTGCCAACTCCCGAAGGTGAGCCGGGTAATACCGGTGAGAAAGTCTATCCCCACCGCGCCCAGGACCAGGCCGATGACCGCCCCCATGAGGCCCTTGATGGTGTCCTCCCCGGTGGCGGAGGAGACAATTGAAAGGCCCATAAGGCACACCCCGAAGTATTCCCAGCTCCCGAATACCAGGGCCACCCGGGCCAGTTGGGGGGCAAGGCCAAAGAGGATGAGGGCGGAAATGGTACCCCCTACCATGCTGCAGAACACCCCGATGGACAGGGCCTCCGCGGGCATGCCTTTTTTCGCCATCGGATACCCGTCCCAGGTGGTAATCAGGGAAGAGGGGGTTCCGGGGATGTTGATTAAGGTCGCCGTGATCAAGCCCCCGGAAATGGCCCCCACATAAATCGCCACGAGGAGCGCTAGCCCCGTGGTAGCGCTCATACTGAAGGTAAAGGGTATCATCAAGGTCACGCAGAGAACCGCCGTGAGGCCGGGGATCGCCCCAAAGATGATGCCCTCAAAGATACCGAAAACCATGACCACCCAAATAATGGGCTGACTGAATACTACCTCAATACCGGCGCGAATGGCTTCCATACTATCACACTCCTGTAACAGCTTTCGCGGAAACCCGCGAAAGCCGCCATGGTTTTACTTTTCTGTCTGCTACTGAAGGCGGGCAAAACGGGGTTCAAGGACGCCGCGCCAATCAGAAACCAGTTTGACCGTAGTCTCTTGATCGATAAAACGAACGTCAATACCCAGGGCTTCCACGGCTTTTACAAATTCGGGATTTTCCGATACCTTTTTAAAGGCCGCTTCCAGGTATTTAATCTTGGCGGGATCCGTGTCTTTTGGCGCCCAAAAGGTACGGGCGACGAAAATAGTCGCTTCGCAGCCGCTTTCAAGGGTGGTCGGGGTATTGGGCATCAGCCGGACCCGCTGGTCGTTAATAACCATAAGTGGGACCGCGTCCCCCGAATCAACCAGGGGGCGGATATCGCCGGATGCCCCAGTCAGGACCTGCACATGGTTACCCAGCAGGGCGGGCTTTGCGGTTCCGCCGCCGTCATAGGGGACAAAGGTCACAAGGCTCGTCAATCCCAGGTTATCCACCATCCACATGGAGTTAACCGCGTTTGCCGTCTTGGTGCCCGTGGTTCCCCACCGGATTTCCCCGGGATGGGCCTTGGCATAGGCCACCATTTCCTGGACGTTTTTAAAGCCCGATTGTTTGTTGGTACTGACCATATCGTAATCACTGGCAATGACGCAGATAGGCACCAATTCCTGATACAGGGGCCGGTTTGTCTGACCGGTTAGGGTATAGGACAAAACATCATGGATGGCGGCGCACAAAATATTGTAACCGTCATTTGCCCTGTTGGCGGCGTCCATGGTACCCACAAAGCCGCTGGCCCCGTCGATGTTCACCGCTACCGTCGACTGTCCGCCGAGGTCAAGGTATTTCATAATGGTCCGGACCAACACGTCCGTACCACCACCGGGGCCGAAGGGCACCACAATCTGTACCGGCCTTTCCGGATAATTTCCCAGACCGGAGGAGGATGAACTACTGTCACCCCTTCCACTGGCAAATACCGCGCCGCACACCAGCGCCAACAGTAAAACCAGACTGACAACCTTCTTCATGCTATTCTCCTTAAAATGAAATTCACCACCCAGGGCGGTGTAAAATCTATAATTTTATGGAAGTATTACCAGCAGCACTTTGACGAACACCAGATACACCACCACGACCAAAATCAATGAAAATACACCGGCAAAGACCGTTTTTTTGATCATTTCCCGGCGGCCGAATCCCTTCCCTTTGTTTTCCCTATGCATATAGAGGCAGACCTCAAAAAAAGTAAACGCGAAGGTGGTTATCCCAAACCCAACCGGTTTTAAGAGGATGATAAATACCACGAGGGCTATGATCGTCAGGAGACTTTCTTTGGTTATGGTGAAGGAAAACCCCTTGGTTTCTGTGGCTTTTCTGAAATTGATGGCCCGGATCACCATGAGAAAGGCCAAAAAAAACATCAGCCCGCCCAACATGCGGATATACATATCCGCCCGGACAAAGGCTCCACCTTCGGTATCAATGATTCGGCCTTCGGTTATATTTTTACTCACCATCAGCCATACCGAAGCGGCTATCAACGCAAGGCCGCTTACAAAATCGTTCATGGATTTAATTTTGGTTGATTTGAGTTCCACGTCCCTACCCCTCTTTGTTTTGGTGTTTTTATATTATCCCCCTGATTTTTTAATTTGTCAACAAAATTTATTAATTTTATTTAAAAACAAAGCTGACTATCTTGGATGAACAGAGGTTTCGGCCTTTCAGGGATCCCGGTTAGCAAGGCTTGTTGACATACCGTTATGAATGGTAGAATAAACCCATGAAAAATTATTTCCGGATATATTCAGCCCGGAATCGGATATAATATGCCTATAAATCAACGTCATGCCCAGAGGACCAGTAACAAACCCCGGAATATCAAATACCACAACCAGAAGCTGATCCTTTCCATGTTTCGTAAACGGGATATTTTATCCATCGCCGAAATATCCAAGCGGATTAACCTCAGCAAAACGACGGTAACTAAAGTGGTAAACGATTTTCAAGCCAAGGGGCTGGTTTTGGCTACCGGTAAGGGGGATTCTACCGACGTGGGGGGAAAAAAGCCGGAAATGTTTTCGTTTAACGCCGCCTACTCCCAGGTGATTGCCCTAACCATCGGAACAAATTCTATAGAAGGCGCCGTATTGGATCTCAAATGCGGCCTTATCAGCCAGGACTACCTTGCCTGTGATCCCAAAACCCCCTATCAAAGGGCGGTTCAGAACATGGCGGATATGATCCGCCGGATGACAAAAGACGGGGGGATTAAGATAGATAAGATGCACCCCATTGTGGTGGGTTGTGAAGGGATTATCGATGCCGGCAGCGGGATTATCCATTATACCATGCATCACCAGTGGGGGCAAAATTTACCCCTCCGGGACGACCTTGTCCAGGCGTTGGGTGTGGACGCGACCATTTACCTCGATAACAACCTCCGCCTCGCCGGATACGCTGATATGATCCTGGATGAAAATCCCTATGACTCCCAGGCGGTGATAATCACCACCCGTTCTGCGGGGGGCAGTATCCTGGAAAATCAACAGTTGGTCCATGGGGTCAATGGATTTATCGGTGAAGTCGGCCACATGATTATCGAGCCCTATTCAAAAATCCAATGCGCCTGCGGGGGGTACGGCTGTTTTGGGGCCCTGGTTTCTCCGGAAACGGTTTTGGCCCGGTGCCGTAATGAATACCGGCGGTTTCCGAAATCGCTGATTTTTGCCAAGGCCCAGGGGGGGACCCTTAAAATCACCGACCTATTTGAGGCTGCTAATCGAAGGGATCCCTTCTCTTGCGCTATATTGGATCGGGTTATCCATTACTTTACCATTGTCATTCACAATATTGTTCTGCTCCGGGATCCTGAAAAGATAATTATTCAAGGTATCTATTCCGACGCGGGGGATTATTTTTTAAAAAATCTGCAAAAAAAGGTGAATTCCCTTCCCTTTTATAAAATGGATCGCAACCTGCCTATTACCTATTCTTCCGTTTCGGGATTTAATCCCTACCTTATCGGCGCGGGATATTACGCGGTGGATGTCCTTTTGGATTTTAATTCTCTCTACGACTGAGGCCCCATTCTCTTTTCATCCGTTCAGGGCAGTATTTCCTCCAGGCGATACACATCCTCTATCTTCTCTATCAGGATGCCCCCCATGCCGAGTTCCAGGGGAGGGACCAGGTCAAACTCATATCGGTCCCCCAGGGCGATACATTCCCGGGCGGGAATTTCCAGGAGTTCCAGGGCTTTAAGAAAGGGGAGCCTATGGGGTTTCGATACCATACAGGTATCAAGGCCCACCAGGATAGAAAAAAAATCGCCCACCCCCAGGGCCGCGAGGGTCTTTTTGGCCACCGACTCTGGATTATTCGTAACCAGGGCAAAGGAATAGCGGGAAGACAAGGAATCGAGGGTTTTGCCGAGGACCGGATCGGCCTTGAGGTATCGGGAGGGTTCGTAGAGTTCTTCCCGCCAGCGGATGTTTTCTTCCAGGGGAACGCCGAAGTCCATAAAGGCACGGGAGAGGCTGATTTTTTCCCCCCTGACCTGGGCCCAGGTCTCCCGGTAAGATGCTACTTCCCCTTTCATATCCTCAAAAGTTTTGTTCCGGATACGGGCAAGCCGCTTAATGAGCAGGTCGATTTGATCCCGCTCATATTCCGGATTGGTATAGAGGGTCGAGTCCATATCGAAAACAAGAGCGGAACTGACCGGGGGGAGCCGATATATCTTCATTCCATAAAGCTCAGGACTTTTTCCCTGAGTTCCCGGTAGGCGTGGAACCGCTCGGCATAGCGGGGCGCGTTCTCGGGGGAAGGGGCGTAGGAACCGGTGAAACGGATCATCCCCGAAACGGCCTCGCCGAGGCTGGAGTATTCCCCCAGGGCCCGGGCCGTTATGCAGGCGTCCCCCGCGAGTTCTCCGTCCCGTATTTCCGGGACGAGGAGGGTACAGGCGGTGAGGTCCGCCTTTAGCTGGTTCCAGCGGGCGTTTTTGCTCTGTCCCCCGGAAAGCCGCATCTCCCGTATGGGAAAGCCGTGGCTGCCGAAGGTTTCCAGGGCATCCCGGACCAAAAAACCCAGGCCCTCCAAAACCGCCCTGCCGAGTCCGTTCCGGCTCGGGAGATCCGGGACGGCCGCAAAAAGGCCGGCCGCCGGGGACTTACCGGGAAAGGGGAAGGCCGGGAAAAAAAGACCTTCCCCGGGGGACAGAACCGCGTTGGGATCGGGCGGCAGGGAATTTCCGATAAGTTCCTCCAATAATGGGTCTACCCCCCGGTCGGCTTGCCCGGTAAGTTCCCGGTACCAGTCAAAAAAACGGCCTGAAACCGGCAGGATCGCCCCCAGATTCCACAATCCTCCTTCAACGTGGGGCAGGGTCCTGAAGCCGGGTATATACGCAGCCTCGGAAGTACAGAGATTGATTCCCTCGGAGCTGCCAGCCCGGTCGCAGGCTATCCCCGGTTCCGTCGCCCCGACGCCGATAAGGGCCATGATAAAATCCGGCCCTCCGGCGATAACGGGAATCCCCTGAGGAAGGCCGAAAAATTCCGCCGCTCCGGCGGAAACCTTACCGATGGGGCTTCCGAGGGGTACAAAGGGGGGGAATTTGTCCCGGTCCAAACCGAATTTTCGGCATTGGACGTCATCCCAATAGGAGGGCTCGTAACGGGGGGAGGGGAGGACGGTTACCGGCTCGGCACCGCACCGGAAGGAAAGCCACTCCGGCGCGGAAAAAAGATGCCGGGTTCGTGCATATCCTTCGGGGTTTTCCCGTAAAAACCACGCAGCGTAGGGGAGGAACAAGGAGGGGACCCGGTCTTTTGCCCGGCCTTTATACCAGTGGAGGGGCGGGAGGGCCTTACCCCCGCCCGTCACGGGAATCAGGGTGGGACCGTTTCCGGAAATACAGAGGGCGTCGGGCTTGAGATCCGGGGCTTGTTTGGCAAGCTCCCCCCCGGCCCGAACCAGGGCTTTTTCCCAGTCGGAGGCATCGATAAGCCCCCGCGCGAGGCGTCCCGGCTCATAGGCCTCCCGGACAAAGGCGCGGCTATGACCCCCGGCGTCAATAAAAGAAACTTTAAGCGCGGAAGTTCCGATATCAACACAAAGGATGACCCTGAGGGTATTCATGGGGCCGAGGTATCGGTGAGGAGCTTTTCGATGATGTCCCGGTTATCCAGGAGGGAACTCATCGAAAGCCCTTGATGGAGCCGGGAAATAGTTTGGGCAAAAAGTTTGGTTATGTTGACGCTCATATACCATTCCCGGCTTAACACTTCTTCCTGAAATATGGCATTGGTTCCGATGATCCGGAAAAAAAGCCCCTCGTTATAGGCGGTATCAAAATATTTTACCGCGGCCCCTGAGAACAGGGGCAGACTTATGGCGGCGATCACCTTTCCGGCTCCCTGCTCTTTAAGGAATTTCATGGCCTCAAGGAGGGTTCCCCCGGTACCCAGCATATCGTCGGCCATAAAAACCGTTTTGCCCTTGACGTTCCCCAGGAGTTTTAACTCGGCGATGTTGTTTTCCAGAGCATCCTTGGAAACCCGGGAATAATCCCGTTCTTTGTATAATAGGGCCAGGGGCCGCTTAAGGGCGGTGGCGTAGAATTTATTTCTATCCACCGCCCCGGTATCCGGGGAAACTACCACGAGACCATCATCCTTGATTCCGGTGATCTGTAAAAGCCGGCGGATAATTTGAAAACTGGCATGGAGATTTTCCAGGCGCATAAAAT
The DNA here is from genome assembly GCA_031282145.1 of Spirochaetaceae bacterium. Classification (GTDB taxonomy): domain Bacteria; phylum Spirochaetota; class Spirochaetia; order Treponematales; family Breznakiellaceae; genus JAIRMO01. The sequence continues at coordinate 7,361 of JAITEG010000219.1, read as the reverse complement.
TGAAGGCGTTTCCGATTTCCCGGGAATGGATATCCAGGGTAATGATCCGGTTGACCCCCAGGGATTCCAAAATAGTTCCCACCCGGCTCGCGGTGAGCCCTTCCCTTCCCTTTTTTTTATGCTGCCGGGAGTAGGGATAAATAGGAACCACCAGGGTAACCCGTTCCGCCCCGGCCTGTTTAACGGCGTCCACGGTAACAAAGATGGTCATGAGGTGATCGTTCACCGAGAGGGTTTTGGTTACCGTACCGTCGTTAAAATTCAAGGGATAATGATTTTCCACATCCTGCACAATGTAGATATCCTTACCTCGGATGGATTCCAGAATTTCCGATTTTATTTCACCATTGGGGAACAGGGTAAACCGGGCGGGAACTTTAAACCGGGGGATATGAAATTTTTTTGCCTCCCCGGGCAAATTTGACGAGGGAGCAGTAACCTCGTTGATGAAATTGACCTTTTTGATAACCGCTTCCTCATCTATATCGTAGCGCCGGGCTAACGCGGAGGCGGTTTTTTTGAAATGATGATAATAACACTTCTTAAGATGGGTAATCACCTCATCGGCAAAAACCTCCCCTCCGGGGCAGGCGAGCACGGCAAGATTTGCCGGGTTGGAGTAGTTCATGGGTATTTATTTTTAGCATATCGCCGTTTAATTTTCAAGTATGATAATTTCTACCCGCCGGTTCCTCCGGCGGCCCGCTTCGGTGTTGTTATCCTCCAGGGGCTGTTCCGCCCCATACCCCCGGACCACGATACGGTCGGAAGGCCGGGCTTTTTTTTCAATTAAATAATCTGCCACCGCCGCCGCCCGTTCCCGGGAAAGGGCCATCCGATCCGCTTCTCCCCCCGCCAGGGCGGTATGCCCCCCCACCAGGATGTCCCTTTCCCCATATTTTTGGAGAACCGTAGTGATTTGGTCGAGTTTTACCTTTTCCACCGGCAGTAATTCCGCAGAATCGGGTTGGAATTGAATGTTTTCAAGATTAATGGATATTCCCTCATCCACGATCCGCACTGATGTATCGGTAATACCCATCCGCCTTATAGCATCCCCTATTTCCCGGGCGATTCTTTCTTTATCCATCTCCGGGGATTCGATGATCTCCGCCTCCGCGCTGCCCCGGTATTCCACGGTATTGCCGTTGGATAATTCAAAAACCATGCGGAATACCTCGTTATAAGCCGCGGCCTGACCTAATTCGGTATCCCAATAGACGATCTGATCCGAGGCTCCCATGATACGCCGGGGCCAGAGGGTCCCCCTGGCCGGTGGGGGTTCGGTAAAAATACGGTAGGATACGGAAAAAGCGGGATAGTCCTTGCCCCGCCATTGCCGGCGGCCCAAGAAAGTGTAATGTGCGGTAAAGGGGATCCGGTAGGGTTCAGTTATGCCAAAACTGTCTCTAAAATCATGCATCTCGTGTCCTTCGGCGGACCATGTATCCCCCGGATTAAGGTCCTGTCCCAGAAAAACCGGTACATTCCTTACCACGGGCATAAAAAATTTGCTATCAATGGTAATAAATCCTTGGGGGTTCCTGCCGAAGCATGATTCATACTCCCGGGCCCACTGGAAACTCTGCCCCCCTCCTACCCCTTGGGCCCGCTCGGCGGTCTGAAACAGGGCCTCGTGCCGGGCAACGTCGTTACGGATGTCTTTTACTTCCACCGCAATACGGTTTAAAATTTCCGCCCGATGGGAAAGCCGCCGGTTTAGGTAAACTTCCTCGTATACGGTGGATAAAATCCGGTATTTATCCCCGGTTTTGTGTTTATAAAAAAACGATTCCCCTCCCAGGGACGGGAGTTGAATCGTAAAGCCTATGACGATAAGACAAAATAGCCCTCTTTTTAGTATGGTAGTTATTTTCATCATAGTTACTCCCCTCTAGGGTATCGGCAGGATTCGACCGCCTGATAATCCTTAACCCCTTCGGATAAAAAAACTTGACCTGTTTTAAAGAATCATGGTTATATTTGTGGCAGCCTATCCGATAATCTCGGGAGATACGGCCTTCCGGAGTGCCCGGCTGGCCATTGCGGATTTTGACAAAGGCCGGTAAATTCTTCTGGCTTACCACCGTTCCCGCGACCTTTATGACCGTGGTGGTTACTTCCTACATTCTCGTCGTCCCCGAAGGTTTTAGACTACCCTAGGAGCCTGTTGCGCTTGTGGATTTTTGTACCACCAGCACCGCAAAAATCCCGATTATCGGGGCTCCTTTGGGAGTTTGCAAGGTAAAAAAGCACCTGTAAGGCGCTTTTTGGAGGTTTTACGCGCGAAGCGCAACAAACTCCTACACGGGGGGAATTACCGCGAGCTTTGTGGTGTTTTTTGGGTTCCTGTACGGGGTTCTCAAGCAATTATTGTTGGGCCTTCCTGGACTTGAACCAGGGACCTACGGATTATGAGTCCGCAGCTCTAACCAACTGAGCTAAAGGCCCTTATTATCGAATTAGTTATACCGTAGACGCATAAAAAAGTCAATTACGCGCGGAAAGACGCTGCCGGCTAAATGTCCATATTAAACTTACGGGGAATTACCCAGTTTCCGAAGGGCGCCGCAGAGGAAGCCCATGGCCTCCCGGGAATAACGCTGATCCACCGGCAGCGAATATATATGATCGTACACATAGGATGCGCCGGGAAAATCCGAAAGGGTAGTCTCCCCATGAAACGGCCAATAAAAGGTGGATTTGACTCCCAGGTCCGCGAGTTTTTTTTGAGTGGCGTCCCGGTCCGGGGAGTAGAGGGACAGGTGACTGGGACAGACCCCTTCCCCCAATTCGGGAAATACCGGAATTAAAGCGGGGCCAAAGGGGGCCTCTGATAAAACATACCGGTAATTTTCCCGGCGTTTCTGAAAAATATCTTCCCAGGGACAATGGCATATCAGTTCCGCGGAGAGCTCGTCGCTTTCATACACATCAAAGATACGGCGAAGCCGTAATTCGGTTTCCCAAAAAATTCCATTCACCCGTTCTTCCGAAGCCCCTGGTTCCCCCTTCACCACCCGCTCCTGCTCGGAAAAACAGGCCAGCCGGCCCTGGATATGGGCTTCCTCCGGGGGCAGCAGGGGAAGGTTGAACTTTCCCTGCCGTTTTACCGCGATCCCCCCCGAGGGTATGCCCATCCATTTCCTGAGGCTTCCCGCGTGATAATCCGCGAGGCAGTCAATGCCGTCGGTGGAAAACACGCTGTGGGTAATATCCTGGAGGACGGCAACCCCGGCCTCGGCGCACAAGGCGACAAATTCCCGATTGTAGGAGGAAAAGCCATAATAACCGCACAGGGCCAGCACGGAGATCCGGGGGATAAGCTCCCGGTCAAAACAGGGAACCAGGTTTTCGGGAGAGACGTCGTAGAACAAGAGTTCGTATCCGGCTTTTTTATAGGGGGCGATAACGGTTTCGCAGGTATAGGCGGGAAGATAGGCCACCCGTTTGGTATCGTGCCGCATGAGATCCCGCAGGCAGTAATAGATGGCGCAGCGGCCCGACATACAAAACCGCAGGTCCTCTCCGCCCAGCTTGTCTACCAAGCCTCCGGGAGCCCTTCCGACGAAAGGGCTTTTTCCGTTTGAAGGTTTGGAGGATTGGTATTTTTCAAGGCAAAACATACCCCCTACGGTCAAGGACTAAAACCCCTCGATGAGGCGCTTGTTTAGGGCGCGGATGATAGCGCAGGCTAATTGTACCGAAGATTCAAAATCCGCGTAGGCGCTGATACCGTAATGAGTATGGATATACCGGACCGGAATACCGATCACGATGACCGGGACCGCCTGGCCGGAGAGATGGATAACCCCGCCATTGGTGGAACCCCCGGTACGGACCGCTTCCTGTACGGGGATACCCCGGGCATGGGCCGTATCCAGGGCAAAACGTTGGAACCGGGGGTTGGTGATCATCCTCGCGTCGATATGCCGGAGCATGGGCCCCTTTTTTATGGCGGTTTGGACCGCATAGGGTTCCACCACCGTATCGTCCGCGGGACAGCCCTCAAACACGATGGCGATATCCGGCTTAACCCTTTGGGCGGTAACCGTGGCCCCCCGAAGCCCCACCTCCTCCTGGGAGGCAAAGGCTCCGGTGATAGTGACCCCCAGATCCTCTCCCTCCAGTTCCCTTAAGGAGGCAATGATCGCCGCGCAGCCCAAACGGTTGTCAAATCCCTTGCCGATCAAGAGGTCATGGCCGGCAAGGTATTCAAATTGAACGTCAGGAACCACCGGCGCGGCAACGGGTATACGGAAATCCTCCCGGATCTCCCGGTCACTTATGGCCCCCACGTCAATCACCATGCTGCCGAGGTCCGGGGCTTCCTTCCGTTCCGCTTCACTCAAGAAATGGGGAGGCTTACTGGCAATGAGGCCGGGAATCCACCGGCCTTCCCCGTTACGGACCCGCACCCGGTGGGCGGGAGCCGTAGCGGGGACCCAGCCCCCTAGGGGGATAAAGTCCAGGGTCCCGTTGGGACGAATGGCCTTGACCATAAACCCCACCTCATCACTGTGGGCATCGAGCTGCAATATCGGGAGATCTTCACTCCGGCCGGGGCGTTTTACGTAGAGATTACGCATGGCATCCTCCGTAAAACCACCCAAACCGTTCCCGTAATGTTTCAAGAGCGCCACTACCTCATCCTCAAAACCCGAGACCCCCGGGACATTGGACAGGGCCCCTATCAGGGCCAGTGTTTCCTGCTTATCCATCCTTAGCGCCTAACCTGCACATTTTCGAGCCGGTGATACCCGATTGGGTCAGGTTCGAAGTTCTCAACCAGTTTGTTGCCCCCCACGCTGATGGGAGAATACATAATGGAAATGTAGGGGGTCAGATCCGCCAGCAGGATCGCGAGATCCTTATAGGCCTCTACCCGCTCCGCCGGATCGGTACTGTTCCGGCCCTTTTCAATCAGGGCATCAGAACGGGGATCACTGAAATAGGAAGTATTACCCCCGGGTCCGAATTTGGAAGAATGGCCGAGGGAATAGTAGGTATAGTCGGCGTCCTTAGTGGAGGTTATCCAGCCGAAAAAGGCCATTTCATGTTCGCCGCCGTCGGTCTTGTCCCAGAAAGCCCCGGCTTCCATAACTTCGAGCCGGGCGGTGATCCCCACTTCCCTGAGCATATCCACTATGGCGGTGCTTACCTCAACCCGTTCCTGGTTGTTGTTTACCCAGAGGTTAGTGGTAAAGCCGTTGGGGTATCCTGCCTGGGCAAGAAGCTGTTTGGAGAGTTCCGGATCGTACTTGTCGACCCCGGCGCTGTAATAACCGTATACCCCGGGGGCGATAATGGCATCCGCGGCATCGGCGGCGCCGCTTACTACGGTATCAATGATGAGCTGCCGGTCAATGGCGTGGCTTATGGCCTGGCGTACCAGTTTATTTCCAAAGGGCGCTTTATCCATATGCATGGAAAGGTAGAAAAGGCTCAAGGGCGGCGCCAAAAAGAGGGAAAGCTTTTCATTCCCGGTAATAAGCTTGTGGTCGTTGGAGGCAAGATCATAGGCCAGATCAATCTCTCCGGTCTCCAGGGCGATGGTCCGCTGGGAGGCTTCGGGGATAACCTTCATGACCAGTTTCTTGGTTTTCGGGGGTCCCGCATAATAATCCTCAAAAGCTTCGAGGGTCGCCGAATCGCTCTGGGTCCAGGAGACAAATTTATAGGGTCCTGAACCAAGGGGCTTTTTTGCCTGAATATCCGGATCGGTTTCGGTATAAGCCTTGGGAAGTATGGCGGCAAAGGGAACCGAAAGGTTCCGCAGGATAGGCGCATAGGGAAAATGGGTGTTAACCATAACCGTATAGGGATCCTCAATGGTGGTCTCGGAAATAAAATCCATCAGATAGGAGATCATGGAACTCGCCACCGCCCGGTCCAGGGAATATTTGACATCCTCCGCGGTCAGCTCGGTCCCGTCGTGGAATTTGATGCCCCGCCGTATATGAAAACGGTACGAAGTAGGGGAAAGCTGTTCCCAGGATTCGGCGATTTGGGGTATTACCTCGGAACTGGTCCCGTCGAATTGAACCAGGGTGTCGAAAATATGGTTGGTCACCTGGACCGCCGGGGTTTGCCTGCCCACATGGGGATCAAAGGAGGTAACGTCCGCCCCCTGCCCCCAGGTGATGGTGTCCTTATATCCGCCGCCGGCCGCGGCGGCACCGCCGGAATTACCACCGCCGCAGCTCACCAGGGCCAGGACGACGCCGAGCGCCAAAAGGATGCTTACGATTTTCTTCATCAATATCTCCTCACTATAATTTATATAAAAACCACTTTCAAAGGGTTTCTTATATTTCAGTTATACCGGACGAAACGTCCCTCAAATCTCCCCGCAGGCGACAAAATGGTCTTCCGCTACTTCCCTAAAGGGAATATCCGTCCCCAAACAGCGTTCCTGTGCCTGGGGGCACCGTTTGGCGAAACGGCAGCCCGGAGCGGGCTCTATAGGGGAGGTGAGTTCTCCCGAAAGGATGGTACGGTTTGTGTCAAAGTCCGGATCCGGCACGGGGATCGCCGAAAGCAAGGCCCGGGTATAGGGATGAAGGGGATTTTTAAAAAGTCTTGCCGTAGGGGCCTTTTCTACCATCTGTCCCAGGTACATGACCAGAATATCGTCGGAAAGGTGCTTTACCACCGACAGGTCATGGGTGATAAAGAGGTAGGTGAATCCCAATTCATCCTGAAGATCCTGCATGAGATTGAGGATCTGCGCCTGGATAGACACATCCAGGGCGCTGACCGGTTCGTCGCATACGATGAGTTTGGGGTTCAGGGCCAGCACCCGGGCTATGCCGATCCGCTGCCGCCGTCCGCCGTCCAGTTCATGGGGATAGGTGTTCACGAGCCGTTCGGCGAGGCCCACCATTTCCATCAATTCCAGGGAACGTTTCCGCAGGCCCTTCTTATCCCGGGGGGAATAGAGCTTTTGGATCACCAGGGCCTCGCTTATGGTTTCGCTTACGGTCATCCGGGGATTTAAAGAGGCAAAGGGATCCTGGAAGATGATCTGCATATTCCGGCGCAACCGTTTCAGCGCCCCAGCATTATATTGGAGGATATTGTATCCCTCAAAAAACACCCTGCCCGCGGTAGGTTCATGGAGCCGCAGTATAACCCGGCCCAGGGTGCTTTTACCGCATCCCGATTCCCCCACAATCCCCAGGGTTTCTCCGGTTTTTACCGTAAAGGTCACGTCGTCCACCGCGTGGAGGGACCCCGCGGGGGTAGAAAAGTATTTTTTCAGGTGTTCCACCCGGAGGAGTTCTTTGTTTTCCATTATTTATTGTCCTCCCGGGGACGCGGGCCCCTGAACAGAGAGTTCCCTCGCGCGGATACAGCGG
>JAITEG010000215.1 GCA_031282145.1 Spirochaetaceae bacterium | reverse complement strand
CAAAACGGGGACGACCTCCCCCATTCGACCTTCACCCGGCGGAAGAAGTACCGTTTCAACTTCCCCGGGGAAGACCGGGGCAAGACGGTCTGGTTCTGCCTCCGCTACGAAAACAGCAAAGGCGGCCAAAAAGGCGAAGGCCCCTTCGGCCCCCTCTTCAGCGCGATCATCCCGTAAACAAAGCGCAAATAGCAAAGAACAAGGAGCAACACTCACGCTTGCCTTTGCTATTTGCTCCCTACTATTTGGTAATTGTTCTGCCCCGTTTTTTTTTATTTGACATGGCTGCTTTTTATCTATATAGTAAACGAGGTTTGTTCCAGATTTTGGAATGCCGCAACTCAATGAGTGGAGAAACCATGGGGGATCTTAAGTTACAAATAAAAGAATTGATTATCGGCGCTCTGGAGCTTGAGGATATAAAGCCTGAAAACATCGATGATTCGGCGCCGATTTTTGGCGAAGGTTTGGGACTGGATTCCATTGACGCCCTGGAACTGGGGGTGGCCCTGAAAAAACGGTTTGGGGTAAAATTTTCCGCCGAAAACGCGGATAATAAAAAACATTTTGCGTCGGTGGATGCTTTGGCCGCCTATATCAGCGCGGAGACCGGCGGAAACCAAGCGGAAACCCGCCGGTTTCCGCCGGTTTCCGGGGAGAGTTCAGGTTTATGAGCAAGGACGATCTTTTTGCCATCATAAAGGATATTTTGGTGCAGGAATTTTATCTGGATCCCGCCGTTGTCACCCCCGGGGCGTCTTTGGAGGCGGATCTTGACCTGGATTCCATTGACGCGGTGGACTTAATCGTCAAAATGAAAGAGCATACCACCGATAAGATCGATCCGGCCCAGTTTAAAAACGTCAAAACCCTGCAGGATGTGGTGGATATCCTCTTTCCCCTGGTCAAGGTTCCGTAATTATGGGTAAGGCCGGCAGGATTTTCTTCTTTCTCCTCGCGGCGCTCTATCCTCTGGCGATTTTTGGCGGCCTCTACCTCTTAAAACTTCCCCCGCGGTTCGTCGCGCTTTTAGTGGGATTTATCGCTTTGGGTTATTTTTTGGCGGCTCAGGCGAAAAAAAAAAGCCTCAGCCCGGGCTTTTTCGGATTCTGGGGGGTTCCGCCCTGCTCCTCTGCCTGGGGGCCCTCTGTTTTGTAACCAATTCCGCGCTTTTTTTAAAACTCTACCCGGTTTTTATTAACGGCGCCCTCTTAATCGCCTTTTCCCTGACCCTCTATATGCCTCCGCCCATGATATTCCGGTTTGCCCTCCGGTGGGATAAAACCCTCCGGGGATCCCTGGCGGAAAAACGGGTGGAAGCCTATTGCCGGAAGGTAACGCGGGTATGGTGTCTTTTTTTTATCATAAACGGGGGAATCGCGGCGTTCACCGTTTTTTTTGCCTCCGATACCCTGTGGTCTTTGTATAACGGGGGAATTTCCTATATATTTATCGGTATCTTATTTGGGGGTGAATTGATGGTGCGCAAAGGAATAGATAAAACCATGCCCCGGGCGGTTCCCCTGTCACAGATGAACGGCGCTTCCCGTCCCGCCGATAGGATCCTCTGTTACGACGGTACCTTTACCGGGGGGATCTATAAAACCTGGGGAGATTTTCTGGCGGATACCGCCCGGCTGCGGCGGTTTATCGGTACCCAGGGGGCGGAAAAGTGGATCCTCCACGCGGAGGACTGCTGGTTTTTTCTGGTTGGGTTTGCCGCCCTGTTCCAATGCAAAAAAGAGGTCCTCCTCACCGCCAATATTCAGGCGGAGTACCTCGCCGAGATCCGGGAGGGGGGAACCGCGGTTTTGACGGATCAGGACCTGGCCGGTTCCTTTTCCCTCCCCGCCCTGCTGGCCCCCGGCGGCGAACCGGTCCCGCCGGAACCGCCCCCGGCCATCAACCGGGATGAAACGGTGATCCTGATGTACACCTCAGGGACCACCGGGAAGCCCAAGGTTGTCCGGCAGCGGCTTACGGAATTCGAAATCGACAACGCCTTTATCCTCTCAAAATGGGGGGAGGAATTTTTGAGCCGCAAGGTCTGTTCCACCGTCAGCCAGCACCATATTTACGGGCTTCTTTTTTCTATTCTGTTACCCTTTACCGCGGGCGTACCCTTCCGCCGTTTCCGGTTGCGGTATCCCGAAGAGTTGGAAACCTTAACCGACGACGCCTATATGATCATCACGGTCCCCGCCTTTTTAAAACGGACCGTGGAAATCGCGCCGGGGGACGGGGAAAAAAGGGGTGGCCTCCGGCTCCGCTCCCCCTGGATTTTTACCTCAGGCGGCGTCCTGGACCCGGAAACGGCGCGGAAAACCGATGAGGTCCTGGGATTTTGGCCCCTGGAAGTATACGGCAGCACCGAAACCAGCGGCATCGCCTTCCGGCAATCCAGGGACGGCCTTGCCTGGACCCCCTTTGATAACGCCCATATAACCCTGAATGAAGCGGGCTGTCTCGTGATCCGTTCCCCCTATATCAAAGACCCGGCGGGTTTTACCACCGGGGATTTAGCGGAACTCCTGCCCGACGGCCGTTTTCTGCTCCGCGGACGGGCCGACTCCATGGTCAAAATTGAGGAAAAACGCATCTCCCTGCCGGAGGTGGAAAGCCGCCTTTTGCAGTCCGGCCTGGTGGCGGAGGTTTCGGTACTGGCCATGGAGGATAAGCGGCAGTACCTGGCGGCGGCCCTGGTCTTAAATCCCGCCGGTGTCGAAAAGTTCCGGCATACGGAAAAATACCTCGTCAATCGGTATTTCCGGGAGTATCTTTCGCTTTTTTTTGAAGGAGTGGTGATTCCCCGGCGCTGGCGCTACCTCGACGCCCTCCCCACGGACAGCCAGGGAAAAAAGAAACGGGACGAAATCCAGGCGCTCTTCGCCCGGCCGGAACCGGCGGAGAGGGAGGCTTTATCAATGCCCGGTCTATCCTGTCTGCAGGTGCTGGATCGGACCGATACCTCGGTGACCCTTGAGCTTGCCCTTACTTCGGAGCTTGCTTATTTTGACGGTCATTTTCCGGAATTTCAATTGCTCCCCGCGGTGGCCCAGCTTGAACTGGCCCTGCGCTTTGCCGACCGGTATTTTGGTACCGGCGTGGCCCTGGCCGGGGCCGGGCGGATCAAATTTTCCGCCATGATCCGTCCCGGTTCCCGGGTCTTCCTGAAATTGAATCATGATCCGGACAAGGGGACCTTAAATTTTGCGTTTAGTTTTTCCGGGGAAACCGGCAGTTCCCTCAGGGGAACAAACGGTTCCCCCAAGGGAACCGTCTGTTCCTCCGGGATTTTGCGCATCCCCCGGCCCGGGACCCGGGAATTTTCATGAAACCGGGGTATCTTATCCCGGTATACAACCACGGCAGTACCACGGGGCCCCTGGTGGAAAAATTGCTGAAACAGCGGGACCTTCCGGTGATCCTGGTGGACGACGGCAGTGATGGGGAAACCAAAGGGTGTCTCGCGGATATAGCGCGAACCTTTCCCCAGGTGGCGCTGGTCACCCTGGAGAAAAACCGCGGGAAGGGGGCGGCCCTGTGTGCGGGCATAGAGCGGGGACGGGAATTGGCCCTTACCCATCTTTTGCAGATCGATGCCGACGGGCAGCATGATCCCCAGCGGGCGGTCTTTTTCCTCACGGAGTCCGCGAAACATCCGGAGGCAGTGATCTGCGGTTTCCCCGTATTCGACGGTTCCGCCCCGCGGGGCCGCGTCAAGGGCCGGCGGATTGCCAATGTCTGGACCCGGATAATGACCCTTTCCGGAAACATCCCCGACGCCCTCTGCGGGTTCCGGGTATACCCGGTGGAAAGCCTCTGGTCTCTTATCCGCCGGCGCCCCCCGGATTCCCGGATGGGGGTGGACATCGAGCTCCTCGTCCGCCTCTCCTGGATGGGCCTTCCCCTTATCTTTCACCCGGTCCCCGTGGTGTATCCCCCGGGCGGTATTTCCCACTTCCGCCTGGTTCGGGACAACATCCGGATTAGCCTCGTCTTTTTCAGGCTTTTTTGGGGGATGCTCTTCCGGCTGCCGGTATTGATCTACCGCCGGTTCCATCCCCCAGGGGGAAACCCGTGAAGGTTCCGCTTTTTCAGGCCAAATTCACCGGGGAGGAATCCGGGGTCCCGCCCCGGCATTGGTCGGAGCATAAGGAAGAGGCCGCGGGTTATGGGCAGGTCCGGCTGCTCCTCCTCCTTTTCAGGCTGCTGCCGGTGGGAGTTCTGCGGCTCCTCGCCTTCCCGGTGGGCTTTTTTTATTATGTTTTCTCCAGGAAAGGCCGGACCGAGTCCCGCCGGTACCTCAAAAAAGTCGCCGCCGCAAAAGCGGAAAAGATACCCCTGAGCCCGCTGCGGCATATTCTCGCCTTTTCATTCACCCTGGTGGAAAAGGTTGAGTCCTGGGGGGGAAAAGTTTTTTTGGATCGCCTCCATTTTCATGACGATGACATTGGGGACCTGAAAAACCGGCTTGAACGGGGGGAAGGGGCGTTCCTCATCTGTTCCCACCTGGGAAACGCCGAACTCCTGCGGGCCCTGGCGGGCTTTAACC
>JAITEG010000203.1 GCA_031282145.1 Spirochaetaceae bacterium | reverse complement strand
AATTAGGGGAGGGGAATTTACCCTCATGAATGGGAAAAATAGCCTTACCGCCGATAATGTAACTTTGAACCTTACGGTAGAACAGGGACAGCTCAAATTTCAAGGCCAGTGGGATACGGATGTTTTTTTAGACGGGACCGTAAGCCCCTCCCTGGCGGCGGACTTTTCAGGTAAAATACGGGGTGAATTTTCGGGGGAGCTGAATAACGGATTTGTTACGTTAAATGTACCGTCCTTTCAGACGGATCTGTTTAAGCTTCGGCCTTTGACGGTAAATTGTACCCTCGCGGACGGTAAAATCGAAATAAGAAAAATTAACGATCAGATACCGTTGGATTTGTATGTGGGGTATGACCTGGGTTCAGAAAAACTTTCAGGGGAATTCCAATCCGAAGATTTTTTATTGGGAGAGCTGCTTTCCTTTACGGGGCCCTGGGCAAAGTACAACGCCTGGCTTGCCCTGCGGACTACCGGCGCCGCTTCCTTTGGGTATGATCGGGATGGAAAAATAAGCTATGATCTGGATCTTTCCGGGATTATTCCCGCCGCTATGTCCTGGGGTATGGGAGATACCGCATATAATATAGCCGGAAGGGGTGATCAAGGGTATATTACCGTTGATAATGCCTCGCTGCATGCTTCCCTAGGGGATCTGGAGTTTTCCGGGGAAATCGGTCTTGAACCTTTTGCGCCGAACGGAACCCTCTCTCTTTCCAATTTGAGCCTTTCCGGGGACAGTATGGTCAACGGGGATTTCAGTATCACCACCGAAGGCCGGGAGTTGACCCTTTCCGGCGAGAATTTGTCCCTGGGTTCCGTATCAATACCCGCTCTTGACGGGGTAATTCAATGGGAAGATACGGGCATAAGCTTTTTTGTATCGGCCCTGCAGTTCAGGAATATCGAATCCTGGGATGTTCAGCCGGTTGAGCAGGTGGTTGATGGTTTTTATAGTTTTAATCCCCGGGAACTTCAGGCAACGGTTTTTCTAAGCTCCTTTCCCCTGGTGGACATGATCAATATCGCCCGGCCCTTTGGAAACATACCGGCGGTCCCGGATTGGGCGCTTGGCCGGATAGATGACATAGCGGTAACCACCGAAATATTTATAAATACCGATTTTGAGCATGTATTGTATAATGCCCCCCATTTTGTGGTCGCCTCTGTGGGAGGATCCGACGATTTTTCCGTATTTTCCCTATCCGGAACCGATATGCATCTGGATGTGGAAGAGGGCCGGATCGTTTTGGCCAACAAGGTGACCGTGTTTTCCGGTTCCACGGATTTTTCCAGCCTCCAGTACATTTCATTTAACCTGCAGTTTTCCCACGAGGAGGTGTCCTACTATTTTGATGGGCTGGTGCTGGATCAACGGTCCCTGGACATCCAAGGCGCCTATGGGCTTTCGGTCCATGTGGAGAGAACCGAATTAGGCGGATACTCGGGGTATATCGAAACCGCCGGGTTTCCCGTTCCCATAAACGGCCAATTCGCCCGGGTAACCCTCGATACTTCTATGCGTTATGAAGCGGGAAATCAATGGTCTTTTGAAATTCGTAATCTGGAAGTTCGGGAACTGGCCATCCCCGCTTCGCTTACCACAACCATAGTGGTCAGGGGCAGGGGGAATCAGGATGGGGCGTGGTTTTCCGAACTCCTCTTTGATGACGGCCGGGGGTCATTGTCCGGCAGGGCCTCGGCATCCTGGAATGAGGATTTTTCCGATATTATCGGGAATGTGTCTCTGGCTAACCCCGAGAATGCCGAGGAATTCACCCTGGACGGGGGCTGGAGCGGCGGTTCCCTCGCCCTGCAGCTCCAGGTTACCCAGGTTCAGCTTGGCAGGATAATACGGAATTCCAACAATATCATGGTTACGGGGGCTGCGGATATCACCTGGAATTCCTCGGACTCGTTTCTGGCGAAACTTGACCTATCCTCTTTAACCGCCTCTATGGGAGAAACGCCGGTTCATGCCTCCGTACTTGGCACCTTGACGGCGGATGATTTTCGGGCCGAAAATTTGCGGATCTCCTATGGCGGCCTTAACGCTGAATTTCCCTATTTTATGATGAACAATAAAACGCCCGTAGTGGAGACGGAGGCCCATATCTGGGGGACCGCCCTGAGCCGGGATATGGATCTTTCCCTCGTGGCACGGGTCGATTTTAATCCCCTGGATTCCTGGTTTGAGATAAACCGGATGCTGCAATCCTTTAGCGGAGACTTGCTGGTAAACCATATCCGTTTTGATACCATCGAGTCCCCGGAGCCTTTTAATTTTGTTTTTTCCCGTTCCGAATCCCTCATCGCCCTTTCCGGTGGTCCTGGGGAGGATATGATCCAGATGTGGTTCGCCGGTGACGGGGGTTTTTATGTGGGCCTTTCCAATCCGTTGCCGATCCGGGGGGCTGTTTCCGGCACCATAACCGGCGGGACCATAAATGCCCATTCTTCGGATCTGACTATTGATATGGGTTCCCTTTGGTTATTTGTTCCCCATAAAAGATTCCAAATTCCTGAGGGTATCATTACCGCTTCTTTGAATATTCAAGGGCCCCTGGCGGATCCGGAATTTTACGGTATCGCTTTTGGTACGGAGCTTCGGCTCCGGATCCCCCAATTCCTTACCGAGGATATCGGTCCCACCCCGGTTACCCTCTTATTGGACGGTAACATGATGACCTTTGGTCCCCTCAATGTCAAAGTCGGCTCCGGTCAGGGAAGGGTAAGCGGCTGGTTCCGCTTTGATCGTTGGATCCCCGATACCTTTGCCATAGATATCCAGGCGGTAGAGGAGCAAGCCATTCCCTTTGGACTTGATGTGGGCAGAGTCAGGGCGCAAGGGTTGACTTCGGGGGTCTTGAAGGTATCCATGGACCGCAGGATCCTGACGATAACCGGGGATTTAACCGGTCATGATACGGAAATAACCCTGGACACCCAAAGATTTGCCGACGAAACCGAGGCGGCTTCCTTTGCTCCCTCGTCCATACCGGTGATTACGGATATCAATATCAGAACCGGTAGTAAGGTGGAATTTCTCTGGCCCAACGCGGATTTTCCCATCATCAGGGCCCAGGCGGACCGGGGAGCAAACCTCGCGGTAAAGATCGATACCCAGACCGATCGGTACACCGTGGTGGGGGATGTACGGCTGCGGAGCGGGGAAATTTTCTATATTCAGCGGAGTTTTTACCTGCGGGAGGGTACCCTCTACTTTAATGAAGATGAACTTAAGTTTGAACCCCAAATATCCGCCCGGGCTGAGATTCGGGAATACGCCGATGAAGGACCGGTAACGATTTCCCTTATCATCGATAGATCCCCCTTAGAATCCTTTCAAACCAAGTTTGAATCAACACCGCCCCTTTCCCAGATTGATATTATTTCCATTTTAGGGCAGAATTTGACCGGTCCCGCTGGGGCAGGGGGGAGTGATGTTTTGGCCAATATGCTTGCCGCCTCTTCCGATTTTTTAGCCCAGTTCCAGGTGGTGAGGCGTTTGGAGCGGTATGTCCGGGATTTTACCCGGTTGGATATGTTTTCCTTCCGTTCCCAGGTACTCCAAAACGCGGTTCTGGGTGCGACCAGGCGTCAGGCGCCGGATGACAGGATGAGTCTCGTTAGTAACTATTTTGATAATACCGCTGTTTTTTTAGGTAAATACATTGGATCCGATATGTTTTTTCAATCCATGTTTTCCCTGCGATACGATGAAAATAAAAAAACCATGGGAGGTTATGCTTTTGAACCCGATTTTGGTATAGAATTACGGAGTCCGTTATTTGATATACGATGGGATTTTGTTCCCCGGCATCCTGAATATATGTTTGTAAATGATCATTCGATTACATTGACCTGGAGATGGACATTCTGATAGAGCCGGTTTCAAGACCCGGTCGGTTTTGGAACAGAGACAATTGATAAACCTATGGATCTTTATCCCTTTGAGGGTGGAATCCTAGAGAAGGAGCTTTAATGCGTTTTGGATTGGTGATTTTTTTACTTTTACTGTTGATTTTCCCTTGTTTTGCCCAAGAAACCGGTGAGTGGTATCAGAATAAACCTATTAAAGATATCGCTTTTGAAGGGCTTCGGAACGTCAAATTGCCGGATTTGGAAGAAGTCATAAACCCGTATATCGGCCGTTTGTTTAACGACGACCTGTTTTGGGAACTTCAGGGAAGGCTTTATGCCCTTGAATATTTCGAGACCATTACCCCCAACGCGATACCCTCGGACCTGGCGGGCAGTGAAATCATTATTAAATTTACGGTAACAGAACGGCCCGTGGTATCCCGAATCGTTTTTACCGGTAATAGTTCCATTACCCGTTCGAACCTCCAGAGTGTGATATCCGTCAAGATAAATGACGTGGTTAATCAGGCTAAACTACGGATCGACGAAATGGCGATCGTCAATGCGTATCTGGAAAAGGGTTTTCCCGATATACAGGTTAGATCTGAATTGGTGCCCAATAAAGACGGAACGATAGCATTGACTTTTACGGTAACCGAAGGGGAAAGAATCACCATAGAAGCCCTGGAGTTTGAAGGTAATACCATCTTTTCTTCCGGTACCCTCCGGGGGCAGTTGTCTTTAAAACGAAAAAATATTATCGCCGACGGCGCCTTTCAGGAGGCGAAACTTTTAGAGGATATCAATACCATTACCCAATATTATCATGATCGGGGGTACATAGATGCGGAGGTAAACGATGTGATCCGGAACATCCGTAAGGATGAACGGGGCCGCAATAACCTCACCCTCATTTTCCGCATATATGAGGGGCGGATGTACAAATTTAACGGAGTTGCTTTTGAGGGGAATCTTATTTTTTCCACCGAACAGCTGAAAGATTTGATCCGTTCCAAACCCGGAGAAACGATCAATGCCCGGCGGGTTGAGACGGACCTGCAGCGGGTGGCGGATCTTTATTATGAAAACGGGTATATATTCAATACCATAACCCGGGACGAGGACCGTAACCGGGAGGAAGGATCAGTCTCCTATAAAGTTACTATTCAGGAACGGGGCAGGGCTCATATAGAGCATATTATTGTCCGGGGTAATGAAAAAACCAAGGATGAGGTGATCTTCCGGGAAATTCCCCTGGAACCGGGGGATGTGTTTTCGAAAACCAAGGTAATGGAAGGGATGCGGAATCTTTCTAATCTCCAATACTTTTCCATGGTAGTACCGGATACCCCCCAGGGAAGCGCCGAAAGCCTGATGGACCTGATCTTTACCGTGGAAGAACAGCCTACCACGGATGTCCAATTAGGGGTGACCTTTGCCGGTACCGCGGATCCCGACAGTTTTCCTATATCAGGGCTGGTAAAATGGAACGATCGTAACTTTCTGGGCCGGGGAAATATTATTGGCGCCGGGGTGACCGCTTCCCCCGACACCCAGAGCCTTTCCCTGGAGTATACCCAGCGGTGGCTTTTCGGCCTTCCCCTGTCGGGGGGCTTTGATTTTACCGTGCAGCACGCAAAACGGGTGGCGGCCATGGATAAATTAGACCCCGTCTTTAATGGAGACGAGACCTACGCCTATCCCGATGGGTTTGATTCCTATTCGGACTATGAACGTAATAATAAATTGCCCCCCTCCGCGTTTTTGATGGATTATAATCAGTGGAGTTTTTCTTTAGGTTTTTCCACGGGGTATCGTTTCCTTACCCCCCTGGGGAATTTGAGTCTCGGCGGGGGTATCCGATCCGCCCTAGTATATAATAGTTATGACGCCGATTTATTGAGGCCCTTTGATCCCGCCCTTCGTTCCGGAAATAACCGCTGGGTTCCGGCGGAATCAATTTGGACCAGTATTTCCCTGGATCAGCGGGACGTTTATTACGATCCTTCCAATGGGTATTATGCCATACAGCGTTTTGGAATTTATGGGATTTTCCCCTTTGAGGTGGAACATTATCTTAAGTCGGATACCAAGGCGGAGTATTTCTTTACCCTCTTTAACCTTCAACTGTTTGATAATTATGCGCTCAAAGCGGTATTTGGGATCCATACGGGGGTTTCGTTTATATTTTCCCAGCCCGGTTACGAAACCGCTATGATTGAGGACTCGAATAAATTATTAGTGGACGGGATGTTTGTCGGCCGGGGATGGACCGATCAGCGGCTTAACCGCGGTTTGGCCCTCTGGGAAAATTGGGCGGAGATTCGTATCCCCGTGGTTCCCAATATCCTGGCCGTGGACCTGTTTTTTGACGCCGCTGCGGTTAAAGAAACCCCCAAAACCTTCTTTAGCGAATTTAAGCTTGATGATATGCGCTTTAGTTTTGGAGGGGGCTTACGCTTTGCCATACCCCAATTCCCCTTTAGATTTATCTTTGCCAAACGGTTTAAGTATACCGATGGGGCCTTTACCTGGATTCCGGGAAGTATCGGGGGTAATTCCTCAAATCCTGCCTCGGGGATTGATTTTGTGATATCCTTTGCCTTATCTACATATTAGAGGTTATTATGATAAAGAGAGCGGCGGCCTTCGTGATTTTTCTTGTGGGATTGGGGACCCTGGGGGCTCAACAGCTTACCCGGTTTGCGGTAGTGGACATGACCAAGGTATATACCGCGTTTTTTCGGGAATCCCGGGCCGTTCGGGAATTTGAAGAGCGTAGCCGCCAGGTCCAGGTTGAAATAGACCGGATGACCGCGGAGATTCAGGACTTAAGGCTTTCCTATGCGGGAGCCGAGGCCCGGGGGGACCGGGAACAGGCCCTCCGGCTGGAAAATGAAGTCAACCGGAGGTCGGAGTACCTGAGAGAATATTATCAGCTTAAAACCGCTGAATTGGAAAAACAACGGGAAAGGCTTGCCCAGTCAAGTGTCTTTTTGGATCAAATATTAACTGAAATTCGTTATATCGCAGAAAGCGAGGGGTATACTATGGTTTTACGGAAGGATGATACGGGTATAATTTGGTATAGCCCTACGGTGGATATAACGGATAAGCTTATTCAAAGCCTATCGGCCAGAGCCGGACGATAAGGGTAGGTATTATTAGGAGGACATATCAGTTCTGCCGATTCGAGTCCCATGCTGGATCAATACAGGCGGATCAAACGAGAGCATCAGGGCGAAGTTCTTTTTTTTCGTTTAGGTGATTTTTATGAGATGTTCGCGGATGATGCCCTGGAAGTTTCCAGCTTACTTAATCTCACCCTAACCAGCCGCAACGGATTACCTATGTGCGGGTTGCCTTATCATGCGGCCCGGTCTTATATTGCCCGCTTATTACGATTAGGTAAAAAGATAGCTATCTGTGAACAGCTTACCGAGCCCGGCAAGGGCCGGGGTATTATCGAACGGGAAGTAGTAGAGGTTATTACCCCGGGAACCACCGTGGATGATGACTATCTTGAGAAGGGTAGTTCCAATTACCTCTCCGCCCTTTCCGTTGCCGCTCAATTTCTCTCCTTTGCCTATATCGATCTTTCCACCGGGGATTTTCACGCCACTTCATTCCCCTTTGAGGGCGCCGATGAACGGCTCAGGCTGGAACTGGAACGTCTTCAGGTAAAGGAAATTGTGGTTCAGGAGTCCTTGCTGGAAGAATATCCCGGTTTGGCGGAGGCTATTTTAGGAAGGTCAGGCCTTGTGGTAAACCGCTGGGCGGATTGGCTCTTTGATCAGGCCCGGAGTAAAGAGCGGCTGGAAAACCAGTTTGGAACGGCAAGCCTTAAGGGTTTTGGTTTGGAGGATGACCGGCCGGAGATTACTTCCGCCGGGGCGCTGCTGGATTACCTCGACGATACCGCGAAGAGCCTCCTTCCCCATGTACGGACCATCAGCCTCTACGGGGAGTCCGAATACGTGGGTATCGATGAATCCACCCAGCGGAATCTGGAACTTATCAGGAACCTCCGGGATGGGGATGTGCGGTTTTCCCTGCTGGAAGTGCTGGACGAGACCAAAACCTCCATGGGAAGACGGCTCTTAAAGTGGCGGATCCTCCATCCTTTGCAAGACCTCGGCCGGATCAAAGGCCGGCTTGATATGGTGGAAACCCTCTATCATGAACAGGGGCATCTCTCGTCCCTCCGGGAGCTTTTGGGAAAAACCCCGGATCTGGAACGGCTCTGTTCCCGGTTGGCCATGGATAGGGCCCACGGTAAGGATATGCTTTTGATAAAAAACGCCCTGAAGTCTTTTAAGGCGGTGGAGAGCTTAAGCGGGAAGCTGGCCCTGGAGTTTGAATCCTCCTCCGCCACATCCCTTAAGCCCCCGGGCTTCGGGCGGCTTATGGGCCTTATGGAGCTTTTGGAGCGGGGTATCGCGGAGGATCCCTCCATACTCCTCACCGAAGGGAACCTGATTAAGCCGGGCTTTGACGCCGAACTGGATGCCATTCGGCGTTTTCGGGATAATGGGCGGAAGATGCTGGAAGATTATCTGGAGGAAGAACGGCAGGCCACGGGGATCCCCAGCCTTAAGATCCAGCACAACCGGTTTATCGGGTATTTTTTTGAGGTAACCAAGGTCAACCTGCCCAAGGTTCCTCCCCGGTTTATCCGCCGTCAGAATATCGTCTCCGGGGAACGGTTCACCACGGAAAAACTCGCCGCCCTGGAATCGGAAATTAACGGAGCCTCCGATAAGGTGATTGAGAAGGAAAAAAAGCTTTTCCTGGAAATCCGGAACCAGGCCAAGGAGCTTATCCCCGAGCTTTCCTCCTCAGCCCGGCGTATCGCCGAACTTGACGCCGCCGGGTCCCTGGCCTGGGCCGCCACCGCCCAGGGGTGGATTCGGCCCCTGGTGAATACCGGAAGCCGGATTCGGGTTTTGGAAAGCCGTCATCCCGTGGTGGAAGCCCATCTAAAACGGGGGGAATTTATTCCCAATGATATCACCCTGGAGGGGGATGGGGTCTCCTTTGCCCTGATTACAGGGCCCAATATGGCGGGTAAATCCACCTACCTGCGCCAAACCGCGTTGATCGTGATCATGGCCCAAATGGGGAGCTTTGTCCCCGCCCAGGAAGCGGAAATAGGCATGGTGGATAGAATCTATTGCCGGGTTGGGGCGTCGGATAACCTCGCCCGGGGGGAATCAACCTTTCTCGTGGAGATGAACGAAACCGCCTATATCCTCCATACCGCCACCGAAAAGAGCCTTGTGATCATGGATGAAGTGGGAAGGGGAACCGGAACCACCGACGGCCTCTCCATAGCCTGGGCGGTTTGCGAGGAACTTTTGGATAATATAAAATGCCGGACCCTTTTTGCCACCCATTATCACGAATTGTCCCTCATCGCCCACCCCGCGATGGCCAACCGGTCCATGGAGGTCCTGGACCGGAACGGGGAAATTGTTTTTTTGCGTAAATTAAAGGAAGGTTCCGCCTCGGAATCCTATGGACTGCTCGTGGCCCGTCTCGCGGGACTCCCCGAGCGGGTTTTGCGGCGGGCAGGCCATATCATGGCCCGGTTTAAGGAAAACGAAAAGGCCCTCCACCAGGCCCTCCCCTTTGGGTCCAAGCCTGAAGAGGATGGGTTTCCTCCGGCGCGGTCCCCCGATGAGGGCCTGGCCGAAAAATTGGATATTTTTATGGAGGATATCCGGAGTCTCGACCTCGACCGCATGACCCCCCTGGAGGCGTTACACCGGATTCACACCTGGAAAGCCCTGGTTGGGTCAAAAGAGCCCCCCCCTCCTTCCCGGGGGAACCGTTCCCTCGCTGAGAAAAATAAGCTTCCCTCCCTGTTTGATGATTAAAGCGCCCTGCATGCCGTTGCCATATAAGGGGTATGAAACCACAAGACGCTTTTTTTTCATATATCCGGGAATGGTTTTTCCCCTCAGAATGTCCGGTCTGCGGTAAACTCCTCTTAGACCCCCGGGATGCCTGGTACGGGCTCTGCGGGGATTGCCGGGCCGCCCTTTCCCCGGGGGACGAACGGCGCTGTTCCCTCTGCGGGCGTCCCCTCATATCTGAAAAGGACCGGTGTCTTCCCTGCCGGGAGGGGGAGGGACGTTTTTTTGACCGGGCCTTTGCGGTTTTTCCCTATACCGGGAAGTACCAAAAGGTCCTCAGGGCCTATAAATTCGGTAAATTCCGGAGCCTGGGGAATTTTCTCGCGGAACAGCTCACGGAGAGTCTTTCTGCTTTTTCCCGGGAAGGGATGAAAAATCCCGCCTGGGTACCCGTTCCCCCCCGGCCGGGAAAGCTTCGGCATTACGGCTGGGATCAGGTTGAATACCTGGCAAGGCTGCTGGAAAAACAGCGCCGGGAGCGGAAAGCTTCCCCGCTTAGCCTCCCGGTATGCCGCTGCCTGAAACGGCTTCCCTCCCAAACCCAAAAGGGACTTAACCGGGAAAACCGGATAACCAACCTCCGGGGCAGAATCCGCTGTATCAAAACGCCCCCCCCGGAGGTATTCCTCTTTGACGATGTGATCACCACCGGCGCTACCCTGGACGCCTGCGCCCGGGCCCTTAAGGAGGGCGGCGCGGAAAAGGTCTACGGGATAGGTCTTTTTTACAAATAACGGAATTTTCAACATCTTT
>JAITEG010000190.1 GCA_031282145.1 Spirochaetaceae bacterium | reverse complement strand
GCAAAACGCCGATGGGATCATATAGACTAAACCACCGGATATTACTAGATTTATATATATAAGGAGCATCCTGATGAAATTAATCTTTCTCGGTCCCCCTGGAGCGGGAAAAGGGACCCTGGCCGTTCAGGCGGTGGACCTGCTTAAGCTGCCGCATATCAGTACCGGGGCTATTTTCCGCTCCGCCATTGCCGCAAAAAGTCCCTTGGGGCTCAAGGTAAAGGCCATTATCGATGGGGGGCACCTCGTGGACGACGAGACGACCATTGCGTTGGTCAGGGAGCGGTTGGCCCAGGAAGATGCCCAAAATGGGTATATCCTGGACGGTTTTCCCCGGACTATCGCCCAGGCGGAGGCACTGGCGGGTTTTTCCCCGGTAGACTGGGTAGTGAATTTCGACATCCCCGATTCGGCGGTACTGGAACGGCTTTCGGGCCGTCGGGTCTGCCGGAACTGCGGAGCCAATTACCACATCGTCTTTAATAGACCCGCGCAGGAAAAAGTCTGCGATACCTGTGGCGGCGAGGTATATACCCGGGATGATGATCGGGAGGAGGCCGTAGCCAAGCGGCTGGAGGTCTACCGGGAGCAAACCGCTCCCCTCATCGACTATTACCGGAAAAAAGGCATCCTCCTCGACGTGGACGCCCGGCCTCCGGTGGCTGAAGTCGTGGCAAACTTTAAAAAAGCCCTGAACCTTGGGCTGCGCCCCTAGGAGTTTATTCCGGCCCGGGTAAGGGGGCGCGGAATGTCCTCCCCCACCCCGGGGCAGGGGCTAAGATCCCCTTAGGGGGCTACATGGAGACCAAAAAGGGGATACAGATAAGGTCGAGGGCGTCCTGAAGTACCTGGAGCACCCCCCGGCAAAGGGCGAGGCGGGTGGCGGCAAGGTCCGCTTTTTCGGCGTTCAGGATGGGACAGTCGTGATAAAACCGGCTGAAGGTCTTGGAGAGTTCGTAGAGATAGGCCGCGAGGAGGGAAGGATCCATCCGGGCCGCGGCGGCGGCTATGGACTCAGGATATGCCGCCAGGGTCTTGAGGAGTTCCCATTCCGCATCCCCCCCGAGGAGTTCCGGGGTAATCCTGCCCCGGGCGGCGGCGCTCCCCTCCTCCTTGCGGAGCATCGATGAGATCCGGGCTCCCATATACTGGAGGTAGGGGCCGGTATTGCCGTTAAACGCCAGGGATTCCTGGGGATCAAAAAGCATATCCTTTTGGGGGGATACCTGGAGCAGGTAATAATGGAGGGCGCCCAGGGCTATTTTTTCCGCGGTTTCCCCGGAATCCCCCACGGCGGCCTCCCGGTCTTTATCCCGGATCTCCTTGAGGGCCAGTTCTTTCAGGCTGTCCAGGAGGTCGTCGGCATCCACTACCGTACCCTCCCGGCTCTTCATTTTACCTTCCGGGAGGTTTACCATACCATAGGAGAGGTGGTAGAGGTTTTTTGCCCAGTCAAATCCCAGTTTTTTGAGAATGGTAAAAAGTACTTGAAAATGGTACTGCTGTTCCGAACCTACCACATAAATAAGCCGGTCAAAGGGCCAGTCCTCTTGACGGTGAATGGCGGTACCAAAGTCCTGGGTGATGTAGAGGGAGGTTCCGTCCTTACGGAGGAGTACCTTTTTGTCGAGTTTTTCCGCGGTCAGATCCACCCAGATAGAGCCGTCTTCCTCCCGGTAAAAGATCCCCCGGTCCAGACCCTTCCGGACCTCCTCCCGGCCGGAGAGGTAGGTCTGGCTTTCGTAATAGTATTGATCAAAGGAAACCCCGGTGCGTTCGTAGGTTTCTTTCATCCCCTTTACGGTCCACTCCCGCATTTTTTCCCAGAGGGCCACCGTTTCCGGATCCCCCTGTTCCCATTGGCGGAGCATCTCTTGGGCCTCCGCCTCCATCGCGGGATTTTCCTTACTCATGGCGTGGAATTTGACGTACCAGTCCCCCACAAAATGATCGCTTTTTACCCCTTCCGATTCAGGGGTTTTGCCCTCCCCATATTCCCGGTAGGCCAGCATGGATTTACAAATATGCACCCCCCGGTCGTTGATGATACAGACCTTGCGGACCTCGGCTCCGCAGGCGGCGAGGATCCGGGAGATGCTTTCCCCCAGGACATCGTTCCGGAGGTGCCCCAGGTGGAGGGGTTTATTGGTGTTGGGGCTGGAAAATTCCACCATAACCCGGGAACCCGCCAGGGTTCCCGGCCTGCCAAAGGAAGGGGTCCCCAACTGTTCCAGGATGGAGCCGGCGGCTTCGGCCCGGTCGAGCCGGACATTGACATAGGGGCCTTCCGCGGCAAAAGTCCCCGATCCCGGTTCCAGGTTGTCCGCTACCGCCTGAGCTATCTGGGGAGGAGCCTTCCGCAGCAGTTTGGCAAAGGCGAACATGGGGAATCCCAGATCCCCCTGCTCCGGCTTGGGGGGAATTTCGGCGATCACCGCGGAGGGCTCGACATTCCCCTCCAAACCCGCTTCCCGGAGCAGCGCATTGAGGGTTCCGGCAATCCGGTTCTTCCACGCTTCTTTAAAATCGTACATAACTATCCCTCTTGAACTTATTCGTGGCGAGGGTTTAACACCCTCTGTACGCTCCCGTGTGCGAACTCTGGAGTGACAAAACCGATGAGGGCGGCCATCCGGGTATAGTCCTCCCCTTCCCTCCTCGAGGAACCCAGCCGTTCATCGGTGAAGGTACAGTCCCGGCAAATCGCGAGGTTCCGTACCCCGGCTCCGGCCAAAAGCCGGGCATTGGCGGCCCGGAGGTCCAGAAAGGGTTCCTCAGGACCCGATCCTCCCTTGCGGCGGCGGATCACCACCGGGCCCAGGGGATAGGCACCGCCGGAACCCCCGAATTCCTCCTCAAAGGCCCGGGCCCGCCCTTCGTCCACCCGATAACAACAAGAACCGATACCGGGCCCCAAAATTACGGCCACCGCCTCCGCCCGGGTGTTCCAGCGATCCTTCATCAGGTCCAGGGCGGTGAGGACTATCCCCGTTCCCTTCCAGCCCGAGTGGAGGATACCGAAGGCGCCGCTTTCGGTATCAAAGAGGTACACCGGAAGACAATCCGCCACAATAACCGAGAGCCAAATTTCCCGGTCCCGGCTCACCAAACCATCGCCCCGGGGCCGGTCCTGGGGGCTGTACCGGTCCAGGACCAGGACATCCCGGGAATGGACCTGGGTTAATCCGTAAACCCGGGCAAGATCCAAGCCCAGCCCTTCATAAAAATCCTTCCGGGCACGTCCCTCCTCAGAATGTACCATATTGCCCGCGGATCGGGAAGAAATCAAACAGGAAATTCCTTCTACCTCATAACCGTCAAAGAAAAAAGGAAATTTTCCATAAGAACCGGAAAAGGAAAGACCAAAGGGGTAAATCCGCATGACTATTTCCCTAGTTCCAGGGCAATAATACTATTGAAGAACTTAAGGCTTTCTTGTAATTGAGCCAGGATATCTTTAAGACTGGGTATAAAGACATTCCCCTTTCCCGCAAGTTGGGTCATATTCATCAGTATGTCGGATTCTTTACCGCCGGGGTTTCTTAATATTCTTCCCAGTATATTGATGAGGCCTTCCAGGGCGGTCCCGGCGGCTCCGACAATTTTAAAAACTTCCTGATTTGCTTCGTCGGTGACGATGAGGAGCTTATGGCGTCTTGATGAAGAAATGGTTCTATCCGCCTGGGTAGCGGCATACCGTTTTCCCAACTCCCCCACCGGAGAAATCCGCATTTCAAATTGCCGTATACTTTCCTCAAGTTTTATAAGATTGTTGTAACTTTCGGTAAAAACAGTCCGATCTTCCCGGCTATAAAAGTTTCCGCCCAGCATGATGGATTCAAGGGACTCTTGCGCTTTTTCCATAAAAATCGCTGAATGAAAGGTTAAGAGAAAAGACAGACAGAGGCTGCCCTTCACCGGAATGCCCTGGGGATTAACATCGGAAGCCACATAGTTCAGCATTTTTAAGCTGGTTCGCTTAAAAAAATTGTTGATAGAATCCACCAGCCTTTGCTGTCCATTGGTCCGAATATAGTGGGTAAACCGCTCGTCCGCATACCGTTTCCAATGATCCCGGTACACTAAAAACCATTCCTCTCCGCCGCTGATAATCAGCGGGCTCACGGATAAATCCCGGCAGGTACAGCGCAGGATCTGGGTCAGGGGAACCTGTTGATTGAACTCATGGATGATTTCCAGGGATCTTTCTGCCCGGGCAAGAAGCCGGTCCAGTTCCATCTCAAAATCCGCTTTTTTATCTGAAGATTCTTGAAGGGTAAAAACAAAAAGGGATTCCAGCAAAGCCATAGATGGGAAATATTTTAAGGAGAACAACACATTCTGCAGGATGATTAATTGGTCCTTTACCATACCGGCAGTACAGCTTGGGCCCCCGGAGTGGTTGGAAAAATTCAGGATGAGCCGGTCAAAAAGGAAGGTAGATAAGGCCTTAAGACAATGTAACGAACGGGCATTGGCGTACATAGAATTTTTTTGCTTTTCAGAGATCAAGACCATATCCTTTTCCATATTACTCACCGCTATTTGGCGCAGTTCCGCCTCCGGAACTTGGGGGTTTTCGGCAATAAGAAGTTCAGGATTGGTCCCATCGTCAAGGCGGCGGTGAATATTCTCCATTTCCAGGGAACCCAGGAAGGCATAAAACGCCCCCTTATCCCGGTTAATACTCTGATCCAGGACATGGTAAAAAAACCGGGCGGCCTCCTTGAGATGAACTAATCTTTTATACAGCTCCGGCAGCAGGAGGTCCCGTTGATAATCGTAAATCCCCGGAACCGTTTCGTTTATCCATTTACCTATCAGGGCTATTTGATAGTTCGCGAAGAGCCGTATAGGGGAAATCCCCTGAAAAAAACTCAGGCATAAAAACAACAGCCGTTTGTACCAGGGTAAGTGACTATAGGTTTCTTGATGGATCTGCAGGGAAACGACATCATCTTGTTCCTCATAAAGCGTTTCCTGAGGAAGCGAAGGAGAATGGCGGAGCTTTTCCAGAAGAATTTTCCGCTCCTCCGAGGTCAGCCCTGAAGCCAATTTACCAAAAACCAGGGATTCATCCATAATTAATACAAAAAGGGGGGGAAAGCTTCACCCCGCTTTCTCCTTCCCTGTTTCCAGCATATCAATAGCATCCAAAAACTGCAAGATCTGTTGAAACTGGCGCATCGCATTGCCGATACCGTGTATAAAACCGGGATTTTTGGACGCAATTTTGGTAATATTCACCAGGGCATCATAATTTCCGTCGGCATCTTTTCGTATAAGCGCTTCCAAAATTCTTATCATTTCCGCCATGGTCTGTTTAACCGTGGTGATGATCCCCTGGGCTTCCGTGGAAGCCTCATTAAGCGCCCGTTGATACTTGCGGCGCCTTATGGGAGCGGGCATTGATTCTAAATCCGGGGAGAAATAAGGACTTCCATATTTTCCTTCAGGGGACAGCTGGAATTCAAATTCCCGGATGGTATTCTCAAACTGCGTGAATTCGTTGCAAATTTCGGTGAACCGGGTCCGGCTTTCCACTTGATAAAAGTCGCCTTCTATCAGGATGGTCCTGAAGATCTGATTAATATCCGGCATAAAAACATTCGAATAAAAGGTCATCAAACAAGAAAGCGGCAGGGCTTCCGGGAGGGGAAAACCATCGGGGTTATACGGGGACACCACGTGATGTAAGGTTTCTAACGTGCCTCTCTTAAAAAATTGATGGAGGATATTTACCAGTTCATTATGCCGGCAGGTCCGTTTATATTCGTTGAGCCGCTCCTCCACCTGCCGTCTCCAATATTCCCGGTACGCCACGAACCAATCTTCACCGCCGCCTATATCCTGGGGCATCAAACCCATATCCCGGCTGATGCAACGGAGTATCAGCATGAGGGGAACCTCCCGGTTAAAATCCCGGATAATCATCAGCGCGTCCTCCGCCATAGAAAGGAGGTGTTCCATCCCTATGTTAATATCTACGGAGACCTCCTCCCGCTGTTCCTGGAGGGTAAAAATAAAAAGGGATTCCAGCAGGGCCATGGACGGCACTTGTTTGAGAGAAAACAACACATTCTGCAGGAGCACCAAGGGAGCTTCCACGACGATGCCCTTGCAAATAAAAGCGCCCCCCACTGGATTGGGGGTAAAACTCAGGATAATCCGGTCAAAAGAGAAGGTGGACAGGGCTTTGAGATAATGTAACGAACGGACATTGGCGTACATACGGCTTTTTTCATTTTCGGTAATCAGGCTCACGTCTTGTTCCACGTTATTAAGCGCCATCTGGCGTAATTCCCCTTCCTGAAGGCTGGGATTTTCCGCGGCCAATTCGGTAATATTAGTCCCCCTTAAAAGGCGGTTGTGGATATCCCCCATTTCCAAAGAAGCCAAGAAGGCATAAAAAACCCCCTTGTCCCGGTTAATACTCTGATCCAGGGTATTATAAAAAAAACGGGCCGCGTTTTTGAGCTGCATGAATTTTTCGCGTAAATTCGGAAGCAGCAGGTCCTGACGGTAATCATAGTACCCCGGGGCCCGTCTATTTATTATCTTGCCGAGCCGGACTATCTGGCGGCGCTCAAATACCTGCTTTTGGGGAATACCGCTAAAAATACTGATGATTAGATACTTTAACCGTACATACCAGGGTAATTGGGTATATGTTTTTTTCTCAGGCAGGGCGAACACCGCGTAATGTTTTTCTTCATATAAAAGAGACCGGGAGAGTCCTGAATGAACGTTGAGTTTATCCAAGAGTTCCTTCCGTTCTTCCAACGATAATTCTGAAGCAAGCCGGTCCAAGGTCTCGGATTCGCTCATAAATAACTATATGTCCTATTAGCCCACTCGGTCAATATTTTGTTCAGGGCTCCCCTGATGCCTTTTCTATGCCCTGTCATTTTCGCACTTCAGATTTGATTTGGCGATATATAAAAATTAGCCCCTAGGAGAATCGAACTCCTCTTTTAAGATTGAGAATCTCATGTCCTAACCGATAGACGAAGGGGCCGGAAAAACCCGTCGGGTTTTAGCTTTTTGCGATCTTCTTCCCCAGGGAGGATTCGAACCCCCACAAGCAGATCCAGAGTCTGCCGTGCTACCATTACACAACCGGGGAATAATGATAAGACCTTATCATATAGGGTAAAAAATGTCAATGGACTTTCGACAATCCGGGGCAAAAACCGTTATCCGCGCCGGAAACCTATTCCGAATGATATTCTATGAGGGTACGGACCGGAATATCTCCCAGATTCTTTTCATAATGGAGAAAAGGCAGCCCCACCACGCCGAATATTTCGGGAATTTCCGCCCCGGCGGTGATGAGAAGTTCCCGGGCGGCGCTGAGGGTTCCCCCGGTGGCGATAAGATCATCCATGAGGAGTATCCTTTTACCCTGGGGGACATCGTGGGGATGGATTTCAATTTCCGCTTCCGCGTATTCAAGTTGATACTTCTTGGACAGGGTTTTCCCCGGCAATTTCCCTTTTTTCCGGATAAGAACCAGGGGAATTCCCATGCGGACCGCGAAGGGAGCGGCAAACAAAAACCCCCGGGCCTCTATGGCCGCCACCGCGTGGATTCGCTTATCCCGGTAAATTTCCGCCATCGTATCAATGCAATACCCAAAGGCCGCCGGTTCGGTTAAAATACTGGTGATATCATAAAAAAGAACCCCTTTCTGGGGGAAATCGGGGATTTTTCGGATATACTCATTGAGGTCTAAACCCTGTTTCATGGCTTTGCCTACCCTGCTTTGTTAATACCCTTCAAAATTCAGCGGTTTGGAAGGGTCTTGAAGCTTTATTTTATCGTTTTTTGTATCCACGCCGCAAGATCTTCCGATTTTGCCCCCAAAAAGGGGTCGGCCTTAAGGGCTAATTCCGAATCATGAACCAGCGTGGCAAGGTATTGGAGGGCCGCCAGGGACTGGGGAGAAAATAACCCACAGGGTCTTCCCGCCAGGTTAATATGGAGCAATACCTGTTCAAGATAGGCAAAAGACGGAGGATGGGGGCTTTCACAGCCGAAAAAATACACATCCGCCGGGAGAATATCGGTACCGCACAGATCCGGGGTCTTTTTTATCATCACCCGGTTTCCCTTTAATACCTTTGCGATTTTTTCCCCGATTTTTCGAGTTGATTCGGTACCATCGGTTACGATCAGTACATTCCGCTTTACTTCCACAAAATAATTTTAGACTTCCGATACAAATATGTCAATGTGGAAGCCTAGGAGCCTCCCGGGCTTGTGGATTTTTGCACCACCAGTACCGCAAAAATCCCGATTGTCGGGGCTCCTTTGGGAGAGGGATCATCCGGATACTCCCTATCCAGGGTAAAATGTGGAAACCCTGGACATAACTCTATTGTATTTTATTCCATTCTTAGGTATGTTAATAATAGGTTTTTCAAAGCTTCAAGTTTTGAAAAGGGCTCACATTTATTA
>JAITEG010000171.1 GCA_031282145.1 Spirochaetaceae bacterium | reverse complement strand
ACCTTTTGAATCATGGAATTACAAAATATTACCCCGATCAAATAGTCATGTTATTATTTGACAAGTCCTTACGATGGCTGTCAGAGGAAACCCGGTGTCGCTGACATCAAGGTGAAGTTTGTAACCTTTCCAAAATGATACATTCCCTTCGTTGTTTTTCTTACACCCCCATGCGCATTCCTTGTCGATACCCTCCAACGATGTTTGAGCGTCCTGCGTGGTCTGTTTTTCTATGACCGTCGGTTCCTTGGGGACTTTGGGGCTGCTTTTGGCCGGTCTGCCCCGTTTTTTCGCTTGTTTTGGTACCTTTTTTTCCCGTTTCTTAACTACCCGCTCCCGCGCCGGTATCGCCGTTTAATCCCGGTTTACGTGATAGA
Organism: Spirochaetaceae bacterium; assembly: GCA_031282145.1. GTDB lineage: Bacteria > Spirochaetota > Spirochaetia > Treponematales > Breznakiellaceae > JAIRMO01. The sequence goes on along the minus strand of JAITEG010000171.1, from coordinate 5,075 downwards.
CCACCAGGCCCTTATGGGCCTGGACACGATTCCGTCCAGCGTTTGTTCAAGGATGCCCTGTTCTGACAAAAACGCTCTTCTCCCGGGAAAAGGTCGCCTTGCCGGGCACCTCCGTAAATCCGCATAATAGGCGTAGATTTGGTTCCCCTTGAAGCCGCTGGATCAACTGGCTGGTCTTTTCTATCCCAAAATACCCTTTGGCGAGAAAACTTCGTATAAAGGGAGTATACTGATAGGGTATCCGTCCGGTTCCCGCATATGTTCGTATGAGGGTTGGCATCTGTTCTTCTATAACCCGCAGCATATGCAGAAACGTTTTATATTCATCCGAGAGATATTCTTCAAAACATCCGGTAAGATCGTATGATATGGCAAGAAGCGCTTGTGCTCCTGCGATGATTTGGCTTATAGTTTTCATGGCGAAGGTTTCCTGATTGATAGTTTTTCCAACTATAATCGTATCAGGTTTCCTTCGCCTTTTCTATCTTTTAGGGGGTTTTGGAACAGCCTCAATTTAATATAAATCGTATTTACGAAATACTATAGAAAAAATGGGTAGCGCGGGAGGATGTTTCTGGAGAGCCGGGGGAATAAAAAGCCTTGTCCTTTAGGCGAAAAGAGGGGAAAAAGATCGGAAAAAGACGGGAAGGGTCCAGAACGTCCTGAAGGTCAAGGCAGGGGGACGGTTTGGGACAAAGTGAATGGGAGCCTTGCCAATTCTTAAAATAAACTGTATTTTTTATAAATAGACCAAAAACTTGATTTGATGAAAGGAGAAGGCATTATGCACCATCTTAGACATTCAAGCGTCTCAATGCGGCCAGCGGCGCAGACCTCCGGCAATCAATCAATCAATTTTGCTATCCCGTGGTGTCTCCGGCTTTTTTATATGCCGCCGGATGCCGGGGAACGTGAGAGTATTGATCGAGGGGGTGTTACAACATGGAAGCCCTAAACAGCCGAATCATTCTAGTCGACGATAATCCTGCCAACCTTAGGACGGGTAAAAATGTATTATCGGAAAAATATGCGGTTTATACGGCGTCATCGGCGGCTATCCTTTTTAACCTTTTGAACGATATAGAGCCAGCGATGATCCTGCTGGATGTGGAAATGCCGGAAATGTCGGGTTACGAAGCCATAAAAATTCTCAAGGCAAAAGATGAAACCAAGGATATTCCGGTGATTTTCCTTACCGGCAAAACCGACACGGAGAATGAACTTGAGGGCCTTGACCTGGGGGCCGTTGACTATATTACCAAACCATTCCAGCCCGCCCTGCTCCTGAAACGTATTGAGGTACATCTCCTGGTGGAGGAGCAAAAGAAGACCCTTAAAACGCAGACCCACGTTCTTGAGGAACAGGCCCATACCCTTGAGACACAACAGGGGGAACTTAAAAACTTTAACGAAAATCTGCAAAAGATGGTGGATGAAAAAACCAGAACCGTACTGGAATTGCAAGACGCCATTCTTAAAACTGTGGCGGACCTGGTTGAAAGCCGGGACGATATTACCGGCGGGCATATTGAGCGGACCCGGCGGGGGGTGGGTATTCTGGTCGAAGCCCTGCTGGGCCATCCGCAGTATGGGCGGGAGGCCGGTTCTTGGGATATTAAGCTGTTGTTACAGTCATCCCAACTTCACGATGTGGGGAAAATTGCCATCAGCGATACTATCCTCAACAAACCCGGAAAACTGACCCCCGAAGAATTTGAGGAAATGAAGAAACACGCCGCTTTCGGCGTTCAGATTATCGAGCGGATTGAAAAGAGCACCAGCGCAAGCGATTTTTTGAAATACGCTAAAATTTTCGCCGGAACCCACCATGAGAAATGGGACGGATCGGGTTACCCGAAGGGCCTTAAAGGAGAAGCAATACCCCTGCAAGGCAGGATTATGGCGCTGGCGGATGTATACGATGCCCTTACCGCGGAACGGCCTTACAAAAAAGCCTTCACCCATGAGGAGTCGCTTAAGATCATGGCGGACGGCAGGGGGACACAGTTTGACCCGGCACTAACGGATGTATTTTTATCCGTTGCGGATCAGATGTGCCTATAAGGGCGGAGAGTGACGCTACACGAGGCCGCTTAATGGTGTCTACCTAACGGGGTAAAGTCCAGTCCAAGCCAAAACCCTTGTCCCGCCGGAGGAGAAAACATGACTGTCAGCGAAGATCGGCTGCCTGTTTCACCGCGGAAGAACAGAATGACTCAGCCGAAAAACGGATCTTTTTGGAAAAAACAGTCAAAAATCCTCATCCCCGCTTTTTACACGGCGGCCATGATCCTGGTGATGCTTTACGTGTGGAACGGCCAGAGCGTAATCCGGCGAAGCCGAAGCGAGGGCCTTTACCGGAACCTGATGGAGTACCCGGCTTATGTGCGCCGGGGCTTTGATCTTTCCGGGATAGAAACCGTCCCGGTCGAATCAGCCGAATGGCAGCTCTTTACCGGTCCGCCCCTGCGGATCATGGATTCCCCTATTGCCGATCTGTCTAAACGGACCTACCTTTCTCCCTTTGGAAAAGACGCGGAGGAATTCACTATCCTTATCGCTTTTGAAATGGACGCCCCGGCCATGGCCGCCCTTCGTGACGCGGCTAAGCCGGCGGTCATTCCGGGTGTATTCTTCGCCTGCATTGGGGAAAACTGGGAGATCTTCCTCAACGGAAAACTGGTCCGTTCCGAGATGCACATCAACGAGGCGGGAAGGATCCAATCCCGTAGGACATGGCGGGACGTATCTTTCCCGGTGGAGGGAAGGTTTCTCAAATCCGGGACCAATGTCCTGGCCCTGCGTATTTTGGGGGATCCTGCCTATGACAGCACGGGGCTGTACTATTCAGCGCCCTATTACCTGGATGATTTCAGAAACATTGAACGGCGGCAGTATCATGTATTTATACTCCTCGCCCTCTGCGGTATCTTCGCCTTTACCGGCATTTACCACCTGATGATTTTCTTTTCTGTCAAACAGAAGCGGGAGATATACAACCTGTATTTTGCGATGCTTTCCCTGCTCCTCTGCGTATATTCTTTTGTCAGAAACGGAATCGTCAGTATTTTAATACCCAATTCTGATATCGCGATTCGTCTTGAGTATATTGCCCTTTTTATGACGATTCCCATAATCGGACTCTTTTTTGAAGCCTTTGGAAGGCAGACGGTTACCCGGCTTACCAAAATATACACGGCCTTTTGCCTGCTTTTAAGCCTGAGCCAGACGGTTTTCTGTTCCCAGTTCGGCGATGAGATTTTAATGATATGGACCATTTCCGCCTTGGCTTATTTTTCCCATGTGATGTTTTACGATATTGTTTACGTCCGTTTTCGGGGCGGAGCGGCGGCCAGACCGATGGCCAACATGATCATCGGAGCGGTGATGGTATACCTCTGCGGAATTTACGATATCCTGGATGTTATCTTTTTCCATTTTTCTTTCAATCTTTTCGTGTACAGTTTCTTTGTAATTACCCTGGGCATCGCTTTTACTCTGGCAACCCAGTTTAGCAGTCTTTACAATGAACTTGGCGAAGTCAACGCGACACTGGAATTGACGGTCCAAAGGCGGACACTGGAACTGAAAAAACAGACGGAGATCGCGGTCAACGCATCCCGGGCCAAGAGCGAATTCCTGGCCACCATGAGCCACGAAATTCGGACGCCCCTCAACGCCATCATAGGACTATCGGAAATAGAACTTTGGAGAGAACTGCCTCCTTCTACTAAAAAGAACATCGAACAGATCTACCAGTCAGGAACATCCCTCCTTGCTATTGTCAACGATATCTTGGATATTTCAAAAATTGAAGCCGGGAGTTTTGAACTGGTCCCGGTGGAGTACGAAACCGCCTCTTTCGTCAACGAGACGGTCCGCCTTAACATGGTGCGGATTGGGGATAAGCCCATAAATTTTGTTCTGGAAATTGGCGAAGACTTTCCCCGGAAACTGCGGGGGGATGAATTACGGGTCCGCCAAATTCTCAACAACCTTCTTTCCAATGCTATAAAATATACCACGAAAGGATGTGTTACCCTTTCTGCCCGGTGGGAGAGCCGCGCCGCTATCCATGGCGGCGACTTTGAAGGTACGGCGCTGCTCCGCTTTTTCGTGCGGGATACAGGCATGGGTATACGAAAAGAAGACCTGGGAAAACTTTTTTCCGATTACACCCAGCTTGATTCCCGGGCTAACCGGAAAATTGAAGGAACAGGTCTGGGCCTGGCGATCACCAAAAAACTGGTGGAGCTGATGGGTGGCACTGTTTCTGTAGAGAGCGAGTATGGCAATGGTTCGGTCTTTACTGTAGAGATTATTCAGGGCATTGTGGACGGGGAGGCTATTGGAGAGGATACCGCTGAAAGCCTGCGTAGCTTCCATTATGTGAGCGGCGGAATAGAACGGGACATAGAGCGTTCTTGGGTGCCCTACGGCAGGGTGCTGGTGGTGGATGATATGCCGGTGAATCTCCAGGTGGCGCTGGGGCTGCTTGAACCCTATGGCCTCAACGTGGATACGGCGCTTTCAGGAAAAGAGGCCATTGAAAAAGTACGCTCGGTTCCCTCCTACGACCTTGTTTTTATGGATCACATGATGCCCGAAATGGACGGAATAGAGGCCACGGCAATAATCAGACAATGGGAAAGGGAGGTTCCAATTATTGCACTGACAGCAAGCGCTCTGGTGGGGATGAAGGAAATGTTTCTGGAAAAAGGTTTTAACGATTACCTTTCAAAACCGATTGAAATAACCAAACTGGATGAAATGATAGCCCGGTGGATACCCAAAGAAAAGCAGATAAAAACAAAAGTAGCAGTAAAGCGTGAAAACATAAACAAGGATACCGCCCTTGCCATTCCCGGCGTGGATGTAAGAAAAGGCATCACACAGACAGGCGGAACTGAGGCGGGATACCGGAAAGTTCTAGCCCAGTTTTACAAGGATGCCGTTGAACGGCTGCCTGTTTTCGCCGCGATCCCCGCCGGAGGGGAACTTGCCGTCTTTATCGCCCAGGCGCACGCGCTGAAAAGCGCCGCCGGAACCATAGGAGCGGCGGAGTTGTCGGCGGA
>JAITEG010000161.1 GCA_031282145.1 Spirochaetaceae bacterium | reverse complement strand
TCAGGTAATGGGTAGCCTCCTACTCGATTTCCCGTTCCCAGTGAATACCGTCTTCTTCCGTTTTAAGGGTATAGTTTTCCCTAAAATCCTCAAGGGGAGTAAGGTTATCTTCGTCTACTGGAGGAGAACGGTAGATGTTATCGAAAAAAGTACCCCCCGGCGTCATATGCAGGGAATAGGACGCCCCGCGATCTCCTGCGGGGTATACCATGGTGTATCCGTTTTCCTCCACGTCGTATTCAAAATCCTTCGGCATCAGCGCGGGCGTACCGTCCGGCATGTTCCAGGGTTTCTCTTTAGGACCGCTTAATCCAAACAGGTTGCCGCGGTTCCACAGTGGTACCACATCGACGCCCATCTTGGTTAACAGGTCCGGTTCTATAGTTCCCAAAAGTTGCATGGGTTCGCATATTTCTATGGGGTGTTCTTTCAGCCCAAAGGCTCGGCGGAGGGCGTAGAGGGTACTGGCGTTTATACCCGTCTGCCCGCATCCGCCTATATCAAGGGGCACATAATCGCCTTCCCGGTGGTTGATGGCTTCGATAACCCTTTGCCGTGATGTCATAATAACCTCAAAAACCCAGGCGTCGCCAGTGCTGCGATGCCATCTTGACGGAGGACCGGCCGCCATATGGCCCTTTGATCATAACGGAAGCCACATATTCTGGCCGTATCAGATTACGTATGTCAACCCCGGTAAAAGTGGCCGTAAACCGTCATGAGGCCGGTTATCCCCGCATCAATCGTTTTTAGACAGGATGCCGCTGCTTCCCCTTCAAACATACGCCGGATATTGGCGTAAACAATGTCTTCAATTTTGTTCCAGGGAATAACGATAGAATTTTTAGTATGCGGATTCCGCTTCCGTCCATAGGGGAGATTTTCCATGGTTATGGGCATCCAGGGATAGAGCTTTAAAAGTTCGTTGTTCTGAAAGGGATAAATCGAAGTTGACTGACCGTCCAGGATCGTTAGGTAATAACTTACATCTTTCTGGTAGAGCCATTTGAAAAAACGATAGGCGGTTTCTGTTTTTTTTGAAAAGATGTTTATTCCCAGATTCCATCCCACTGAAATTGGCGTTCTGCAGGGTATAAAGGTAAAGTCCATTTTACCAAAGATATTCTTATTGATGGCGTCCATTATTTTTGACGCGTATTCCGTATAGGTGATCAACATGGCGGTTTTTCCGGTATAAAAATCGCGAACCGTATCAATAATGCTGGTAGAAAAAAGCGGACCCGGGGTATACTCTTGAAGTTCCTTAAAATTTTCAAAAGCCCGGATATTGTTTTCAGAGTAAAATTGGGGAAGGTTATTCCTTCCGAAAAAACGTCCGCCAAAACCCCAGATCCGGGTATAAATTTCCGGGCACAGTTCTTCCGCGATTATTCCCGGACAGCTGGTACCGAATTCCACCGGCGAGGATGGGTTGAAGCGCCGGGTAAAAAAGCGGGAGATGGCATTGAATTCCGGCCAAGTCCGGGGGGGCCTGAGTTTGGTTTTATGCATATTGAAATAATCCTTTGAGATGATCGGATCCTCAAAAAGATCTATACGGTAAACCATTATCTGCGCGCCCCCTACAAAGGGGATACTGTAGTAACGGTTTTGATACAGAGAATTATCCAGTACTTCTTTTATGACTGAGTTGAAATAGTTTTTATCGGTGGTGATAAAATCGGTTATGTCTTCCAGGCAGTTATTCTGCGCGAGAAAATTGAGCCAGGGAATGTCAAACATATAGATATCATACCTGGGATTCTTCGCCTCCGAATCGTCCATTATTCGGTTGAGTAGCCGGTTCTGGGTTTCCGTTTCTATGACCAGGGCGGCGCCATGATCGTTATAAAATTTTCGGGCAAGTATTTCCAGGGCTTCTGAAGCAAAGGGGCTGTCCAACATAAGAATACGGAGTTCCGGAATGCTTTTGCGGTTCTTTTCTTCTTTTACTTGAGGATGTTTCAAAATGCCGGAATTTGAAACAGGGGCTTTGGATTTCAGTGGCCGATAGGGGGGTAAGGCGATACCGGTATTGATAATATTGTCGTCCAGCAGGATGGTTTCGGGTCTTTCCGTCTCTTCCCTGATGTTCCGCAGCAAAAGGGAGGCTGCGCCGACTCCGAGTTTAAAGGCAGGCCGGGATGTGTGGATCGCCTGGGGCATATACCGGATATCCATCCATGTTTCCTCTGAAAAGGCAAAAATAGCGCACCTTTCCAGGGAAACGCCCAGTACTGTGGCGGCTTCCAGGATCCCGTGGGTTATGTTCCCCGAGGTGGCGATGATCGCTTCCGGCCTGGAATTGACCGAGAATTCTGTCAAAGCTACCCGGAAGGCGTCTTCCCTGGTCATATTGGTATAGCTGATCCGGCCCTGTACCCATCGCCGATTTTTAAGACACCATTCCTTAAAGGCGGTAACACAATCACTCTCGCTGGAGATAACCGGATTTCCGCAGAAAATACGGATATTTTTATACCCCCCTGATTTAAGGCTTTCCATCAGGAAGAGGATGGTTTTTCTATTTGATATTCCGGCAAAATTGACGTTTTTTCTCCGGGGCCGCCGTTCTATAAAGACCACGGGTATGCCGCGGGAAAGAAGCCGGCGGATATAGGCCGGATCGTTGGCCAGGCAGCTTATCAGGATGATTCCGGTAAAATTTCGGGAAACAAAGCCGTTTATGATTTCCTCTTCCACCCGGGGCTGGTTATTGGAAAAACCTATATTAACGGAAAAACCGTTTTCTTGAATTACCTGGGTTATTCCCTTAAAAATTTCGCTGTGATAGAGATCATCGATACTGGTGAGGAGGACACCGATGTCCCGGCTGGTATGGAGCTTGAGTTTTCGGGCACTTTCATTGGGGATATAATGGAGCTTTTCTATTGCCGCAAAAACCTTTATTCGGGCACCGTAGGAAACATTTTTCCTGCCGCTTAAGGCGCAGGATACGGTGGCAGTGCTGACCCCCGCCTCACGGGCTACATCTTTAATGGTCGCCAAAATTTCCCTCGAATCTAAACGTTTAGATTTTTTTATTCCTAAAAATCATTTTTTTGTAGACGATTTTCCCTAAAGGATTATACAATAATTTGATCAAGCGGAAAAGGAGTAAAATCATGTCCTCCCGGGATTATGTATTGCAGAGTATCAATCACCAACAACCGGAGAAACTGCCGCTGGATTTGGGGGGAACCCCCAGTTCGGGGATTTCCGCCGTCGGCTACAACAAGCTCAAACACGCCTTGGGTATCAACGACCGGAACAACAGGGTCTACGATGTGGTACAGCAGGTGGCCCAGCCAGAACTCAACGTCCTTGACGCCCTAGACGTGGACGTACTCTGCGTTGGCCGGACCTTTAACGAAAGGCCGGAAGACTGGTACGATGTGACCCTGGCGGACGGGAGCCTTGCCCAGTACCCGGTCTGGTTTAGACCGGTTCCGGCGGAAAAAGGCGGCTACAATTACTACGACGAAGACGGGGATATGCTTGCCCGGATGCCCGCGGGTGGCACCTTCTTCGATCAGACCTACTTTCCCTACATTGAGGAATATCCCCCGGATTACCGGGATATCCAAAAGGCCATGAACAAGGTGCTCTGGCAAAAGCTGGCTCACAGTCCCTGGGATAATGCGGGGCTTCCCGATTTCTGGGGGGAACTCAGACGGCGGGTACAGAAGTTGCGGGAGGAAAGTGACCGGGCCCTGATTATCACCTGCGGGTGTAATCTTTTTGAATGGGGAACCTTCCTCCGCAAAATGGATAACTTCCTCATGGACATTTACACGGAAGAAGATGAGGTGATCCGGTTGGTAGATACCCTTATGGAGATACACCTGGCTTCCCTTGAGAAGGTCTGTAACGCGGTAGGCGATCTCGTGGACATACTCCGCTTCGGCGATGACCTGGGGATGACAACCGGTATGTTCATGTCCCGGGAAAAGTACCAGAAAATATTCAAACCCCGGCATACCAAACTCTGCGAATATGTGCACAAAAATAGCAAGATGAAGACCTTCCTGCACTGTTGCGGCTCGATCTATCCGATTATGGGTGATTTGATCGAGGCCGGGTACGACATCATCAATCCGGTACAGACAACCGCGAAGGACATGGATCCGGCTCGGCTGAAAAAGGAATTTGGGAAAGATATCACATTCTGGGGCGGGGGCTGCAATACCCAGAGCGTCCTGAATCAATGTACTCCCCAGGAAGTTTATGATCACACCAGAAAAATGATCGATATTTTTTTCGAGGATGGCGGCTTTGTGTTTAATACGGTTCACAATGTCCTTTCCGATGTGCCGGAGGAAAATATGCTGGCCCTTTACCGGGCAGTAGGGGAGTATAAATAATTTTGGCGACCATCAGAGGGG
>JAITEG010000088.1 GCA_031282145.1 Spirochaetaceae bacterium | reverse complement strand
GGCTGGAGCGGGAGGAAGCGGAGATCCTCAAGGCCCTGGCGCACCTGGAGGCGGAAAAGGCCCGCCTGGAAGGGGAACTCGCCCGGCCCGAGGTTTATTCCAATGGGGAAAAGGCCCGGAGGGTGCAGGCAAAAATCCGGGAAACCACCGCCGGGATTGAGACCAAAACCCGGGAATGGGAAGCAAAGGCCGGGGAGTTGGAGAAGGCGAAAGGCGAAGTATAAGAAACCGGAGGAAGGCAAGGAAGGACATACCCCGGTGGTAATTAATGAACACTTAAGGTATAATTTATCCTATGAACATACTCATTATCGGCGGGGCCGGGTATATCGGGAGTCATGTGGCCCGGGAGTTTCTGGATCAGGGACATCGTCTTACGGTGTACGATAATCTTTCCAGCGGCCTCCGGGAGAACCTTTTCCCGGAAGAAGCCTTTATCCATGGGGATATTCTGGATTATACGGGGTTACTCAGGGCCGTCACTGGGGATAACGCCCACCGGGCATTACAGACCCCGGTTTTTGATGCCCTCGTTCACCTTGCGGCATTCAAGGCCGCGGGCGAATCCATGATGAAGCCGGAAAAATATTCGGTCAACAATATCACCGGTACCATCAATATCCTCAATGCCGCGGTAGAAGGGGGAATTAAAAACATCGTTTTTTCCTCCAGCGCCGCGGTTTATGGGGAACCGGAGTACCTCCCCATAGACGAAAAGCACCCTACCAGGCCGGAAAACTACTACGGTTTTACCAAGCGGGAAATCGAAGGCTTTCTGCAATGGTATGAAAAGCTCAAGGGCATCCGTTTTGCGAGCCTCCGTTATTTTAACGCCGCGGGTTATGATGTCAAAGGCCGGATCAAGGGTCTGGAACAAAACCCCGCCAACCTCATCCCGGTGATCATGGAGGCCGCGGCGGGGAAACGGCCGGAAGTACAGGTTTTTGGCGACGACTATGATACCCCCGACGGGACGGGGGTCAGGGACTATGTCCATGTGAACGATCTTGCCCTGGGCCACCTGGCGGCTTTGGATTATATTACCCGGAACGATAAAAGCCTCATCGTCAACCTGGGTAGCGAGACCGGGCTTTCGGTGATGGAAATTATCGAAACCGCCCGCCGGGTGAGCGGTAAGCCCATCCCCGCCCGGATTGTGGCTCGCCGAAGCGGAGATCCGGCCCGGCTCACCGCTTCTTCCCGCCTCGCCCATGAGGTCCTCGGCTGGAAAACCCGTTATTCGGACCCGGACACCCTGATCCGCAGTACCTGGGAAGTGTATAAAGTATGAAGAGGAGGGATTAGAGCCATGGAAAAGGAAACCATATTTAGTTTTATTGAAAAAAGCGCACCCCTCGCGGTGGAATTGGAGACGGAGCTTACCAAACGGCCCGCCGTGTCGCCGGAATCAGGCGGGGAAGGGGAATGGGAAAAATGCCGGTTTCTGGAACAATGGCTCAAAGACCGGGGAATCACCCGGCTGGAAAGGCTTGACGCCCCGGATGAGCGGGCCAAAGAGGGGGTAAGGCCGAACCTCGTCGCCACTATCCCCGGGAAAACCGAGGCCAAACGGCTTTGGATCATGAGCCACCTGGACGTAGTTCCCCCCGGTGAGGCTTCCCTCTGGAAGAGCGACCCCTGGCAGGTGGTAGAGCAGGAAGGAAAACGGGGAAAAATCCTTATCGGCCGGGGGGTAGAGGATAACCAGCAGGGGCTTTGTTCCTCGGTACTGGCCGCTCTGGCCCTGATTACCCAGGGAATTATCCCTCCCCACCCGGTGAAGCTCCTCTTTGCGGCGGACGAGGAAAACGGCAGCGCCTTCGGCATAGACTGGCTCCTGAAAAACCACGGGGACCTCTTCCGAAAGGACGACATGATCCTCATTCCCGATGGCGGAGACCCCCAAGGGGAAACCATCGAAATCGCCGAAAAAAACCTGCTCTGGATCCGGTTTACCACTACCGGTTTCCAGGCCCACGGTTCCCGGCCGGATCAGGGAAACAATGCCCATCTGGCCGGGGCGGACCTCGCGGTCCGGCTCCATTACGGCCTTTCGGAACAATTCCCGGACCGGGATCCCCTATTTGAGCCCGATTATTCCACCTTCCAGCCTACTAAAAAAGAGGCCAATGTTCCCAATATCAACACCATTCCCGGGGAAGATGTTTTCTGCATGGATATGCGGATCCTCCCCCGGTATCCCCTTAAGGCGGTTCTTGCGGCGATAGACCGCATTAAAGGGGAGGTGGAAAGCACCTACCAGGTGAAAATCGCCTATACCCTCCCCCAGGCCATGGAATCCAAGCCCACGTCCCCGGAAGCGCCCCTGGTAACGCTCCTCTCCGGGGCGGTCCGGGAAGTGTACGGGATAGAAACCCGGCCTATCGGCATAGGCGGCGGCACCGTGGGGGCATACCTGCGAAACGCCGGGATCGATTCGGTGGTGTGGGGCCGGATGGATGATACCGCCCATCAGCCCAACGAATATACGGTACTCGAAAATATCCTGGGGGATGCCAAGGTCATGGCTCTTTTAATGATGAAAGGGCGCTAAAGACGCGGTTCCTAAAGAGCGGGTCTTCCCCAAACAAAAATTTCGGGAAAATCCCCTGTTTTTCTCCTTTTGTTTTATAAACCGGTTGACAACAAGGGGGAAAATACGCATTGTACCCTTTAGGATAACGAAAGGGAGGTTGAAGGAGCAGGGTTGAAAGGGAGCGATGTTGGCATCGAAAAGATTTCTAAGTCTTTTGGCAATTTTAAGGTCCTGAACGCGGTGAACCTTGAAATAAAACGGGGGGAATTCTTTTCCCTCCTGGGACCTTCGGGGTGCGGTAAAACCACCCTGCTGCGGATCATCGCGGGGTTTGAAACCCCCGATATTGGTATCATTACCTTTGACGGCGCCGATGTACTGTCCCTGGCTCCCAACCGAAGACCGGCAAATACGGTCTTCCAGAATTATGCCCTATTTCCCCACCTCACGGTTTTTGAGAATGTCGCCTTTTCCCTGCGTTTAAAAAAACTTCAAAAAAATGAGGTGAATTCCCGGGTGACCGAATACCTTAAATTGGTCCAGCTGGAGGGTCATGCCCAGAAAAAACCTAACCAGCTCTCGGGGGGACAAAAACAGCGGGTGGCTATTGCCCGGGCGCTGATCAATGAACCCCGGGTATTGCTTTTGGATGAACCCCTTTCCGCCCTGGACGCTAAACTGCGGCAGCACATGCTCATTGAACTGGACCAAATCCACGATAAGATAGGGATCACCTTTATTTATGTTACCCACGATCAGCAGGAAGCCCTGTCGGTCTCCGACCGCATCGCGGTGATGAACCAGGGGAACGTGCTGCAGGTAGGAACCCCCCACGATATTTATGAAAGCCCCGCTACGGACTTTGTGGCCAGGTTTATCGGCGAGACCAACCTCTTTAACGCGTCGGTTACCTCGGTGGAAAAACTCGACCGAAGCGAAGTGGAATATATGGCCTATCTCTCGATTCCTGAATTGGGGAACATCAAGGTAACCACCGTGGACGAAGTCCGGCCCGGACAACAGGTTAGTTTTACCATCAGGCCGGAAAAAATCCTGATTTCTAAGGAAAAACCCGCTACCAAACGGGAGGACATCAACCTGCTTCAGGGTATGGTGGACGAGCCCATCTATTCGGGGTTCCAGACCAAATTTTACGTGAAAACCCAGGAAAAGGTTCTGGTACGGGTGATCAAACAGCATGCCAAATACTCCGATGAAGGTCCCGATATTGTGTGGAAGGATTCGGTATACCTGTCCTGGAGCGCCAATGACGGGTATATTGTGGGGATTAAAGACGATGGGGAAAATTCCCTCTCTTCGGCGCCGCTTGGCCCGGGGGCGGAAAAACCGTGAAGGGTAAAGGCGGAAGCGGCGGGAAACGGAATTACGGCCTTCTCTATTCCGGGCCCATGGCCCTGTGGTTTACGATTTTTTTTCTGGTCCCCATCCTCATCATCGTGGTGTACAGTTTCCTTAGAAAGGGACTTTACGGCGGGGTAGAATGGGATTTTTCCCTGGTTGCCTATAAGAGCCTCGGGAATCCTAACTTTGTGGTCATCACCATTCGTACCCTGATTACTTCGGTGGTGGCCACGGTGATAACCATCCTCATCGCCCTGCCCTGCGGTTATTTTATGGCCCGGAGCAAACATCAGACCCTGCTGCTGCTCCTTATCATTGTCCCTTTCTGGACGAATTTTCTGATCCGGGTATTTGCCTGGATGAATATCCTGGGGAACAACGGTTTTTTAAATGAATTTTTGATGCGGATCGGGCTTATCCGTGATTATATTCACTTCCTCTACAATCAAAAGGTGGTGATCCTGGTGTTGGTTTATATGTACCTGCCCTACGCGATCCTGCCCCTCTTTTCGACCATCGATAAGTTTGATTTTTCCCTGTTGGAAGCGGCCCGGGATCTGGGGGCGACCAAGCCCCGATCCATGCTTTTGGTACTGCTTCCCAATATCAGGAGCGGAATGTATACCGCGATGCTTTTCACCTTCATCCCTATTTTTGGGGCCTACGCGGTACCCCTCCTCGTGGGAGGCAAGGATTCCTATATGCTGGGGAACGTTATCGCCGATCAACTGACCAAGTCCCGGAACTGGCCCCTGGCATCGGCCTTTTCCATGGTGTTGACCGTGGTCACCACCATGGGGGTCCTCCTTATGATGAACCTGCAGCGCCGGGACGCCCAGCGGACCGTCGACACAAAAGGTGAAATCCTTCAGGAGTCCAAGGGGGTAAATCTGTGACCGGTAAGAGCCTGGTTCATAATATTATTACCTCCCTGCGGACGGGAAATTCCCCGGGGGGAGAGGCGGCGCGCCATGCAAAACGGGCTTACCGGAGGCGTTTTTCCTTTTCCCAGACGATCTTTATCGCCACCATGGTCTTTCTTTTTCTTCCCCTGATGGTGCTGATCCTCTATTCCTTTAACTCATCCAAGGGAATGAACTGGACCGGATTTTCTCTCGTCTGGTACGAACAGCTTTTTTTCCGTTCCCGGGACCTCTGGCGGGCTTTTTGGAATAGCATCTTTGTCGCCGTAAGTTCCGCCGCCACCGCCACGGTCCTCGGTACCGCCGGCGCTATTGGGGTAAACTGGTACCGGTTTAAACTGCGAAACTACATCCAGGCCATATCGTTTATGCCCATGATCCTTCCGGAAATCATCATCGGCGTATCCCTTTCCCTGTTTTTTGCGGGAGTTAAAATCCAACTGGGGCTCCTCACCATCTTTATCGCCCATACCACCTTCAACCTGCCCTTTGTGTTCCTCATGGTAATGGCCCGGCTGGACGAATTCGATTTTTCCATTATTGAAGCGGCCCATGACCTGGGGGCCAGCGAAAAGCAGACCCTTTTTAAGGTAACGGTGCCTATCTGTATGCCCGGCATTGTATCGGGATTTCTAACGGCCATCACCATATCCCTGGAGGATTTCGTCATCACCTCCTTTGTCTCCGGTCCCGGTTCCTCCACCCTGCCTATTTATATTTATTCGGCCATCCGGTTTGGGGTATCGCCGGTGATAAATGCCCTGTCGGTGGTCATGATCCTCGGGACCGTACTCCTTACCTATTTGCTCAGAAATTTTCTGAAATATATCGCGGCTAAATGACCTGTATGGGTCTTTATTTTAAGCGGTGTTGAAGCAAACCTATATTCAACTTCAACACCAGGAGGAAAAGATGAAGAAAATACCTGTAGCAGCCGCAGCCCTGTCCGTGGTTTTGCCCGCCCTCGCCGCGCTGACCGCCCTCAGCGGCTGCACAAAACAACCGGCGGCTACCGCCGTGGCCCCCGCCGACTCAAACCGGCTGAACATCTATTGTTGGACCTATTATGTCCCCCTTTCGGTACGGGAAAAATTCGAAAAAGAATACGGCGTTACCATCATATTTGACGAATATGACTCTAACGAGACCATGTATGCCCATATCCAAGCCGGGGGCAGCGGGTACGATATTGTTTTTCCTTCCGGGGACTATGTCTCTATCATGATAAAACAGAATATGTTTGAACGGATCGATAAATCCAAGCTCTCCAACCTCGGTAATATCGATCCCCTGGTTCTGGAAAAGACCACCTATGATCCCGCTATGGAGTACAGTGTGCCCTATTACTTCGGCGCCGCAGGGATCGCGGTGAACACCGACCGGGTACCCAATTTTGACCGGAGCTGGTCCATTTTCGGCAGGAAGGATCTTCAGGGCCGGATGACCATGCTGGACGATATGCGGGAAGTTATGGGGGATGCCCTGGTATTCCTGGGACATTCGGTGAATTCCAATAATCCCGCTGAAATTGAAGCGGCGAAAAACCTGATCAACAACACCTGGAAGCCGAACCTGGTCAAATTCGACGCCGAAGCCCCGGGCAAGGGCTTTGCCAACGGTGATTTCTGGGTGATCCAGGGATACGCGGAAATGGTATACGAGGAAATATCCGAAGAACAGAAAGCAACCACCGTTTTCTTTATACCCCCCGAGGGCGGCCCCGCCTACATCGACAGCATGTGTATATTGAAGGGTGCTAAAAATATCGATTTGGCCCACAAATTCATCGACTTTATCCACCGACCGGAGATCTATGCGGAGTTTACCGATTATTTCGGCTTTCCCGCCACGGTCAACATCCCCGCCCGGCCGCTCAAAACCAAAGCGCCCTACTACACCGCGGAGGAGCTGCTCAGGACCGAATTGAAGGACGACTTGGGGGAAACCCTGGACCTGTACAACACCGCCTGGTTTGACTCGATCCGCATCGGGGAATAGCCCCGGCCCTGCTACTCGGGGCCGTCCAAATCCAGGACGGCCCCGATTTTGGCGTTAAACTCCCCTTCGGTCATTTCACCCTTAAGAAAGCCGGTGATGATGCGGCGGACACCCGGGGGGAAACTTTTCCAATACCGATCTGGCCAGGCGCCCATCTCGGCCCGGAGTTCCTGGTCGTCCTTTTCATCCATCCGTCCCAGGGAAAAGGAAATAAACTGCCCCACCATAGCGGTAAGGAGGTCCCGCTTAAGCGCTTCCCCGGTTCCCTGCCCGGGAATCCAGGCATCCAGCAGTTCCGCCGCCTCCCCGCCGCTCAGCTCCGGCGCCTCCTGCCGGATGATCCGTTCCGCCATGGAGCGGACCGCGTTCTTAAGGTCCTTTATGCCTGAGCCGCCATAAATTTGGGCGGAAAAGTCCCGGGCTAATTTTTTGGGGTCCGGCAGCTTCCCCATACCCCCAAAGAGGGCCAAATCCCGGCGCCTCCTTACCACCGCGGCGGCTACCGCTTCGATGGATTTCTCATCGCAGCGGTTTAAAATGTAATCCATCACCTGTACCAACTCAGGATCTGCCATAGTTTAAGGATACCCCCTTGAGGTTTCGGTAACAAGGACCACCAGCGGCCTTTAGCCCCTGATGGAGAGAGGGTAAGACATTCCGCCCCAGTCGCTTTCTGCGGACATCCGCGCCCTACTCCTCCTTCCCCCGGCTATGCAGCCGCTTTCATTTCGCGCATACTATTTCCCATGAAGCTGATTGTCCTCGGTTCAGGCACCTCCCATGGGATACCGGTGGTGGGGTGCGGCTGTCCGGTTTGCCGTTCGGAGGATCCCCGGGATAAACGGATGCGGGCGTCCCTGTATATCGAAGGGGATGGGGGGGAACGGGTGGTGATTGATACGGGGCCGGAATTCCGGCTCCAGGCAATCCGGGCGGGGATAACCAGGTTGGATGCCCTCTTCCTTACCCACTCCCATGCGGACCATATTCACGGGCTGGATGACCTCCGCCCCCTTTGTTACGAACGGCCCATTCCGGTCTACGGGAACCGGCAAACCTTGGAGGAATTACAGGAACGGTTCTCCTATGTCTTTAAACCGACCCAACAGGGGGGAGGAAAGCCCCGGATTATCCTTAAAACCGCCCAAGACCCGGTCCGGATAGGGGGCCTTATCTTTACTCCTATCCCCATCAAACATGGGATCCTGGACATCCTGGGCTGGAAGATAATTCAGGCGGAAAAAACCAAAGACCCGGCGGTCTACCTCACCGACCTAAGCCATATCCCCCAGGAATCCCTGGACCTTATCCGCGAGCCGGCGCTCCTCATTATCGGCGGACTCAGAGAGCGGCTCCACGAAACCCATTTTACCTTTCAAGAGGCCCTGACCACGGCGTGGGACCTGGGGGCAAAAGAGGCCTATCTTACCCATATATGCCATGAACACTCCCACCGGGATATTGAGGATTATTGCCGGGTTTTTCAAGAAAAATCAGGCGCCCCGGGGATCATGGGACCGGCCTATGACGGCCAGGAATGGGTCCTTAGACCTTTTTAGTGATAAAATCGCTTTTAAGGCACCGGGTGCAGATCTTAAGGGTGACGGTGGTCCCCTGAATTTCGGTCTTGACCTTTTTCAAATTAGGCTTCCAGGTGCGGCGGGTATGATTTTTAGCGTGGCTCACCGAATTGCCGGTGATCGTGTGTTTTCCGCATATATCGCAGGTCCGGGACATAACAAACCTTCCTTCATGATTATTCCTAATATTCCTAAAGCAAAACAATAGCAAAGACTCAGGATAAGATCAAGAGCCCCCTGTCAGGGCGAAATTACCGGTCCAGGATACGGATAATTCCGGCGGAGCGGCGCAGCTCCCGGGCGATTTGCAGGGGGCTTTTGCCGTTTTGGTTTCTGATATTTTTATCAGCCCCCAGGTCAAGCAAAAATTTGATGGTTTCCTCACCGGCGCCTTCGTACCGGACCGCATGGTGCAGGATGGTATCCCCATTGGAGTCCCAGGTGTGAATGGCCGTTCCGCTGAAAAGGGCGGTCATCGCGGATTTTCCCTTATCAAGGACGATACGCGCCGGACTTTGCCCGTCCTTGGCCAGGGTAAAGATGTCCGAACCGTTGTTGACTAAAAACCGTACCGTATCCCAGGCATTCATATCCACGGCCATCCGGAGGGGGGTGCGCCCCTGGGGGTCCCGGGCGGCGATTTCTCCGCCCCGTTCAAGGATAAGGGCCAATATGGAGAGGGGAGCGCGCTCCTCTACCGCGATATGCAGGGGGGAGTATCCGTTGTTATCGGTGGATTGAATCCAATCATTGGTGAGCAGGGTCCACACAATATGAGGCGAATTGATTTTGGTCAGGGCGAGCTGAAAGGGGCTTTTCCCTTCGATGTTTTTCGCGTGGATATCCGCGCCCCGGTTTAAAATCTGAGTAACCAGGTCAAACCGGTCCATGGCGATGGCGATATGGAGGGGGGTATTTCCCCGGATATCACGCACCAGGGGATCCGCTCCGGCGGCGGCGAGGTATGCCACCATCCCGGTTAATCCCGCCCGGAATGCCTCCATGATGGGGGTATTACCCTCACTATCCCGTACTTCCAAATCAGCGCCGTTTTCTATCAAAAGTCTTTCAAATCCGGACATTCCCATCCGTACCGCGTCATGAAGGGGGGTCTTTCGATTTATGGTATTGGGGGCATTTATATCCGCCCCGGCTTTGATCAGGGCTTCCGCCCCAGCCAGGGCATTCCAGCGAATCGCCGCATGAAGAGGGGTATTACCCTGGTTGTCCCGGATTGAAACAGAGGCCCCCGCCAAAATCAAGGTCTGAACCGTGGAAAGGGCATTGATCTTAATCGCCTCGAAAATAGGGGGCTCCCCGGCATTATTTTGCGCATTAAGGGCCGCCCCCTTCTCAATAATGGTGGGAATATGGGCATCCTGCCTCCACTGGGCCGCATAATGGAGTAAGGTATTCCCCAATCCATCCCGGACATTGATAACCACCGGGGTCAAAGCCCATTCCCGCAGCCCCCCGGGAGCGTTAAATATCAGATAAAGGGGGGTTTCACCCGCGGCATTCGTGATAAAAAGATCCGGCACATAGGGGGAGGATAAAAAGGTTTTCCCGCTTTCCCGTTCGTTTTGCCGTATTGCCAAATGAAGGCTGGTATCCCCCACCCCATTACGGGCATTGATCCAAGCCCCTTTTTCCAGAATAAGGTTCACCACCGCGGCGCTCCCATGGTTCCGCACGGCTTTATGCAGAATAGTATCACCGTTACGGTCATACAGGGACACGGTTCCCGGGGTAATCAAAGCCGGTAAGGTGGAATTATTATCCAGCAGCGCCCGGTCAAAGGGACTTATCCCCTGATTATCCACCGCGAAAATATCCGAATTATAGGATAATAACGGGGCAATATAGGAAAACCTGTCCTCCTGGACCGCCAGATACAGGGGGGTCTTACCCTCAATATTCCGAAGGGATACATCCGCCCCGCCTGAAAGGAGGCGCAAAATAATATCCGTATCCCGGTAGAGGGTTATCATCTGGTGAAGGGGCGCATCCCCGTGTTCATTCCGTATGTTTGGATTGGCCCTATTGGTAAGGAGAAAATTCAACACCTCCCGGTGCCAATTTTCAGGGGCGGCCAGGTGCATCGCGGTATTCCCCATGGCATCCTGGGCATTTATATCCGCCCGGCCGGCGATAAGCCGCCGCATGGTACTGATATTACCCCTCTTCACGGCTTCGTGAAAGGGAGTGGCGCCGGAGGCGTTCCGGATATCGACGTTGACGCCTTTTTCCAGCAAATATTGAAGGAGCCCGTCATAATTACCCGCCGCGGCAAAATGCAGGGGCGCGTCCCCGTCAATACTGAGTACATTATAATTGGCGGTTTGAACCGCCGGGGCTAAATAACTAAAAAGGGGATGCTCCGAATACGCCCCCGCCAGGATAAGCTGTTCCGCGGTTTTCATAGCGTTAACACTTTCAGGCCGGTTTAAGGCAAGATCCAGGGCGGTTTTTCCCTCATTATCCCGTTTGTCCACGGATCGGTTTTCATCCGCCTCTGTTATGTCTTTAATGAGCTGGTATTTTTCCTCCACGGCGGCGAGATGCAGCAGGGTCCTTCCCTGGAAATTCGTGGAACTTACGGCCCTGGGGTGGAGGAAGGCGGAAAAATATTCTCCCCCTCTGATCAGAATGTTCCGGGCCAGGATTGAATTATTTTCATGGATATCCGCTCCGGCCTCAATAAGCAGCCGAACAATTCGGATATTGGCGGCCCGATCCTGTTGTATCTTTTCTAAGGCTTCAACGGTTTTTTTCCTGAAGATCCCCCGGGTTGTTTCAGCCTGGACGTTAAGGCGCTGTTCAGCTTCCAATTCAGCGAATTTGTTCAAATTTTCCCAGGTGATCCAGAGGGGGGTCCGGCCGTCATTATCCTTACGATTTACGTCCGCACCCAGATCAATGATAAATTTAGTCAAGGTATCGTCGACTAAATCCACCGCCATGTGGATCGGCGCCCTGCCCTGGCCCTGGAGATCTTCATTGGGAGAGTTAATATCTACCATGCCCTGGAGAAATTCCCGGGCTTTTCCCCGATTATCCCGGGAAAGCTGAGTCCAGACCGGCTGAGTATAACATCCCGAAAAAATCGTAAAAGAAACCGCGATAAGGGCGAAAACAGATCCAAAACGCATGGTATTTCCCCTTGAGCTTTTTTCAAGATTCGACGGATTTTGAAATAATACCCTAATTTAAATTATTATACAATTAAAAGATAGAATTTGTTAAGAGTATATAAAGTCTTTTTCGCATTTTTTGGACAGAAATATCTTGCCGGCCTTTAGGGATATGACCGTTTAAAGGCCCGGACCCGGGCGGAGGCGGTGGCACTCAGGGGGGAACGATCCCCCCGGGCCAGGTATTGATACCCCAGGCCGGCGATCATGGCGCCGTTATCCCCGCAGAGTTCCAGGGGGGGGAAAAGGCACCGGAGGTCCTTCCGTTCCGCCAGGCGGGAACGGAGGTAGGAGTTGGCCGCCACCCCCCCGCCGGCTACGATGGTTGAGAGCTTGGTGTCCTCCGCGGCCCGGAAAAGGCTCCTCAAGAGGATATCCACCGCGGTTTTTTGGAAGGAAGCGGCAATATCCTCCGCCTTCGCCGCTCCTTTTTTGACCCGGAATTGTTCTAATTGGTTTATCACCGCGGTTTTAAGTCCCGAATAGGAGAGGTCATAGGGGTGATCCCCCTTATACAGGTTGGGCATGGGAAACCGGAAGGAAGCGGAATCGCCCTGCCGGGCCAGTTTATCGATGGCGGCCCCACCGGGATAACCGAATCCGTAGTATTTCGATACCTTGTCGAAGGCCTCCCCCACGGCATCGTCAATGGTGGTTCCCAGGACGGTGATATCGTCAAAATTATCCACCCGAGAGATGATGCTGTGTCCCCCGGATACGAGGAGTCCTAAAAAGGGGTACGCCACCGGGTATGCTGCCCGAGACCCTTCAGGTACCTGATGCTGTTCCCCGGAGGGAGGTGAAAGGACGGCCTCACCGGGTAATTGGCAGGCGTAGAGGTGGGCCAGCAGGTGATCCACCGCGATAAACGGGAGATTCCGGGCCCAGGCAAAGGCCTTGGCAAAGGTCAATCCCACGAGGAGGGAACCCAGCAGTCCCGGATGGGCGGTGGCGGCCACCCCGTCTACATCGCCGGGACTGATGCCCGCTTTATCCAGGGCTTCCTTAACCACGGCATAGATCCACTCGGTATGTTTACGGCTTGCTATTTCAGGGACCACCCCATTATAGGCTGCATGAAACGGAATCTGGGTGGCCACTACGTTGGATAAGAGGATTTTCCCATCCTCCACAACCGCGGCGGCACATTCGTCACAGGAGGATTCGATTCCGAGGATCTTCATTTACGATCTTTTACCACCATTCATCTATGTCCGCTTTACCCATCATGAACCGGGATATGGTCGAAAGGGAGTAGCCTTCCTCCACGAGGTCGGGATAAAGCTCCGCCAGGGTTTCGGCAAGCTCCGAAGACCAGGTATGTCCGATCATCACCGCCGATCCCTTTTGGTCCGCCTGCCGTAGTCCGTCCTGGACATACCGAATCATGGCGGCTTTTTCCTGTATATTATCTAAAAACACATCGCGCTCCCCAATCTTTATTCCCATGCGCTTCGCAACCGCGGGCGCCGCCGTATCGGCAGTGGTTCTTGAATCCAAAAAATATATCCCATGTTCCCGGCATAGGGCAAGTATGATCTCCATGAGTTCCGGATCCATAGTTACCTTTGAGCCCTGGTGGTTATTCATTCCCGCTACGGGGCCTATTTCCGCTAAATTACGCTCCACAATGGCCCTGATTTCCCCGGCCGTCATCCCCGTATAGATCGCCCCGGGTCCGGGATTTTGCCCCCCCAGGGCCTCCATGGGCTGGTGGAGAAGCACCTCTTTACCCGCGGCGCGGATCCGCCGAGCGGCTTCGGCGGAATGGGGCAGAGCCGGCAGGACCGCTATGGTGAGGGGCCCGGGAAAACGGAGGAAGGGCTCCAACTCCGGCAAGTTGTTCCCCGCGTCGTCGATGATAAAAACCAGGGTCCTCGGACGAGTAGGGCCGGGCCGCTCCGGCGGCCCGGCCAGGGGGGATTCTTGGGCGGGAACCGTTTTCACCGGAACCGCCGGCCTTGCAGGAGGGGAACTAACCGGAGCCGTCTGCTTTGGCGGGGGAGAACCGGCCGGGACAACCGGGACGGTCCTTACCGGCTCCGGCGGGGAAACGGTTGTATCCGGCGGCTTGACCGGGACCGGCGGCTCCGGGGCCTTTTGGGGCGCCGGAGGGGCGGGTTCGGCAGGGGCCCCCGGTCCTTCCGCCGGAGGGGCGGACGCGGCAGGGGCCGATGGACCTTCATTTGGGGGAGCCGGAGGCCGAACCGCAACCGTTTCCGTTCCGGTCCCGGAACGAAGGGTAATCGTTACCACGGAAATCATGATAGCGAGGACTATCAGGGCCACCGAGAGCAGTACCGCCCGCATCCGGTCTTTCATATCCAGGGGCTTGCGGACCCGCCTTTTCCGCTTCCGAACTTTTCCCCCGGCGGAAGGCGCGGCGGTTCCTCCCGGGTTTTTTGAACGTTTTTCCACTCGTTCGCGGCCGGTTAAACTCAACCGGCCTCTACCGGAAACTACAGGCTGAACCGGGTACTAAAGTTTATCCCGGGAGTTCCGGTGAACACGTTGATGGACGCGCCGATGGAGGTCTGAAACACCAGCCAGTCAAGCCCGAATCCGCCGTAAAACTGCATATTAAAAAACGTTTTATCGCTTCCTACGGTCTGACTTTTTAGCTCAGGAGCAAGAGCCGCCGCATTAGGATCATCCGAGGTTAAGGTTATGATCCCTTTATTTTTACCGGTCATCATCTTTATCCCCAGGTAGGGGATAAAGAAATTGAGGGTATAGGATGCCTGGCCGCCAAAATAGACGGTATTGGTGGAAAGTTCCCCGTCAAAAATATCGGTATCCAAGTCAAGGGACCAGTGGGCAAAGCCCACATTGGCGGACACATTGGGAATAGCCCCGTTTTGCTTGATAATTAAATACCGGGCGTCCAGCCCCCAATTCGTCCATTGTAACCCCAGATCCGCATCATCCCCCAGCATGGAGCCCAGATTAAGGGAGAAAAATGAAAATCCCAGGTCAAAGGGCAGATTCACCCCGGAAGTTTTTATACCCCCGATCCGCGCATCTATCGATATGGACGGGAAGGGCAGCATCGGTATAGGAATGATATCCGTTTCATTAATGGTTCTTCCGACCCTATTGAGTTCGTCAGTCTTCATAAACGCAAAGCCGACAGGAAGCAGACCGATGGTGAAGTGGGGAAGCTCTTTGGTCACTTTTCCCGATCTTTTCGTAATTTCGGGATAGGGCTGCTGAATCAGATAGCCTATCCACGCCCGGGGCTCAATATTTTGTTGGGTCGCCACATCGGGAAACACCCGGGTAAAAGTATCCATGATTTCTTCCATCTGATTTTTGGCGTCCTCCAATTCTTGCTGCCAGTTCTGCGAAAATACAACACCGCAAACCATAAACACCCATAAAACCACTAGCACCAGCTTTTTCATATCCACTCCTTATAAATCCTGCTTATATAATTTTTTACCATCCTTCCGGTGAATTGTCAAGCAAAGTGGTTGTTCGGACCAGGACAAAAATCGATCGATTTTGCAACCT
>JAITEG010000076.1 GCA_031282145.1 Spirochaetaceae bacterium | reverse complement strand
TGTACCCTTACCGGCAATGTTGACCTTTCGGTGGGTTCTATTGTTTGTTTCGTGGGCGCGGTCTGCGGGGTGATGATAGTGGATATGCACATGAATCCTTTCTTGGTTATGTTCATATCATTGCTTATAGGGGCGGCAATCGGCATGTGGCAGGGATTCTGGATTGCCTTTGTCCATATTCCCCCTTTTATAGCGACCCTGGCGGGAATGTTGGTGTTCCGTGGTTTGGGGCAGGTGATTTTGCAGGGACAGACCAAGGCGCCCTTCCCGAAAGAGTTCCAGATAATAGCTTCCGGTTATATTCCCGACCTTTTGGGAGGTCTTACCCTGGGCGGAACAACAGTGCATCTCTTTTCTATTGTTATAGGACTGTTCATTGTTACGTTCATCATCGTAAACGAGATCAATAAACGTAAAAAGCAGAAAGAGTATAATTTTGATTTACTGCCCAACGGTATTTGGATACTTAAGCTGGCGGCCATTGCCGTTGTCCTTATGGCCTTTACCCTTGTGTTTGCGCTCTACCGGGGCTTGCCAAATATTCTGATTGTTTTAGGTATTCTTATCGTCGGGTATCAGTTCGTCGCGTCAAGAACGGTTCAGGGCCGTCATATTTACGCGCTGGGGGGTAACGCGAAGGCAGCGAAACTTTCGGGGGTCAAGACTGAATGGGTGATGTTCTGGATATACACCAACATGGCGGTTCTTGCCGCCATGGCCGCTCTGGTTTTTGCCGCTCGTCTTAACGCGGCCACGCCGAAAGCCGGTCAAAGCTTCGAGATGGATGCCATCGCCGCCTGTTATGTGGGCGGTTCGGCGGTATCAGGGGGTATAGGTACGATTATTGGGGCGGTGGTAGGCGGTCTCTTTATCGGTGTTCTCAACAACGGCATGTCGATTATGGGAGTCAGTACAGACTGGCAGCAGGCAATCAAAGGTTTTGTGTTGCTTGCGGCGGTGGCTTTTGATCTGACGTCGAAGATGAGAAGTTCACGTTAGGAAGTTTTTGGGAGTTTGTCCCAAACTTGTGTCGCAAATTCTTAAAAACAAACTGTATATAGTGTATACTGAATTGTTGATACTCTATATACAGTGCTAAAGTTGTGGACTGCCTCCTTTATGGGCGCGATAGCGGTCAATCTTGCCCCTGTAACGTCCCCGGCCTAAAGTCTCCCGAAGGTTCTGGAACCATCCCCCGGGGAATGGCAAAAATTGCCCTCCATATTATATCGCTTGAGGCTGATTCCGGAGAATCCAAACGCTCCGCGTTTCATTCGTTTATGAAGTACCGTAAAGCCGCTCCGTAAGGTTTTGACTACAAAAATGAATTAATGGAAGCTTTGGATGAAAAACATGATCGTATTGGTTGATACGAATAGTATTTTGGACTGCCTAACCATGCGTGAACCTTTTGAGACTGAATCGGTCCTAATACTTCAGAGCTGTGGCGAGGGGAAAATCACCGGTTACATAGCGGCGCATAGTATTACCAACAGTTTTTATATTTTGCGGAAGCTTTTTCCGCTGAAGAGCGAAGGCCCTTGCTTTTGGGAGTTTGCAAAGAACATTTTTGCGATTTATCTTAAAAATGTTGGATTTTAGGGGCAAAGCCCCACAAGCTCCTAGCGACTTCCCCTCCTTTAAGATTAATCGTAAAAAAACCGATCTTTTCCCGTAAGGAAATACCCGTTTGAATAGCCTTTCTCCCATTACGACAATTTTTTAATAAAAAGTTGAACAAAACAGCGTAAGTATCTTTATGGACGTTTGCCGGTTGCTGTTTGTACAATAGCTTTAATATATTATCCAGGAGGATGACATGAAAAAGTTATTGGTGGTTTTAATGGTTTTAATCGCGGCGTCTTTTGCCTTTGCGGCCGGCGGCGGTCAGCAGGCGGCGGGTGGCGGCTCATCAGGTGGCGTAACCCGGGGTATGGATCGCAAGATCGTTATGGGTTATTCCCAGATAGGCGCGGAATCGGAATGGCGCACGGCTTGTACCAATTCGGTCAAGGCCGCGGCGGAGGAATGGAACATAGAGCTCATTTTCTCCGACGCCCAGCAGAAGCAGGAAAACCAGATGCAGGCTATCCGCTCGTTCATCCGGCAGAAGGTCGATATTATCGGCTTTACCCCGGTGGTTGAAACCGGCTGGGATGCCATCCTGCAGGAAATCAAAGACGCGGGGATCCCCGTTATTTGCGTAGACCGCCAGGTAACCTTGGCTGCCGGCAAGCGGCAGGAAGACTACATTACCGCGTTTATCGGTTCCAACATGCAGGCGGAAGCGAAGAAAGCTGTTCAGTGGGTCGTCAACTATATGAAGACTACCGGCAACACCAAAAAGAAAGATGACGGCAGCGTTGATATTAATATCGCCATTCTTGAAGGCACCACCGGTTCCGGCGCGCAGGTTGGACGCACGGAAGGCTGGAACGAGGAGATTGCCAAGTATCCCAACTACAAGACCATCTTCAGGCAGACCGGCAACTTTACCCGCGCCGAAGGCCAGCAGGTCATGGAAGCCTGGATGAAGAGTCCCCAGGCGAATGACATCGATATTCTCTTTGCCCAGAATGACGACATGGCTATCGGCGCCATTGACGCCATCAACGCCGCCGGCAAAAAACCCGGATCCGACATTATTATTGTGTCCATCGACGCGGTAAAAGGCGCGTTTGACGCCATGCTCCGCAAAGAACTGAACGCCACTATCGAATGTAACCCGCTGCTTGGTCCCCAGGTTATGGATACTGCGGTAAAGATTCTTAAGAAGCAGTCCATCACCTGGTGGGTAGAATCCGAAGAGGGCCAGTTTGACTGGACCAACGCCGAAACCGCCTACCCAACCCGACAGTATTAGTGTGATTGGGGGGTCCGGGGGGCCTTGGGCCTTCCGGTGGGGGCGTTACGGGGGTGGAACCCCCGTAGAGGGGGGTAGCGGAGGCCCAAAGGGCCGGAGCTAGGGGGGAGACTTCCCCCCTCCTCTCTTTATTATTGATACAGGAAACACCATGGCTCGCGACGATAGTATTCTTAAAATGTCCGGCATTGATATTCGGTTTCCCGGCGTTCATGCCCTGGACAATGTTGATTTTACCCTGCGCCGAGGGGAAATCCATTCCCTGATGGGTGAAAATGGGGCGGGAAAATCAACGCTCATCAAAATCCTTACCGGGGTTTACCGGAAAAGCGGGGGAACTATTGTTCTGAACGGTGAAGAGATTCATCCCGCAAGTCCCCTGGAAGCCCGCCAGTTGGGAATCAACTCCGTGTATCAGGAGGTGAACCTCTGCGACAATCTTACGGTCGCGGAAAACATTTACGCGGGCCGGCAGAAAACACGGGCCGGAAAAATTGACTGGAAGTATATCAGAGTCGGCGCGGAAGAAGCGCTGCGCCGGCTTACTATAAACATCGATGTTACCCGTCTTTTGGGATCTTATTCGGTGGCAATCAAGCAGATGATAGCCATAGCCCGGGCGGTAAACATGAACTCTACGGTGCTGATCCTCGACGAACCTACTTCCAGTCTTGACCGCCCTGAAGTAGAGCAGCTTTTCGCCACGGTGCGGAAGCTCCGGGACGAGGGCATGTCGGTTATATTTATTTCCCACTTTCTCGATCAGGTCTACGAATTGTGCGACAGAGTTACTGTTTTACGGAATGGCAAACTGATAGGAGAATATGTGTTAAAGGAGCTTCCCAAACTGGAACTTGTTTCCCACATGGTGGGGAAAGCTTTTTCGTCCCTAGAAAAGCGGGACAAGACCCGGGGAGATAAGACCGGCAACGAGGTTTTGGTCGAGGCGAAAAACCTCGGCAAGCGGCGCAGGATCGATCCTTTTAACATGGTGATCCGAAAGGGAGAAACCTTGGGGCTGGCCGGGCTGTTGGGTTCAGGCCGTACCGAAGCGGCGGGTCTCCTCTTCGGCATTGACGAGGCGGATTCGGGGGAACTGGTGATAGGACGGCGGAAACATTCGTTCAAACGTCCGGGAGACGCCATTAAAGAATTTATCGCCTTCTGTCCGGAGGATCGCAAAAAATACGGCGTCATCCCGGAGCTTTCGGTGCGGGAAAACATCATTTTGGTAATGCAGGCAAAAAACGGCATCGCCAAATTCATTTCCCGGCAGAAGCAGGAAGAAATCGCCGAGCGGTACATAAAACTGCTCAACATCGTTACTCCGTCGCCGGAAATGCCGGTAGGCAATCTTTCGGGGGGCAACCAGCAAAAGGTGATCCTGGCCCGCTGGCTCGTTACCAAGCCTGAACTCCTGATCCTTGACGAGCCTACCCGGGGCATCGACGTACATGCCAAGGCTGAAATCATGAACCTGGCGATGCGGCTCTGCGATGAAGGCATGGCGCTGGTGTTTATCTCTTCGGAACTGGAAGAGGTAATCCGCTGTTCGGATCGCATCGCGATTATGCGGGACCGGAAAAAAATCGCCGAGGTTTCGGGAGAAGACATGAGTGAAGAAAAGATTCTCAAAACTATAGCAAGCGCGGAGGCATAAGTATGGCGCAAAAACGGTTCACCGCCTTTGTGGGAAGCAAGGTCACGAGCGCCTTGGTTGTGCTGGCCCTGCTTCTCCTCTTCAACCTTATCTTTACCCCTAATTTCTTTTACATCAGCATTATGGACGGCCACTTATTTGGCACTCTGATTGATATCCTGAAACGGGGGTCCAGTCTTGTCCTGCTCTCCCTGGGGATGACCCTGGTGATCGCCTCCACCGGCGGGGCGGACCTTTCGGTCGGCGCGGTTATCGCCATTACCGGCGCGATGGTTTCTCGTCTTATCGGCGGCCAGTTGGTGATAGTTGACGGCGTTCAAACCTACGTATCTCAGACGCCTATGGCCCTAGCCATTGCCGCGTCCCTGCTTCTGGCGCTGGTGTTCGGGGTCTGGAATGGTTTTCTGGTTGCCTACGGTAAGATCCAGCCTATTGTCGCCACCCTGGTACTGATGGTAGCAGGCCGGGGTATTGCCCAGCTTATTACCGACGGGCAGATCATCACGGTTTACTACAAGCCCTTCCATTTTATCGGCTACGACGGGTATGTACTGGGCCTGCCCTTCCCGGTGTATATGGCGATTGCGGTGTTTATTATCGCCATGCTCTTAACCAAAAAAACATCCCTTGGTTTGTTTACCGCCGCGGTAGGCGGCAACGCTCCGGCAAGCTGGTACGCGGGCATTAACGAAAAAGCGGTAAAGATGTTCAGTTTTATTTTCTGTGCCTTCTGCGCGGGCGTAGCGGGGCTTATCGTCTGCTCCAACATAAAAGCTTCCGACGCGAATAACGCGGGCCTTAATATGGAACTTGACGCCATTCTTGCCGCGGTCATCGGCGGCGCCAACATGTCAGGCGGCAAATTCAGCCTGACGGGGGGCGTTGTCGGCGCGCTGTTGATACAAACCCTGACAACAACAATTTACTCCTTCGGCGTACCGCCTGAAGTATCCCTGGTGGTTAAAGCCCTCGTCGTCGTACTGGTCTGCTTCCTCCAGTCTAGCGTCGCTACGGGTTTCTTTGTCCGCGTGAGCGGCGCCGATTCAGCGGGAGGAAGAGGGGCATGAAAAAACTAAATATCGAAGTCTTTGCTACCAAGTATCTTTCCGTAGCCGCGGCAACGTTGCTGTTCTTTATCGCCTTTATCTTCGGCTCTGTTTCATACCGGGGTTTTTTCGATATTCAGACTTTCCTCAATCTGTTTATTGATAAATCCTACCTTATTATTTCCGCGCTGGGCATGACGCTGGTAATACTTTCAGGCGGCATAGATCTTTCGGTCGGTTCCGTTGTCGCCCTTTCCACGATGCTCATCTCCTCCCTCACCGAATTTGCCCATATCGATCCCTTTGCCGCAGTGTGTATCGCCATCATTACCGGCGGCGCTATCGGCTTCCTTATGGGGTGTATCATCGCCTACTGGGATGTACCGCCGTTTATCGCTACCTTGGCGGGAATGTTTTTTGCCCGGGGGGCCTGTTACCTCATCAGCATCCAGTCTATCTCTATCAGTAACCAGACCCTGAGCAGCCTAGCTATCTGGAAACTGCGTTTCGGTGCCGGCCCCGGGGTCCCGTTTATTTCAATGAACGTGATAATAGCCGTTATCATGATCATCGCCGTTATTTATATTTCCCTGCATACCAAATTCGGGCGGAATATTTACGCCATAGGCGGCAACGAACAGTCGGCGGTACTCCTGGGCATCCCAGTACGGAAAACGAAGATTGCCATTTACACGGTGAACGGCCTCTGCTCCGCCGTATCAGGCGTGGTGTTCAGCCTTTACATGCTTTCAGGCTACGGCCTCCACGGTCAGGGCATGGAGATGGACGCCATCGCCGCGGTGGTTATCGGCGGCACCCTATTGTCAGGCGGCGTAGGCTATGTATACGGATCGGTGTTCGGCTCCCTTACCATTGCCATTATTCAGTCTCTGATCATGTTTAACGGTAGGATCAATTCTTGGTGGACCAAGATCACCGTAGGAATACTGCTCCTGCTCTTTATCGCTCTCCAGCGGTTTATTGTTATACTGGGGAATAAGAAGGAATAAGGGGGAAGTCTCCCACTGTCAACAAGTTAAGAACTAGACACCCCAAAAAAGTCGTGATAAAAATCCCCGCCGCAAGCGGCGGGGTATTGAAGATTTCTCCTTGAAATCTTTGCGTATGCGGGGGAACACATCCCCCGCACCCCCAGCAGGAACCGCCCCAAGGGGCGGGGTATTAAACCCCAAAGGAATAAAACCGGAATAGGGGGAGATATCATAGTGAATACTTGTTTTGAAATGATTCTATGGCTCTTGGAACAAGCGGATTATGAAAGTCGTTCAAAGAAACGAATACAGGATTTTACTCGGAATCGGAAAATGCCGTTCAAACATCTGATGTTCTTCATGCTCTCTATGGTGAAGGAAAGTTCTCAAAATGCCCTTGAACGCTTCTTCCCAAAAATGAAGCAAGCGATGCATATGACTCAGCAAGCATTCAGTTTAGCGCGACAAAAAATAAAGTGGGAGGCTTTCCTGGAATTATTCCGGGCAAGCGTGAAAGGAAGCTATAACGAGACCCTGAAGTATTGGCGGGGATTCCTGCTTATGGCGATAGACTCAAGCCATATCGCTCTGCCTAAGGATGCCGCATTGGGGGAGTATTATGGGGCGACCGGGCATGAGCATACCGCTCCAACTGCCCGAGCTTCAATTCTGTATGATAGAGAGAATGATATCATAGGAGACGCGACGATAAAGCCTTTGAGCAAGGATGAGCGGACTCTCGCGAAGGGACACCTAGAGGTGTTTACGGGGATGAGAGAAGAGTTGGGGGGACGGGAGGGGATAGTCATCTTCGACCGGGGATATCCGTCCAAAGAGTTCATTAAGTACTTACAGGATAAAGGGATAAAGTTT
>JAITEG010000010.1 GCA_031282145.1 Spirochaetaceae bacterium | reverse complement strand
ACCAGCAGCGTGATAAGGAACAGCGGCACGCCGGACGTTGCGCTTCCCGTAAAACGACTCTTTCTGAACATAGCAGAGCCTCCTTCAAAGATATACCCCCTTTGGGCCGCGCCCAAAGGGGGACCCCGGCGCTAAGTCCCTCATAGGGGAGCTTAACGTCCAGGGAAAGGGGAAAAGAGGCCTTACGCTTGTTGTACATGATTGCCCGGACGGGCTATGATTAACGTAGCGTAAGGCTAGGCCCCGGCGGCAGTGCCAATCTGGCAAGACACGTCACTGCAACCGGGGTGCTCTTTGTTACCCCGTTAAGGTTCAGGCCGCCAAGCGGCCTTCGGCTATTATAGCATATAAATAAAAAAATACTACCCTTTTTTGAAAAAAAATTAACAACCCCGCCGGGATTGGGGTCTTAGAGTAATGTCAGGGCATCTGCGAGAGAGTAGTACTACTGGTTCTCCCGTTTGAAGCCCTGGGAGAAGTGTTCAAGGAGGGTGTCCATTTGTTTTTTTGAGGTAAGGCCAAAGGATTTCAACACGGAAGGCTCAAATTGATCAAAAGTAACATTGTCGTTTTCGTATTCGCAGAACATATTGGCCAGATACACGGCTTCTACCAGAGCCCGGTCTCCCTCCGGAGCCGCGGTGGGATCGTGGTGGAACCGTATGGCGTTCACCAGGGATTCGGGGAAATTCCACTTTTCGGCAATCAGAGCCCCAATTTCCGCGTGGTTCATACCCGCGGACAGATCCTCAAAGGTGGAAGCGGGCAGGTTTTTTTCCGTGCAGAATTCTTTTATTTTTTCAAGGAGTTCCGGGTGGACATTGGCAAAGATGATCTTCCCCATATCATGGAGAATTCCCCCCACATAGGCGTCTTCCAGAAGATTATTATTCTTATGGAAATTTTTTATCAAGTTATAGGCATAAAAGGCGGTTTTATAGGAGTGTTCCCATAGCTCTTTTTTCTCCGCGGTCTCGTCCCCCAGGACTTTGAGGGTTCCGTAGGAATAGAGGAGGTTTTTTATTCCCCGCATGCCCACCATTTTTACCGCGTCCGCAATACTATCCACTTTTTTGAGCAGCATATACTGGGCGGAATTGACGATTTTTAACAGATCCGCGGTCAAAGCCGGGTCCATGGAAATTCGTTGGGCGATTTCGGCCATTTCCGCCTTGGGATCGCCGATCATTTTTTGTACCTGAATAATATTTTCCGGAAATTGGGGGAGGGAATTGACGTTATTGACAATGGCGGAGGAAAGAATGGCCAAGTTTTCTATCCTGGTCTGATCCAGGGGAATGATAATCCGGGCTATGGTCTCTTTTTCCGTTCCCAGGATATCAAAACAATCCTCATCCAGGCCCATTTTTTTGAGCATGAGCACCAGAATAACCAGGCCCAGTCCCGCGCCTTCGGAATCGTCCAATACCTGGGATAGGGCCTCTTCCAGGTCGTTGTATTGTCGGGAACGGGCCAATTTATCGTGGATCCGGATAAGTTCGGTTTTGGTTACCGCCACATTATTCCGGACCTCCACATAGATGACATTTCTTTTGATCTGTAAAATTAACTTGATATAGAGCCCTTTTGTCTTCTGGAGCTGCAGATAATGGACGATATTGGAGAGGGTGTCTTCCTTAAATGTCAACATCCCCAGCTTATAGTCCTCTTTATTGGCCAGATCCAAGCCCCGTTCCATAAAATAAACCCGTTTGGTATTGGCCTTTTTGGCGTTTCCCGCCAGTTCCAGCACACAGTAAACCAGATAATCCTTTAACTTATCCTGATCCACCTGTTTGAGGAAAACGGCGATGACCTGTTCTATATATAACTCTATCTCATGGGGCAAGGTAAAGGTAGTTATGGTGAGAGGTACTCCCGCTTGAACGGCTTTTTTTACTTTTAGTTCATCAACAACCAATTCCTGTGCGAGGGCCATGGCTCCTTCCTCTTAAAAAATCTATACTTCAGAGGTTTGTCAAAATCCGATAGACCCGGGGGCCATACTTTTAAAACCTGCATCGGTTTCAAATTCATGGCCTTTTCGACCATCGAATTTTGGGGCAGCCTCACCATTTTTTTATTTTATATTATTATGGATGTATAACACAAGGACCTATTTAAGCACAAGACCCTTGTAGATTAAAACCATGTTACGGTAATATCATTAATATACGGTTATTTTCTCAAAATATGGCCCCTTTGGATGCGAAAATTGAAATGGTCTCCATATTTTTGATAATTTTTACTTTATAAGGGAGGTTTTCCCAAAACAAGGGGATGCTGATCCGTTTTTCGGAGGGACCATGGGAGAATTGAGAATTCTCGAAGGGCTTATTGTCTTTTTGGTTATTTTGCCCTTATTCAGGCCGTTTTTTAGTAATCTGGAGAGTATAGACGGCTTACTTTTTCTTCCCCCGGTGAGTTTCTGTATAACCATTGCGTTGTTTCCTGCCTACGGGTTCCGGCCCGAATGTATCCCTCTGTTGCTTTATACCTTTTTTTTAACCCTGGCCTATATTTCGCCGATTTTTGCCGTTCTAAAACATTCCCCCCTGGATATAATTCCGGAAAGAGGCGCGGTATTTGCTATAACAGCCGGAATTTTACTTATCCCCATCGCGGGAATTGCCCTTTTTTTCGCTCCCGCCCAGGAGACCGGCCTGGTCAGTGAGGGGGTATATACCCGGAAGGTCCAGAATCTTCCGGAAAAAGCCGAATACCTGCTGCGGATCTACGGTTCCGCTGATAATCCGGCGCCGGGCGGCGGCCGGAAACCCCTGATGCTGCTGGTTCCTCCGATGATCGGATCGGTTTCCGTTATTGACCGGGTATGCCTGGAACTTGAGGAACGGGGTTTTATGGTGATAAGTTACTCCCGGCTTAATTTTGCGGTTTCCCCCATGGGGGAAACCGGCGGTAAATACGGCGCCTCCCTGGCCGCCGTGTACCGGCTTTTCCGTATTCATACCCAGGGATACAAGTCCGTACCGCTCAATGCCGCCGGCAGGGCGTTGGAAGCGGAGCGGACAAAAGAAATACAATTTCTGCTTTCATATATACAAGCGGACCACCGGGGAGATTCGGTTTTTTCCGGCATTGCTGCCGCCCCTATTTTTCTTGCCGCCTATGGTGTCGGGGGCGGCGCCTTAACCCAACTGGCGAGTTCCCCGGGTTTTAGCCGGACCAATCCCCGGGTAAAGGGTATAATCGTCCTGGAGGGACCGGTTTTTTCCGCCTTCACCGGTGAGGAGCCGCCGCCGCCCCCGGCCGCCGGTGAGGCCCTTTCCTGGTTCCGTTCCCTTAGGGACGGAATAAGCCGGTGGTTTTCCCGGTGGAAACCCCTGAAAATAACCGGACTGGGGGTAATTCCCCAGCCCGAAGTTCCGGCGCTTTACCTGGTTTCCGACAAAGCCCTGGAAGGCCGCCACCGGGAAGGCCGTTACGCCGCCCTATGGGGGACGCTGCACGGTTCCCGGGAACCCGCGGTTCTTGCCGCCATCCCCGGGGCAGGCCCCCTGGACTACTCCGACATCCCGGAAAAATTTCCCTTTTATCGGGTATTATTTCCCGGTGAAAGGCAAACCCTGTGGAAACCGGCGAATTTTGTCGAAGAAACCGCGGCGTTGATGACCAATTTCGCGGTCCTGTTTGAGGAAAGTCCCCCGGCATCACTCCGGCGGGAAAATTTGGATAAAGATATTTATCTGGAAACCGGCGGGGCTTGGAATTTCCATAATCCCCGGAGTATACTGGGATTATGATTACCCAAAAGGTGGATGCCTGGTTCAGGAATTTTCTGGACCTTGAAGGTTTTAGTGCCGCAGATCCTTCGCTGAATGGTTTACAGGTGGATAATGACGGGGGGGAAGTTGAAAAAATCGCCTTTGCCGTGGACGCCAGCTTGGAAACCTTTAAACGGGCTGCCGAGGCCGGGGCGGGACTGCTTTTTGTGCATCACGGCCTTTTTTGGGGAAGCCCCCTCAGGCTTCAAGGCGGCCACCGGCAGCGGATTCAATTCCTTTTGGATCATAATATCGCCCTCTATGCCGTACATTTACCCTTGGATCAACATCCGCAGGTGGGAAACAACGCCGTCCTGGCGGAACGGTTAGGTATAGCGGATCCCCTTCCATTCGGCTTGTATCATGGTCATAACATAGGGTATAAAGGTATTTTAGCTCAGCCTTTGTCCATTGAGGAAGCGGTAAAACGGATAGCCTTTATGAATAGGCCGCCCCTGGGGGTTTATCCCTTTGGTCCCGGGGAAAGCCGTACCGCCGCAGTGGTTTCCGGGGGAGCCTCGGAGGAGGCTCTGGAAGCCCTGGATGAAGGGATCGATCTCTATGTTACCGGGGAGCTTTCCCATTCGGTTTATCACGCGGCCCTGGAGGGTCAGCTTAATATGATAGCGGGGGGACACTATTCCACTGAAGTATGGGGGGTCCGGCGGGTCATGGAACGGTGCGCGGCGGAACTGCATATAGAAACCGAATTTATTGATGTACCCACAGGTTTGTAAAATTCGTTCACCACAGAGACAAAATCGGAGTAAAGAATGAAATGGTTAACCAAAGATAAAACGCTGCCCTTCCTGTTGACCGCCTTTATCATCCTGGCGGATCAGGGGGTAAAATCGTTTATTGTAAAGAATTGGCCCGATAACGGGCAGGGCGCGTTTATCAAAGATGTTTTTAACAACGGCTTTTTATGGATCTACCATGTCCGGAACCGGGCTATTGCCTTTAGCCTGGGACAAAACTTGCCTGATTTTATTAGACCGGCGCTTTTTATCATAGTTCCCCTGGCGTTACTGGGGGGGCTTGTCTGGTATTATTTTAAATCCGGGGAGATTACCGGGCTTCAGCGCTGGGTTCTTGCGGGAATTATCGGCGGAGGGCTGGGTAATCTTATTGACCGGATCTGCCGGCCCGCGGGGGTGGTGGATTTTATCAGCGTAAAATTTTATGGGCTCTTTGGGCTTACCCGGTGGCCGACTTTTAACATTGCCGATGCCAGTGTGGTGGTGAGTTGTATTGTTTTATTGATTTCCATCCTGGTGATTAAGAATCCCAATGAGGAAAAAAAAGGATGAGCAAAAAAAGCAATACCCTTCTTTTTATATTGGGCGCTACGGTTTTTAATATTTTGGTTACCGTTATCTGTTTTATGGCGCTTTTTGTCTTGTTTGCCTGGCTTCTTGCCCCCCGGTTGCCCCCGGAGGCCGCGGCGTGGAGTTTCCCCGTCATTTTTATTGGGGCCATTGTTTTATCCTTTGTCATATACCGGTTAATTCTTAAGCTGCTTTTTAAGCGGATAGAGGTGGATAAGTATTTTGATCCTATTTTTGGAAAGCGGAGAAAATAGGGAAGAAGGCGGACCAGCGGACGGTTGGTTTCGTTTCCCCGATGGTCCGTGGTCAGGCTAATATCCGTCGGACATGGCCCGGTTAATATCCCGTTGGTAGAGTTCCTGATAAATAAAGCTGCGGTTTTTTAGTTTTTCCTTAATCGCTGGGGCAAAGGGCATATGCCGCCAGAAAATGCCCCGGACTTCCTTATCCAATTTCTGGATCCCCTCGCTTTCTTTGGTCATCCACGTGATATAATCTTCAATGAAGTAATCCTTTAAATCCCCCTTGAGTTTACGGGCGGAAAACCATTGGTAATAATTGCCGGTCAAACCTTCTTCCATCCAATAATAGGACGCCTTTTCCTTAGCAACCTGCCAGCGCAGGTCCGCCACCGCGGAAAGCAGGGCGATGGGTAAACTTTTAGGGTACATGGGGATAGCGATACGGCCCCGGCTGGTTGCCCGGTTAAACCGGTCAAAGGGCTCCCAACATATCCCCGTATCTCCGTAACTGGGGATAAGTATTACAAAGGGAGCGATCCGGGTAACCCGATTTTTATATGACCGGAAAAAAACTTCGGGGTCAATACTTTCTATCCGGGTTAATTGGGAAATGACATTCTCCCGAAAGCTTACCTCATTGGGGGTACTGTGGAAATACTCCTTCGTTAAAATGGGAAAATGGTTACCCTGCCGGCCTATGGTCATCTTTGCCATTTGCCGAATCGTGCCGAATTCGGTATCCACCGCCTGCATATCCGCGCCGGTTTTTCCGCGTTCTTCCGCAAGCTTTTCCTGCAGGGTGGCAACATCCTCTTCGGCCTGGAAAAAATCCTTGGAAAAGATCGTTAGATCCCGGTCCGATTTGAGCATATTTTTGAGAAGTTCCTGAATTTCACCAAAAACCCGTTTTTGGCTGTCACTATAAGCGGCGCTTATTTCCGGCAATCCATCAAAGGGAAAATGCTCCATAATAAGCTGGATCCGTTCCGTCAGGGCATTTTCAAGGTTGGAACGCTCCTGGTCTTTTGCCTTGAGAAGGCCCCGGGCGCCCTCCAGTTTACCCTTGGCCTTATCCAAAAGCTGCTGTAGTTGGATCTGGGAATTGCTTTTGACCAGCTGAACCTCATCGGTGGTGGAGATTCTGATGGTCCCATTTCCCACGAGTTTAAACCATTCATCCAAATAGTAGACGGGCTGGGCAAGTTCATTTTCCACTATCACTTTGGCAAAAAGCTGCCGGGTTTCGGCATCGATAAAGGTGGGATGCAAAATGTTGAAACGGAGCAGGTATTTTTTGGGAGCCGGCAGTTTTTCCGCCGACTTCCGGGCGACTCCGGCCAAAAAATCCCAATAGGCGGTGGTAAGCTGCTGCCGGAAAACCCCCCGATCCTTGAGGTCCTTGGCGTTAACATATTTTTGCAGAATCGAGTGAACCCGCTGGGCACTATTCCCCTCATTGGATAAGGCTGTTTTATAATAATTGGGGTCCTCAAAAGCGGTATGGGGTTGTTCTTCAAAGCGTTTGATTATTTCGGGGAATCCGGTGACTTGAAGATTCACCTCCTGCTCTTCCGAATCATGGTCCGAATTGTCGGTGTCTTCCTCCGAAGAATCTTCAAAAAGCGTATCATAATCAGGAACAACGATGTTTGACGATGATGAGGTTACTGCGGTTCCTAACAATTCACTAATTTCAGGATCCAATTCCCCCTGAAAATTATTATCATCCATATTATAAGTGATATATAATTTCCATCCAGATGTCAAGGTTACCCAAAAATTTAACGACCACTGGTCACCAGCTTGAGAAAAATTCTCAAAAGAGTCATAATATAAGCATAAATTGGTAGATCCTGGGACTTGTTTCCGTTCTATTTTTCTAGGAGTTTATGTTGAACCAACAAATCAAGTATTCGGCTGCGGCAGTTACCTGTAGTCTGCTGTCTATGTTTGTGATAGTGATTATTTTGTACATCTTTCGTGGAGATTCTGCCACGACCTTGGGGATGATAACACGGATCGGGCTTCCCGCCCTGGCTTATGGGATCATCGCGAGTGTGGTCCTTTGCCGTTATCGGACCGCCTTTAGCCCGGAAGGGTTCAAAGCCTCGGGTGAGGAATATACCCGGGCCTTAAAAAACCTGGGCGTGGTCCCGATTAAAACAATCAGTTTATCGTTTTTCATGGTGCTGGTGTTCCTCGCCGTGGTCTTTATCCAGGGAGAGGCCGCGGGCCTTCCGGAAGAACGGGTCTCCCTTTTCATGACCGTCCTTTCCTCGGGACTCATGATGTGTACCTTTATCTATGTGATATCCGACGGGATGGTTTCACGGGCTCTGGTCTCTTATAATCTCACGTTCTATCCCCGGGACTTCCGTGAGCGCCGTCAGGGGGTCAAAACGAGGCTTATCCCGGTGGGGGTAACCGCCATTGCCATGTTTTTTACCTTTTCCCTCACCCTCCTTGCCGTTACCGAATCGGGGATGTCCCTGGCCGGGATCAGTCCCTCCTCCTGGGGGGTTTTGCTTATCCTGCTGGTGTCCCTCTTTTTCGTTATCGTATTCCTGGCTTCGATATTGAAAAAGAATTTGGGTTACCTCTTTGACTCGATTGTGGTTCAGCTTGAGAACCTTTCTTCCGAGGAAAAGGATTTGACCAAAAGGATTTCCATTTGTTCGGTGGACGAACTGGGGACCATCGCCGGGATGATGAATACCTTTAGCGACACCGTCGGAACGGGGATGCGGGAGATAAAAAACGGCCAGCAGCTGCTTTCCGCCTCCAGTATCGAAATGAAAAATAACGCCGCGGACATGGCCCAGTCCATATCGCGGATCTCCGGGGGGATTGAGCAGGTGCGGGAAAAGGCCCGGAACCAGCTGCGGCAGGCCGAGGAATCTTCCGGGGAAATGCAGCGGATGGCCCTGAATATCGAGAGCCTGGATACTTCCATCGAGGAACAGTCGGAGAGCATCAGCCGGGCATCCAGCGCGGTGGAGGAAATGGTGGAGAACATCGCCTCCATCGGCAAGGTGGTGCAAAAGATGCTCGGCCAGTTCAAAACCGTTCACGACGCGGCGTCCGTGGGGCAAGCCATTCAGAAGGAAAGCTCCGCCAAGGTCCAGGAAGTGGTGGAAGACTCCAAGACCCTGCAGGAGGCAAATAAGATCATCGCCGGTATCGCGGCCCAGACGAATTTGCTGGCCATGAACGCGGCCATTGAGGCGGCCCACGCCGGGGAAGCGGGCCGGGGTTTCGCGGTGGTGGCCGACGAGATACGGAAACTGGCGGAGGACTCCTCCCGGGAGTCCCAGCGGATCAGTACGGAGCTTAAGCAGGTTATCGAAACCATCAACCACATCGTGGCCGGCACCGATGCTTCCGAGCGGGCCTTCAATCACGTATCGGACCGGGTAAGCGAAACCGAAACCCTGGTATTCGAGGTGGACCAGGCCGCCCGGGAACAGCAGGAGGGGGTCGGCCAGGTGCTGGACGCCCTTAAGAAGATGAACGAGACCACCCGGAAGGTTAAAACCGGTTCCAAGGAAATGAAAGAGGGAAACGCCGTCATGGTGGAGCATATTAACCGGCTCCGTTCGGATTCGACGGAAATTGCCGGTAATTTGGAGGAAGCGACGAAAAGTATCGTCAAGATAAACCAAAACGCCGAGCAGGTTTCCCTGACCGCGGACAACAACCGGTCCGCCATCGAAAACATAACCGCCATCGTGCAGGACTTTATCGTTTAGGGCAA
Organism: Spirochaetaceae bacterium; assembly: GCA_031282145.1. GTDB lineage: Bacteria > Spirochaetota > Spirochaetia > Treponematales > Breznakiellaceae > JAIRMO01. The sequence goes on along the minus strand of JAITEG010000010.1, from coordinate 11,605 downwards.
AATAGTTCCCTGACGAAGATTTTTTGCCTAAGGAGCGGCGCATCCGGGTGCGCCATGGTTATATTTCCCGGTGTTTTGTGCTAGGGTAAGCGCCATGAACGTGCTTATTACTCCCCACCGGTTTTCCCGGGTTTTGCGGATTCCCGCTTCCAAGTCCCACACCATCCGGCGGCTCCTCATAGCGGCCCTGGGGGAGGGGGTTTCGGAGATCGCCTATCCCCTGGATTCCCTGGACACCCGTTCCTGCGCGGCCGTATGCCGGGTCCTGGGGGTGGAGATCACCGGGGATCGTTCCGCCGGCCTGACCGGGGACGGGCCCGGTGCCAATCCCCCGGATGGGGAAGGGAAGCGGCCGGGAATTTGGACGGTCCGGGGAATCGGTACGGCGGAAGGCCCGGCCTTTCCCCCGGGGCCGGCGGTTTGCGATGTGGGGAATTCCGGCACCACCCTCTTTCTCGCCCTGGCCGCCGCCGCTTTGGGAACCGTCCCGGTAACCTTCACCGGGGATGAGCAAATAGGGCGGCGCGGCGCCGGCCCCCTGCTGGACGCCCTGGCGGCCCTGGGGGTAAAGGTTTCTTCCCGCAAGGACCCTGTCCCCGGCTGCACCCCCATAACCGTGGAGGGCCCCTGGAAGGGCGGCCGGGTGACCCTTCCCTGTCCCACGAGCCAATACCTTTCGGCCCTGCTCCTGGCCGCCCCCCTGGCCCCGGCGGGGACCCTTACCGAAATCGAGGTGCCCCTCCTCAACGAAAAGCCCTATGTGGAACTGACCCTTTCGTACCTCAAGGCCCAGGGTATTCCCTATGAGGGGGCAGAGGACTTTTCTTTTTTCCGCGTCCCCGGGGGAGGGAGCTACCGGCCCCTGAACGGCCCGGTTCCGGGGGACTTTTCCTCCGCGGCCTTTCCCGCCGCCGCCGCGGCCATCACCGGGGGGCCGGTGAGCCTCCTTGGCCTTGATCCGGCGGATCCCCAGGGGGATAAGGCGTTTTTCGATATACTTTCCCGTATGGGCTGCGAGGTAACCTGGACAAAGGAAGCGCCGGGGCAAGGGACCCCCTGGCGCCTCACCGTGTCCCGAACCGGACCCCTGCGGGGGGGGGAATTTGACCTCAACGCCACCCCGGACCTGCTCCCCGCCCTGGCGGCGGTGGCTTGTTACGCCCGGGGAAAAACCGCCCTGGTCAATGTGGCCCATGCCCGGATCAAGGAAACGGACCGGATCGCGGTCATGACCCGGGAATTGGGACGCCTGGGGGGAGTCTGCGAGGAAACCCCCGACGGCCTCATCATCCGGGGGTCCGGGACCCCGCTCGGGGGCGGTCTCGGGGGCCGGGGACCCCTGGACAGCCGGGGGGATCACCGGGTGGTTATGGCCCTGGCAGTGGCAGCCCTGGGCGCCGAGGGGCCCGTGGAAATATCCGGGGCGGAAAGCGCGGCGGTTACCTACCCGGGTTTTCTGGAAATTCTCGACGGCACGCTGAGGGAAGAAAACCTTTAAAAATCGATATTTTTGTGGTTCCGTATGCTATAATAAGAATGAAAGGTTATGCGTATCGTTATTGTTGGGGCGGGTATGGTTGGTACCCAGCTTGCCCGGTACCTTATACAGGAAAAACATGATGTTTCTCTCATCGAAGCCAATGAGGAACGGGCCCGGCACGCGTCAAACCGCTTGGATTGCCTCGTACTCCAGGACGAGGGGAACAGTACCAACGCCCTGGAAGAAGCCGGTATTGCCCAGGCCGACGCCTTGGTTTGCGTTACCGATTCCGATGAGGTTAACATGATCATCTGCGGTTTAGCCGCCTCCCGGTACCCGGAGGTAATCAAAATCGCCCGGGTCCGGAACGACGACTATGTGCGGCTCAACCGGTCCGGGGAACGGATCCTGGGGATCGATTACTTTGTCCACCCCGACGTGGAGGCTTCCCGGTCGGTATTAAGCGCCATTGAACACGGCGCCATGGGGGATGTGCTGGCCTTTGCCGATACCTCCTACGAGCTTGGTTCCATTGACATTGCCCGCGAGAGCGCCTTTGACGGCCTCAAGCTCACCGAATTCCGCACCCTGGTCAAGGTGGAAAGCCTCGTGACCCTGGTGGAACGGCAGGGGGAGAGCATCCTCCCCACCGGGGCCACGGTGCTTGCCGCGGGGGACCGGGTCCATATCCTGACGAAAGAACGGGAGATGGACGCTATTTTCAGCCTTGCCGGACGGGCCGAGAAACCCCTGCGGAAGATAGGCGTCGTGGGCGGCGGCCGGATGGGGGCGCTTATCGCCGAGGGGCTTCTGGAGCAGGGGCCGGAGAAGCGGGCGGGGACCATCTTTTCCCTGTTAAAGTCCCTCGTCCCCCGAAGCCGCCGCCGGATTATCATCATCGAGGAAGATTACGGCCGCTGTAAGGAGCTGGCCGCCCGCTTTCCCGAGGCGTTGATCCTCAACGAGGACATTTCCGATGAAAGCTTTGTCGCCGAGGAGCGGATCGACGATTTGGATTTGATCATCACCGCCACCGATGATCAGGAACTGAACATGATCGCCGCGATTTATCTTAAATCCCGGGGGGTGAGCCGGGCGATTGCCCTGGTAACCGGGTCGGGGTACGCGGCCATAGCCCGGCAGCTCGGGGTGGATGTGGTGATCCCCATGAAGTCGGTGGTGGTGGATTCCATTCTGTCCCATCTTATGGGCGGCGGGGTGAAGGGGGTCCACCGTATCGGGGACGGCAGCATTGATATTATCGAGATTGAGATAGGCCCCAACGCGGCGGTGGCGGACACCCCTATCACGGATTTCAGCCTCCCCGCCGGAGGGCTCGTGATGTTGGTTAACCGTGAGGAGCGGGCCTTTATTCCCCGGGGGGATTATGTTTTTAAGCGGGGCGACCGGATTGTCCTGATCTCGAAGAATAGCGGCGAGGGTAAAATGGAAATCGAAAGGCTCTTCGGCGCTTCGCTATGAGCCTCCTGCATATAAGATGGGCCGCGATTTTTCGGGTCCTCCTGCTGCTCTTGGGGGCGTCGGCCCTGACGCTGGTTATCCCCTTGGGTTTAGCCGTGGTTTACGGTGAGGGGGACCTGATCCGGCCTTTCCTTGTACCCATGACGGCGGTCCTCTTCCCCTGCCTGCCGGTGGCGCTGCTTACCCGGAAACGGCCGATCCGTTTTAGCGCCTCCGATGGGTTTTTGCTCCTCTTTCTGGCCTGGATTCTGATATGCCTTTTTGGGGCGGTCCCCTATTACCTTTCCGGCCGTATCCCCCGGTGGGTTGACGCGGTTTTTGAAAGCGTTTCGGGGTTTACCACCACCGGGGCCACGGTGATCGCCGATGTGGAAGCCCTGCCCCGATCCCTGCTTTTCTGGCGGGCTATGACCTCCTGGCTGGGGGGTATGGGGATCGTGGTGTTAACCGCGGCCCTGTTCCCCCTCCTGGGTATAGGGGGATTCCGGCTTCTCAAGGGGGAATCCTCCGGCTACGAAAAGGAGAAGATCACCCCCAGAATCACGGAAGCCGCCAAAATGCTCTGGTTTCTTTACCTCATCCTCACCGCTTTGGAGGTATTGCTCCTCTGTCTTGGCGGTATGGATTGGTTTGACGCGGCGGCCCACGCCTTTTCCACCATCGCCACCGGGGGCTTCAGCACCCGGAACAACAGTATCGCCGCCTATCATTCCCCCTGGATCGAGGGGGTCTGTACGGTTTTTATGTTCCTCGCGGGGTGTAACTTGGTCCTTTTATACCGCCTGTTTCGGGGCAGGTACCGGGACCTGCTTAATAACAGCGAACTCAAGGCCTATGGGGGGATAATTCTGGTTTCGGCGGGGATCATCACCCTTTCCCTGCTTCCTGAAGCGGTTTCCCTGACGGAAGCGGTGCGAAAGGCCTTTTTTCACACGGTGTCCATCGTAACTACCACCGGTTTTGCCGCGGCGGATTATAAGCGCTGGCCCCCGGCGGCCCAGGGGATCCTCTTTTTCCTCATGTTTGTCGGGGGATGTTCGGGCTCTATTGCCGGGGGGATCAAGGTGGTGCGGCTGCTGGTCCTGGCTAAACAGACGGGGAATGAAATGAAGCGGCTGCTCTACCCCAAGGGGGTGTTCACCATACAGCTGAACAAAAAAACAGGGCGGAAGGACGCGGTTTACGGGGTGGCGGGGTTTGTATTCCTCTACCTTTTTCTGGTGCTTATCACCACTCTCGTCGTCAGCACCGCCGGGGTGGATCTGTTTTCTTCCCTGAATACCGCCCTCCTTACCCTGGGAAACATCGGCCGGGGGCTTAAGGGTCCCCCTTCTGGGGTATTTTCGGATTTCCCGGGGTATATCAAATGGGCCCTTTCCCTGGTGATGATCACCGGGCGGCTGGAATTGTGGATCGCTTTTGTGTTTTTCTCCCGGGATTATTGGCGGCAATAAGGGGTAAGGAACGGTGAACCGTGGGTTGGTCATGAAGATTTTTATGTTTCTCCGTATCCTCTTTTTCCTCCTGGGTATCCTTGCCCTCATTATGGCGCCGGCGCTGATTATGGCCCTGGCTTTCAAAGAAACATCCATGATCCGGGCTTTTGCGCTCACCATGGCCTTTGCCCTGGCGGCGGCCGTCCCCACTCAGTTTTCCCGTAAAAAAACATCCCTCCGGTTCAGTGCCCAAAACGGCTTTCTTCTCGTAACCCTCACCTGGATCCTGATAAGCCTTATGGGGGCTATCCCCTATTATTTGGCGGGAATGGGCATCAGCTTCACCGACGCGCTTTTTGAAAGCAGCTGCGGGTTTGCCACCACCGGGGCAACCACCATTTACAATATTGAAGCCCTGCCCCGCTCCCTGCTTTTCTGGCGGGCTATGACCCACTGGATTGGCGGCATGGGGATAATCCTGCTTACCGTGGCCCTGATGCCCCTCTTTGGAGTTGGGGCCTTCCAGCTTATCAAAGCCGAGACACCGGGGCCGGAAAAGGAGAAGGTTACCCCCAAGATTACCGCCACCGCCAAAATTCTCTGGCTGGTATACGGCAGCCTTACCGTGACGCTGACCGGTTTGTACCTTCTGGGAGGAATGAACTGGTTTGACGCCCTTTGCCACGCCCTGGTGGTTATCGCTTCCGGGGGGGTCAGTACCAAAAACAACGGGCTGCGGTTTTATAATTCCGCCTTCATTGATGGGGTCACCACGGTTTTTATGCTCCTCGCGGGAATTAATTTTAACCTCTACTACCGCCTCATCCGGGGGAAAATCCGGGACCTGAGTTTCAATTCCGAAGTCCGGGCCTATGGCATTATTTTTATCGTCGCCGCGGGGATCGTCACTTTCAGTTTGGTCCCGGTCTACGGTTCGGTGGGTTCCGCCCTCCGGTATGCCTCGTATCAGACCGCTTCTATCCTTTCCACTACCGGAAGCGTCATTGCCGACTATGAAGCCTGGCCGGCCCTGGCCCAGGCGGTACTTTTCGGCCTCATGTTTATCGGAGGCTGTTCTTCTTCCACCGCCGGAGGGGTCAAGGTAGTGCGTCTTGTGGTACTTTTTAAGCAGGCGGGAAACGAGCTGCGGCGGATCATCAATCCCCGGGGCATTTTCAGCGTCCGGCTTAACCGGAAAGTGGGCCGGAAGGACGTGGTCTACGGAGTGGCGGGGTTTATTTTTCTTTATATGATAGTGATCGTCCTGGTTACCCTGATCACCGCCGCGTCGGGAACCGGTATTTTTTCTTCCTTTTGCGCTGCCCTGGCAATGACCGGAAATGCGGGGGTAGGGTTCGGCGCCGCCGGCCCCTCCGCCCATTACGGGACCTTTCCGGATCATATAAAATGGCTTTTTTCCCTGGTGATGATCGCGGGACGGCTTGAATTATGGACGGTATTTATCCTTTTCAGTCCGGAATACTGGAAGCATCTGTAAAGCAAACGGCCTTATAGGCTCCGGCCGATTCTCCGTTCAGATTTTTTTATCTGGTTAGGTATGCCCCCGCTCCATCTGAACAGTTCTTTACTGATTGGATCGTTGTTTATGGTGAACCCCTGGGCTATGGCCTGAATGGCAATTTGGGTACGATTCCGCAGCCTTGTCTTTTGAAGAATCGATGAAATATAATTACGGACCGTTCCCTGCTTAAGACTGAGTTTTTCCGCGATTTCTTTGTTTGAAAAACCCTGTCCAATATAAGATACAATCACCATTTCAATTTCGGATATATGGGAAAACAACATACCGCCCTGTTCCGATATGGATGTGGTTTTATGACTGGCGCTGGTCGAGATAAACCGAAATATCCTGGCGGTTATCATGGGGGATAAAAAACATCCGCCGTTATATACGGCCCGTATCACGACCGCTACATAATCAATATCCGAATCTCTGACCAAATATCCGGCGACGCCGCTGCAAATTGCCCGCTGAAAATCGTCATCACGAGCAAAATCAGTTATAATAATAACCGATGTAGCCGGGGAACGGCATTTTATTATAGAGGCGACCCGGGCTCCATCGATTAGGGGCAGGTGGACATCCATCAAAACAATGTCGGGCAGGAGTTCTACTGTTAATTTGATGGCGTCATAGCCGTCTTCACCCACCCCTATAATTTCAAAATCATTTTGGGAGGATAAAAACAATTTCATCTCATCCCGGGACATCTTCTGACCATCAATGATGACTATTTTTATCATGAATTATTTCCTTTTTGGATAAGGACCATAATTATACTACAAAAGATCTATAAAAATCAAGAGAATACTGAAAAAAAAATGACATTTGTCATGCCGGTGGTTTTCCCGCCTTTTTTTAGTAAAACATCCTCCTTTTTTTTCTTTTTGTTGACGACATTGAAAGTTTATGTTATACTTAAAGAAACCAGTTTAGAAAAACTGTTATCATTTCTTTTGGACAAAGCCATGCAGTATTTTGATACTCATGCCCACATAGGGCTTATTTGTGATGATCCTATTGAACAACTCATTGTTATTCAGGAAGCCCGCCAAGTAGCGGTTTCCCGGTTGGTTTCTATATGTAATAGTCTCCACGATTTTACCAAGGTGTATGAAAATCTTAAATCCGCGGCCAATGTATATCATGCGGTGGGGGTATCCCCCTCGGAGGTACAAAGCCCGGGGAAGGATTGGATACAAACCATAGAGCAAAGGGTTCAGCTTCCCCGAGTGGTGGCGGTGGGCGAGATAGGCTTGGACTATTACCGCAAATTTGGGGACAAAAAATCCCAAATAGAGTTGTTTATTACCCAGCTTGATCTGGCCACCAAACTCAATATGCCGGTGATTATCCATAACCGGGATGCGGGACATGATGTGTTGGATATACTCCGGGACCGGCTCCCCCCCAAGGGAGGGGTGCTCCATTGTTATTCCGAAGACGCCGAATATGCCCGGAAAGCCCTGAATCTGAATCTGTATTTCTCCTTTGCCGGGAATTTGACCTACCGGAATGCCCGGAACCTCCATGAAACCATAGCGATTCTTCCCCTGGATCGTATACTCATTGAGTCTGAAAGCCCCTTCATGGTTCCCGCGGATTTTAGGGGAAAACGGAATATGCCGAAATACCTTCCCCTGACCGCCACTTTTTTGGCGGATATGCTGGAACTAGATGAAGAGGAGTTGGCCGCTGCCCTTTGGGAAAATTCCAACCGTTTCTTTGGGCTGCCCAACGAATGAACCGGGGCGGTTATGGGCTTATATCACCCGGTAACCATCGGTTCTCTTACTTTGAGGGGCAACCTCTTTTTGGCGCCGGTGGCGGGGTACACGGACCGGGCGTTCCGTTCTGTCTGCATTGAACAGGGGGCGGATTTTACCTATACCGAACTCGTATCCTCCGAAGCTCTGACCAGGAACACGGCAAAAACCGCCTGCGCGGCCCTTCTGGCCCGGGGAGAAAATGAGGAACATTACGCTATCCAGCTTTTCGGTTCCAATCCTGAGGTGATGTACCGGGCGGCGCTCCTCCTGGCCCCCTATCATCCCGATGCGGTGGATATCAATGCCGGATGTCCGGTCCCCAAGGTGGTGAAAACCGGGGCCGGTTCTGCCCTGATGGCTGCTCCCGATACCCTGGGCCGTATCGTTCAAGGGGTGGTCCGCGCCTCCCGGGAAGTTCTGGGGGAGGTTCCGGTTACGGTAAAGCTCCGTTCCGGCTGGACGGCCGAAGAATTGACCTACCGGACCTGCGCCCGGATCGCCGCGGATGCGGGGGCCGCCATGGTTTGCCTTCACCCCCGGACCCGGGACCAGGGCTATGCGGGAAAAAGCGACTGGTCCCTTATCGCCGACCTGGTCTCCCGGATTGACCTGCCGGTGGCGGGTTCAGGGGATCTTTTTAGGCCGGAGGATGCGGAACGGATGCTCCGGGAGACGGGCTGCACCGCGGTGATGTTTGCCCGGGGCGCCATGGGGAACCCCTTTATCTTTTCCGCCACCAAATCCTTTTTAAAAAACGGTTCCTGGCAGCCCCCGGAAACACCGGAACGGCTCAGGATCGCCTTTACCCAATTGATTTTCCTCGCCCAGGAAAAAGGGGAGAGGACCGCTTGCAGGGAAATGCGGAAGCAGTTCTGTGCCTATACCAAGGGCCACTTGGGCGGCCCAGGCTGTCCCGGCGGCGCCGCAGTAAGAAACCGGTTGGTTCACGCCGAGACCATCGAGGAATACCGGGAAATCCTTAAGCCCCTGGGTCTTCCGTAGAAGGCCGATTGTTTGTACCCCCAACTTTCCCTTCTCATTCGTGCCGAAGGGGCTTGATACTCTATGAAAACAACATACCTGCAAGCAAACTTGCTTCCGCTTGCGATGGGGTTGTGGTATACCTGAGATTGTTTCACGTGAAACATTCTCCCCGATTATTCGGGAGTCTGGTTTAATACCCCGTTGGACCGCAGGTCTACACTCTGCTCCGTGGAAACGCATTCCGCGTTAATCGGCTTACAGACATCTACCCATCCCAGGTTTTGGGAATATTCGTGGAGTTCATCCAGGGTAAGTTCAATAGCAGAGTTGCCGCTTCCACAGGCGGGGAATACCGTATCAAAACGTTGCATGGAAAGATCTAAAAAAACGTCTACCCCTTCGGGTAGGCCAAAGGGACACACCCCGCCTACCGCATGACCGGTTATTTCCAGGGCTTCTTCAGGGGAAAGCATCTTGGCCTTCATTCCAAAACGATCTTTGTATTTACGGTTGTCCAGCTTCATGTCTCCGGCGGTTACTATGATAATCGCTTTTTCACCTAATTTGAGGGAAATGCTTTTTGCTATTCTGGCGGGAGAAACCGCCAGGGCTGCGGCGGCATCAGTTACCGTTGCAGTAGATGCCGCCATTTCAATAATATCCTTATCCCGATTCCAGCGTTTTAAATAATCTTGTACCTGCTCGATTGCCATTTTAACCGTCCTATAATTCGTACTGAAGGATTTAATACCCGCCTCTCCGCGACGGGGATGGTTAATTTCCATGACCCAAAATTGAAACAGCCCTGAGTTGTAATTCCCAGATTATCCACTTATAATTATTATAGGTGAGGTTTTTCAAAACCGACCGGGTTTTGAAAAAAGTCCGGATAATTCTAAAAACCCTGATTGGGTTTTTGTGGGAACTTTTCCATAATTTCAATGTTGGGAAAGCCTCTACCGTCGCCGGTTTCAAATGCCGGGTGCTTTTGAAGCCGTATCCAGTATATCCTAAGGAGCGTGTAATGAAAAGAAGAAAAAACCAGATTTGTGGCGAGGGTTTAATACCCCGTTGCTCTATGGTGGGATTGTTGATACCTCTGTTTTTAGTATCGAGTTTGTATATCATTTCCTGTGCAAGTGAGCCAAAAACAGTTCAAAACGATACCCCAAAACCCGTCAGTACTCCTGAGCCCGCTCCAAAGCCCGCCACAAACCCCGAACCCGCTCCGGTCGTTGAAAATAATGCTCCACAGCCATCGACGCCTGTCCCTAAAGACCCCCCACGGTCTTCGGCATTGATCCTTGAAGGCGCCCGGCAGCATAGGGTTGTTTGGGGCGATACCCTTTCGTCGCTTGCGAAAAGGTATTACGGCCCGAGCAATGGGTACTATTTTCCCGTGATTATGCTTGCATCCAGCGGAGTAGTTTCTAATCCCGATGTACTTATCCCCGGTATGAGCCTGACGATTCCGGATTTAAATAAAAATCTCGCGGATCCCCAGGCCCGGAGCAGCATTAAAGCTTACATAAAAGACACTGCCCGGCTATATGAACAGAAACGCGATACTAAAACCAGAAATAGGCTGATACAACTTTCTGATTCACTTTAAGAGAAAACTTATTCCGGCAATTTTGCATTTACTTGCCCATAATTGCGGCAAAAAGCACTGCGCAAGGGATAGGAGGGGTGCGGAGCAGCCCCGGCGTTCAGCGCCGGGGCCGGAGCGATAGCGGAGCCCCGGATAGCCCGGTCCGGCTGCGTAAGCAGCCGGATGCGCCCAGAGATTGGAGCAAGCCTCTTATGGTTAAGGGAGAAGCCCGATGAATAATCATCTTGAAGCGTTTTTTGCAAATCTCGATAATAGGTTTAATCATTCGCCTGTCTCTGAGATATCCGAGGATTGTATAAGATACGATTTTTTTGTGCCGGTTTCTTCGATTGGTACCCACCATATTATTCTTGAGTACCCCCATCCTGATAAATCAAACAAAGAAATTGATTGTGTAATAAAGCATCCAAACAATGAAATTGAGGCGATAGAGTTTAAATTCTTCCGTGCAATACCATCGGGAAGAAATAATCCTCAAACGCAGTTAATGGGCCAGTTAGTAAAGGATGTTTACAAACTATTGGCGTTCAAGACCGCTGCAATCAGAAAAATAGTTGTTGTTGCAAATGATAAAATGACCTGTTATCTCAACAATCAATTAAAATTATTTGAGAATGAAAAACAAAGTTATCGAATCATCAATATCAGTAAAAGTGAATTAGATAGAATGAGCGAAACCTTTCAGAAAAATATACATCCCTACAACAATATTGATATATGTCTTGAAAGAATTTTCTGCAAAGAAATAAGAACTGGCCGGGACAATTATATGGCAGCAGTATTTGTTATTCGTGCCGAAGGGGTTTGATGCCTTCGGCACGCTCCCGGGTGTGAGCTTCAGGGCAAGGTTATTGATTCGTGTTGAGGGTTTCATACCCCGCGGCTCTGCCGCGGTTATAAAGGTATGAAACCCGAATACAATACCTTATGAGAACAACATACCCCGCGGCTCTGCCGCGGGGTTGTTGATTTTTTCGTAAAAATAGTATTATCATAGTTTTAATATCCTCGGAAGGTGATGAAAAAAGGAGAGCTATGATCCATACCACTATTTATCCCGCATTGCCTGGGGCCGCTTTGCGCTTTATGCTTCTGCCCCCCCCCCCCCCCCCCCCCTATCGCATATGGTGTGGTTTTGTGATAAGGGCTTACATTTAAGAACAAACCTAGGAAAGTACAACTCATTTTTGGCTAAAAAGCGGTCATTTTGACTAGATACCTGGCGTTTCTAGCTAAAAAATAATAGGGAGAGAGGCGACATAAGTTTTTACAAGACTGGTTTCCCGGAATTCGGACTGAACAACTGACCATGGGTAAAAA
>JAITEG010000266.1 GCA_031282145.1 Spirochaetaceae bacterium | reverse complement strand
TCATCTTTGATAAAGATGGCAGGAGGATTTTATGAAGAAGAAGTATCTGTTGATTTCGGTGATGCTCATGACAGGTCTTTCCCTAATCTTCGCCGGTGGCGGACAGCAGCAAGGCACAGGGGCAAGCGCAAAGAAGCTTATATATGTCATCACCCCCGGATGGTCTAATCCCTATTTTAAGACTGAAGCGGACTTTGCGGCCGCCAAGGCACGGGAGTTGGGATATGAAGCCAAGGCTTATGACCACGGTGACGACGCCAATCTGCAAAGTCAGTATATTGATGCCGCCATTGCCGACAAAGCCGCTGCCATTATTTTGGACAACGCCGGAGCGGACATAACCGTCGCCGCAGTCAGGAAAGCAAAAGCCGCCGGTATTCCCACGTTCCTTATCGATCGGGAAATTAATAGCACCGGCGATGCGGTTGCCCAGATCGTGGCTAACAACTATCAAGGTATCCAGCTTGTGGGCCAGGAATTTGTCAAGCTCATGAAAGAAGAGGGCGAATATGTCGAACTTCTGGGCCTGGAATCAGACAATAATGCCCGGGTCCGGGATCAGGGCTACCATGACATCATCGACCAATATCCCGGGATGAAAATGGTCGCTCAGCAGGCCGCCGATTGGGATCAGACCAAAGCCTATACCATTATGCAATCTATGCTCCAAGCTCATCCCGGTATCAAGGGGGTTATCTGTTGTAATGATACCATGGCAATGGGCGCAATGGCCGCTCTTTTGGCTGCCGGACGGGGTGATGTTATTGTCGTAGGTTTTGACGGCTCCAACGATGTACGGGATTCTATTCTGCGCGGAGAGATCAAGGCTACGGGCCTGCAGCAGATGGCGTATATTGCGGAGCAGGCCGCCATTCAGGCCGATCAGTATATTAGAACCGGCTCCACCGGCAAAGAAGAAAAACAGATGATCGACTGTCTGCTGATTACAAGAGATAACGCCGGCAAGTTGAACAACTTTGCGATGTCCAATTAAAAGACGGGGATATTAAAGCAAGGGTGCGGTCGTTTTTTTAGCGGTTCCCGCATCTTTGCTTTGCCTTTGTTTCTCAATAGTGTTTCCGGGGGTGTTATGCGGATAAAAGAAACCATTTTTTGCGGTTTCCTGGGGATAGCGCTTTTTTCGTGCACCATTGTAAAAAATGACGCGAACCAAAAAGGAGAAGAGGGGAACTCTTATGCCTTTTCCATCGGTACAATTGATCCTAAACAGTATGCGAATGACATTTGGGAATCCATGGTTATTCCCAGAATCGAATCAATGGCAGTTGATTTTGGAGAGCTTGCGGCAGGGCTGGCGTTTGATGAGGCCGGAATCTCCGAGAAATCCGGATACCGCCTTTCAGAGAGAAATTACTACAACTTCGCGGTTAAGGGAACCGTAACGTTGTTGTCTATAGATACAAGTTCGGCGAGTGGATCGGCATCTTTGGATCTCTATCCCTTTGACGGGAAGGAGGACTGCCGTTTACGAATAGGTCCGGTACTCCAAGGCTATGCCCTTCGGGATATACAGAGCGATATTTCGCCGAACAGTTTTGTTAATCAGGTTGATTGGGCCAGGCTTGCGACGGAACTTAACAATAAAGTAAAAGAGACGGTCCTCGCCAATGTTGATTTTTCAAACATGGCGGGAAAAGAGGCGGAATTGCTTGGGGTCTTTACCTATGAAGGGAACGGCACAGCGATTACCATTACGCCGGTTCGTATTGTTTTTCAGGATTAATTTATGGAAGAAATAGTTCTTGAAGCGGATCAAATCACCAAGATATATCCCGGTACCACTGCCCTTTATAATGCGGATTTGAAGGTACGACGCGGAAAGATAAACGTACTGGTCGGCGAAAATGGCGCCGGTAAATCAACCATGATGAAGATCATCGCCGGTGTCGAAACTAAAACATCAGGGACCATATATGTTAACGGAAAAGAGGCTGATTACGCTACACCCAATGAGGCGATTCAGCACGGCGTAGGGATCATCTACCAGGAATTAAATCTCTTTCCCAATTTGAGCATTGCGGAAAATATGTTCATGACCAGGGAGATAAAAAAGAATAGTATTACTATTGATCATAAAAAACAAAATGATACGGCCGTACAGTATCTAAAAAAGCTTAACCTTAATGTATCCCCGAATACACTGATAGCGGATTTGCGGGTCGGTCAGCAGCAACTGGTTGAAATCGCCAAGGTCCTTGCCCAGAACGCCCGGATAATCATAATGGATGAGCCGACTTCGGCGCTTACCGAGGCGGAGGTTGCTACGCTCTTCGATGTGATCGGTGAACTGCGGAGACAGAGTATTACCATTATTTACATTTCCCACCGGCTGGAAGAGATTATGCATATTGGTGATTATATAACGATTCTCAGAGACGGAAAATTTATTGAAGAAAAGCCGGTGGCCGAAATTGACATCCCCTGGATTATCGACAAAATGACCGGCGGACATAAAATTGAGAACGTATATGCACGCCGTCAAATGGGTAAAGAAATTCTCCGGGTCAAAAATCTCTCCCTTCCCAAAAAGAACGGACACGGGTTTGCGGTAAACGACGTCTCGTTCTCTCTTAGGGCCGGGGAAATCCTTGGGCTGTACGGACTCCTCGGCGCGGGGAGAACGGAACTGCTTGAATGTTTAATCGGGGAACAGGAGAACTATACCGGGACCATTGAGCTTGAAGGGAAAATCGTTACATCAAAAACCATTAACGGTCGCATTCAGGACGGCTTTGCCCTTATTCCCGAGGACCGGAAAACCCTTGGCATTTTCGGCAACATGATCATTCTTGAAAATATGGTCATATCCGCACTATCAAGGTTTTTCAGGCGCTTGTTCCTGCAGGAAAAAATGGAAAAAGCGGCGGCCGGAGAAGTTTCCAAAGACCTGAATGTCAAAGCGGCATCCATAATGGATTCCATCAATTCCCTTTCAGGCGGGAATCAGCAAAAAATTATTATCGGTCGCAGTCTCCTGACCAATCCAAAAATACTGCTCATGGACGATCCCACCCGGGGTATCGACATTTCGGCAAAATATGACGTGTACGAAATATGCAAGCGCCTTGCGGGAAAAGGCATAGGCATTATATTTGTGTCTTCAGAAATGCAGGAAATGCATGCCATACCCGACAGGGTTCTGGTGCTCTCCCAGGGACGCCTTAAAGGGGAGTTTATGCATGAGGAGTTAACGGAAGAAAAGCTGGTTTCCGCTTCCGCCATTACCATTACCACCGGAGAAGAGTATGAACAGCAGTAGACTAAAACAAATTAATCTTGCCGCCGCGGCAATGAAACTGCGAGCTTATATTGCCCTTGTCTTACTCTTAGTCTTCTTCAGCTTTAACAGCCCAAATTTTTTGACTGTTACCAGCCTGATTACTATGGTGCGGCATATCTCTCTTAATGCAATTATCGCTATCGGCGCTACCTTTGTTATTTTAACCGGCGGCATTGATCTTTCCATAGGAGCCATCATCGGTTTTTCCGGGATGATTGCCGGCGGACTTATTCATCAGGGAATCGCGCTGAATTTTTTGGGTATTACTATTTATCCCTGGGTTCCGGTGATTCTTATTATGTGCCTGATTATCGGAATACTTATCGGATGGGTGAACGGCGTACTAGTATCAAAATTTAACGTTACCGCCTTTATCGCTACGATGGGTACTATGTATATCTTCCGGGGCTTTGCCCTGCTCCGATCAAACGGTACTACGTTCCCCAACCTCCAGGGTAAACCGGAGCTCCGTAATACAGGATTTCCCATGCTTGGACAGGGGACTTTGCTGGGCATTCCCTACAGCATATTTATTATGATCCTGCTGGTAATAGTCACGGCCTATATCGCGAAAAAGACCCCCTTCGGGCGGCGCGTATACGCTGTGGGCGGGAACGAAAACGCCGCCAGGCTTTCGGGTATTCAGGTAAACAAAATTAAAACTATTGTGTTCATGATCTCCGGCGGCTGTTCCGCCCTGGTGGGCCTTATCATCAGTTCCGAACTGGTGGCGGCCCATCCGGCCACTGGGGAAAGCTATGAGATGAACGCCATTGCCGCGACGGTTTTGGGGGGCACCTCTCTGGCAGGGGGCAGAGGCTCAATAGGCGGCGCAATGCTGGGAGCCTTTGTTATCGGCGTTCTCAACGATGGTATGGTCATGATGGGGATTTCATCCTTCTGGCAGACGGTCATCCGTGGTATTGTAATTATTCTGGCGGTTATTCTGGATCAGCTTCAGAACCGCGGTCCGGTAAAAAGCAATGTGAAAAAGCAGTAAAAAACAAATGCGGCTGAGGGGGTATCATGGACAAAATTACATTAGATATGTTCTTGGAAGTGTAAAAGGCTGATTATAATCCAGAGAAACCACCGTTATCCGCTTGTTCGTTATCTGTTCCTCCTGAAGCGCGTGAAATATCCGTTTCAGTACCCTGTTTTTTGCTCAGTGATTGATACTGATGTTGATGGAATGCTAGGGGCCGAAAGTTTCAGGGAGGGCTCGCCATTTTCATTTCAAAAAATCTCTATATTTCGTAGAATTACATTGACTTTTATAAATATAATTTATAGAATGAATAATAATTTCACGAAAAACGGGAGGATATTTACCATGACCAAGTTTGGAATACTATTGAAATTATTGAGGGTGGGTAAAGGAAATTTCACCCAAGATGCCTTGGCAGGGGAATTAGATTATTCGTCTTCATATCTTTCAGCCATTTCTAATGGAAAAGCTGAGCCTGAAATGGATTTTCTCATAAAATGTATCAATTATTTCAAACTCAATAAGGAAGAAACCATCAATTTTATTTTTACGGCATTTTCTTCCTGTAATAAGAAGTTGGTTCTTGACGTCTCCTATTTCACCGGAAAGAGGAAGGAACAACTCATAAAAGCCATTACTACCCTTTTATTGATGCCTGACTTTACCGTCTATGACCAAAACAAGGCGAGGATAGAGGAATCCATAGAAGACATGTATGAAATTCTTATTAACAGTTTTATAGAGGTTAAGGAGTTTACTTGAAAGCAAAAGGAGGTATGTGCAATGCCCGCAAAACCTTTATACAGCAATTCGATTCTGCTCGGCGCCTAGCAGCCTGTTGCACTTGTGGATTTTTGCGCCATCAGTACCGCAAAAATCCCGATTAACCGGCGTGCTTTCGGAGTTTGCAAGGTAAAAAATCGCCTGTCAGGCGATTTTTTGGGGTTTTACACGCGAAGCGCAACAAACTCCTGAAATATTTGCGGGGCTTTCGGAAACAACCCAAGTTCCCGGCCCCGTGTCCTTGAGGTTCAAGAAAGACATCTCAGAGGCGCCGGACCGCCCGGAAGAGTTCTTCCCGGCTGAGTTCGGTCCAGATGGGCCTGCCGTGGGGGCAGCGGGGCTCGGGGAACTTTAACGCGGCTTCCGCCAAGGCCAGAGCGGCGGTATCGTCCAGGTAATCCCCGTCCTTGATTGCCCCATGGCAGGAGAGGGTGGCTGCCCATCGTTCGGTCATATTTTCCCCCGCACTTTTAAGCTGTAATATTTCCTTAACCGTTTCGGCATCCCCCAGCCGCCAATTAGCGGGCAGGGCTTCGATATACCAAAGACCGTCCTCTCCCCCGGTAATGACCGTGCCCAGTTTCGCGAGCTCTTCCCTCTGGCGGGAGAGAAAACGGTCCTCCTCCGCGCTTTCGGTCGTAAAGGGGATGGGCACCAAAAGCTCCTGCTTTGGAATGGCCTCGGACATAAACCGGTTAAAGAGCAGACGCTCATGGGCGGCATGTTGATCGATGATAAAAAGCCGTTCCTTCCATTCCACGAGGAGGAAGAGGTTGAACACCCTTCCCGCCAGCCGGGGGGCCGGTTCTCCGCCGGTCCTGTCCTCCCCGTAGGGAGGGGAATGTTCCCCAACCATGAGATCCCTGGATTCGGATAGGAGGCCCCGGCCCGGGAGCGGAGCGAAGGAGCGGGGGTTTTCCAACAAGGCTTCCAAAGCCAACTCCGCGGATAGAGAAGGGGCGGAGAAATCCCGACACCTGCGTTCTTCCCCCTGGTCCTGGTGAGCCCATTCCCCTCCTTCTTTCAACTCATCCCAGAGATTTTCCCTCTCAAAAGATTTTTCCGTTACGATCATATTCCGGTGATGGCTGAAATCCCGCAGGGCCTGGGTAACCGCGTGGTGTATACCCCCAGCATCGGCAAACCGCGCCTCCTGCTTAGCGGGATGGATGTTAAAATCCGCCAGAGCCGGATCCACGTTCACATATACTCCCCCTATGGGATGGGTTCCATTGGGAAACCACCCTTGAAGACCGTATTCCAGGGCTTGTAGCAGGGAATAATCCTGGATCCGCCGGCCGTTGGCAAATACATATTGCTGCCGCCGGTCGTTCCGGTATAACTCGGGACCTCCCGCCACCACGGTCACGGAAAACCCCGTTCCTCCGGCGGTGATCTCGTGCAGAAAAAGTCCTTCGGAATCAGTCAGCAGGGCCTGGGCAAACCGTTCCTTCCGGCTGGTGACGGCGGGCAGAAAGAATTTGAGTTTTCCGTCCTGGATAAAACGAAAGGAGACCTCATAAAAAGCCAGAGCCTTATCGATTAAAGCCTGGCGGCAGAGGTTGGCCTCACTTCCCTCCCGTTTTAAAAAACGTTTCCGGGCAGGAATGGTATCGAAAAGCCCCAGGGCTCGGACATTGGTTCCTTTAGCCCGCCGGGTCTGGGTTATCCGGGGTGCAATGTTCCCGGGACCCACCCCAAGCTGCCAGGCCTCCCTGTCGCCGGTACTGGTGAGGATCTCCAGGCGGGTTACCGCCGCCGCCGCCGCCAAGGCTTCACCCCGGAAACCCAGGGTACAGGCGGTATTCAGGTCCTCCAGGGAGCGGATTTTGCTGGTGGCATGGGTATACCAACACAGTTCTAGATCCTCTCGGGTCATACCTCCCCCGTTGTCGATGACCTCGGTTCGGCGTATGCCCCCTCCCTCGATAACTAATTCTATCAGGGTGCTTTCCGCGTCCAGGGCATTGTCAATAAATTCCCTGACCAGGGCAGCCGGCCGGTTGATCACTTCTCCGGCGGCTATTTTCCGGGCCTCCTCCGGGGGAAGGATCTGGATTCGGGACTTCGTAAGCGTATCCATTCTCACGGCCCTTCGTCATCAAAAAGCCCTAATTCAGGATTTTCTTCAGACCGCACCTCAGGACTATTCATGAGGATCTCTATGCGGCTTTCTACCCGTTCCAGATCCTTTTCCAGGGAGCGGGCCAATTTTATCCCTTCTTCAAAGGCTTTAAGGGCATCGTCCAGGGGAATTTCAGGCTTTCGGATCTTTTCACCCAGGGCTTCCAGTTTTTCCAGCCTTTCCTCAAAATTTTTCATCCTTCCTCCGATACCGGAACCCCTCCTACATGGATGCCGCCTCTTGAAGAAGCTCTTCCTTTGGCGGCGGGGCTAATTTACTAAAAGAAGCGATAGCCCCCGGGTCCCAGGCGCGGATCACCTCTTTACCATCCTTGGTAAGCAGGATCGCCGTTGGAGTGGATTGTACCTGGCGTCTCATCGCTTCGGCAAGCCCTTCTTCGGTGTCGGCGTTGATATAATCCACCGGCAGCCCCAACCGCTGGACCGCCTCTTTAGCGGAAGGGCAGGCAGGGCAGGCGGGACGCACAAAGAGCAACACCCGCCCTTCGGTTCCCGCCTGAATTTCCCCCTTGGTAAGGTGGCCGTCTTTTGCCGCCGGGGGGACGCCCTCCGCCCGGGTAACCGGAAGGGCCGTTGATTCGGGGCTTACCTTATAAAGCCGCCGTTCCCCGTATTCTTCCCGTTTCCCCTTGTTCCAGTTTCGTACCGACCGGTAATAACCGACAATACGGCTGTACACCTCCGCGGTCGTCCCCTCCGTATGGGAAAGGGCCTCCCTCGCCGCGGCCAGATCCTTATCAATGTCCTCAAGGCTTCTCATATTTCACTCCTCTAAAAAGCGGCGATATCGCCGCTGATATTCAATCGGACATTAACCCAAAGGGTTAATGATTGCTCCTCAACAGGTCTGATGGGGACACACAGAAGGTATCAAATCCCTTCGACACGAATGAAAATCTCCCGTTTTTTAAACTCCCACACCGGCGGTTTCCAGGGCCGCTACCGCCAGGACCCGTTCATGTTCTAATTGGGCGATATATTTTTTTAGTTTCTCTTCCTGCTCTTCCTTACATCGGGGACAGTGGAAATGCTCGCCCTTGAGGTACCCATGAACGGGGCACACGGAAAAGGTGGGGGAAATCGTAAAATAGGGAATCCGGTAATTATAGGCTATGGCCTTGACCAGATCCCGGCAGGTAGACCAGTCATTGATGGCTTCCCCCAGGAAAGCGTGAAATACGGTCCCTCCGGTATAGGCGGTTTGAAGCGCTTCTTGAAGGTCCAGGGCATCAAAGATATCATCGGTCTGGGTCACCGGAAGCTGGGTTGAATTAGTGTAGTAGGGTTCCCCGTTACCGGCCACGCCGCTCCCGGCTAAACCGCCCCCGGCGGTAATGATCCGGGGATATTGCCGTTTATCGTGTTTTGCCAGGCGGTAGGAGGTGGATTCCGCCGGGGTGGCTTCCAGGTTGAAGAGTTCCCCGGTTTCCTCCTGAAAATCCGCGAGTTTTTCCCGCATAAAGGTCAAAACTTCCAGGGCAAAGGTCCTTCCCCTTTCGGTAGCGATGGTCACGGTACTCCCTAGAAAATTCAGGAGACATTCATTCATCCCCACAAGACCAATGGTGTTAAAATGGTTATCCAAATTTTTAAGGTACCGTTTGGTATAGGGGAAAAGACCACTGTTCAAGAGCCGGGTTACCGCCTTTCGTTTAATGATGAGGCTTTCCTTGGCCAGGACCATAAGGTCCTGGAGGCGGCGGTAGAAATCCTTTGTGTCCTTGGCTAGGTATCCAATCCGGGGAAGGTTAATGGTAACCACCCCCACGGAACCGGTGAGTTCATCGGAACCAAAAAGACCGCCCCCCCGTTTACGGAGTTCCCGCTTGTCAAGCTGCAAACGGCAGCACATGGACCGGACATCCCCGGGATCAAGGTCGGAATTGACAAAATTCTGGAAATAGGGGGTTCCATACCGGGCGGTCATCTCAAAAAGGGAACGGACGTTATCGCTATCCCAATCAAAATCAGCGGTAATGTTATAGGTAGGGATGGGGTACTGGAAACCCCGGCCTTCGGCGTCTCCTTCCAGCATGAGTTCTATAAAAAGCCGGTTCACCCTATCCATTTCGGCCTTACAGTCCCCATAGGTAAAATCGGTTTCTTTACCCCCCACCACGGCCCGTTTGTCCTTGAGGTCGGCGGGAACGGTCCAGTCCAGGGTGATATTGGTAAAGGGGGCCTGGCTTCCCCAGCGGCTCGGGGTATTCACCCCAAAGACAAAACTCTGGAGGCACTGCTTGACCTCCCGGTCGGACATGGCGTCGGCTTTGACGAAGGGGGCGATGTAGGTATCGAAGGAACTGAAGGCCTGGGCTCCGGCCCACTCGTTCTGGAGGCAGCCCAGGAAGTTCACCGCCTGCTGCATCAGGGTGGAGAGGTGTTTCGCCGGTTTGGAGCTAATTTTGTCCGATACCCCTCCCAGGCCCTCTGCGATAAGCTGCCGGAGAGACCAGCCCGCGCAATAGCCGGAAAACATGGAAAGATCGTGGATATGAAAATCCCCGTTCCGGTGGGCCTGGGCAATCTCCTCAGGATAGATGTTTTTAAGCCAATAATTGGCGGTGATGCTCCCGGAATTATGGAGAATAAGCCCCCCAAGGGAATAATTGACATTGGCGTTTTCATTAACCCGCCAATCCTCTTGCCGTAAATAACCATCCATGGTGGAATCGATATCCAGCATGAGTTTTTTCACGTCCCGCAGGGCTTCGTGCCGTGCCCGGTATAGGATGTAGGCCTTGGCCACCGCGGTTTCCCGCTCTTCGATCAGGGCGGTCTCCACCAGGTCCTGGATCTCTTCTATGGCGGGAATAGAATGGGGATGCCTCTCGGCCATCATATCCCGGATCAGTTCTTCTACCCGGGCGGTGACGGCCTGGACCGCTTTTTCAGCCTCCAGGGCATTTTTGGTTCCCACCGCGGCAAAGGCCTTGGCTATGGCGTTATGGATCTTTTTTTTATCATAAACCTCCAGTTCTCCCGAACGTTTTACCACGTTTTTCAACATACTTACGCTTCCCCTCCCATTTTTTGTATTTCCCGAACAAATTCATCCAAATCATTAAAATGCCGATAAACCGAAGCAAACCGGATATACGCCACCTTATCCAGGACACCAAGTTTTTCCAGGACCAAATTCCCGATGACAGCGGCATCAATTTCGTGGTTCCCCTTTCCCAGGATCGCCGCGGAATCCTCAATTTCATTGACGAGGCTTTCGATATTCATTTGGGAGACAGGCCGTTTTTCCAGGGCCCGCTCCACTCCCCGTTCAATTTTTTTCCGGTCAAAGGGTTCCCGCCGTCCGTCCCGTTTGATGACCATAAACTGCTTATCCTCGATCCGTTCATAACTGGTAAAACGGTAACCGCAGCTGGTACATTCCCGCCGGCGGCGTATAGCCTCGCCGTTTGCCAGAGTCCGGGATTCAATAACCTTATCATCATAATTACCGCAATGGGGGCAGCGCACGGGATCTCCTCGGTTATTAAAAAACATACTACCATATGTAGTGTTTTATTTTAATATAATCACTATAACACGCTATACCTTGTGTCTCAAGGGGGTAAGGGAAAAAAGAGAAGAAAAAAACAAAAAAAAACAAAAGACCGAAGCATTAAATCGGAGAGATACGGTATAATAATACCGAATAATAGGGTATACTAAGCCGAATGTCGAAGTCGGCTGGTTTTGAGACAGCCTCACTTGTTTTGGGCTTCTCCTCCTGATATGCTGGTTTTCTTAATGGGGGGTGACCAATTCTGCCGGAGGTTCATGATGAAGATAGGTATCGATACCTTCGCCTGTAATGGCGGTAAATCGGGGGTGGGCATCTATTTGACCCAGCTGTTAAAGCGGATACCTCCCTCGGGTGACCGGTATGAACTATTCGGGTGGGATTTTGACCGTTTTGCCTACAGCGAGGCCGCCCCGGACATGGAATTTATCCCCCGGTGTTCTATTAATGGAAGTACCGCCAATTCCCTATGGCATATCTTTAAATATCAGGAATTTGCCAAAAAACGGGGATATGACGGGTGTTTTTTTCCCGCTGCCCACCGGCAGCTTTCCTCCCGTTCATCCTTTCCGTCCATCGGGACGGTCCACGATATGGGGGCCTATTGGGGAACCCGGAAAACCCGGGAACACCTGGGGGCGATCCTCCGGGTGGTGCTGCCCAATTCCTTACGGAGGCTGGATCGTATTATCGCGGTCAGCCAATTCGTAAAGCAGGAACTCATGGATCTGGTCAGGGTTAAGGAATCCCGGATAGAGGTGATCCCCAACGGGGTGGACCTCAAGGCCTTTTATCCCCGGCCCCGGAATGAGGAAAGTGTGGTCCTGATTCAGCCCTTTAGCTTCCGCCGTCCCTATATCCTTTTTGTCTCCCGGATCGATCATCCCGTGAAAAATCATATCCGGCTGATCGAAGCTTTCGGTATTTTTAAGGAGCGGACCCGATATCCCCACCGCCTGGTGCTGGCCGGCGATAACCGCCACGGGGCGGATAAGGTGAAGGAAGCGGCCGCTCATTCGGCCTATAAAAACGATATCTTTTTTACCGGTTATTTTCCCGTACAAAACCTGCCTGCGCTCTACGCCGGGGCGGATATGGTGGTGATCCCCTCAATGTACGAAGGTTTCGGCATGGGGGTACTGGAAGCCATGGCTTCGGGGGTTCCGGTGGTCTGTGCCCGGGCGGCCTCCCTGCCGGAAGCGGCGGAACACGCCGCCCTGTACTTTGATCCCCGGAGCTCGGAGGATATGGCGGATCGCATGGTAACCCTTTCTACCAACCGGGACATTTACCGGGACTGTCGTGCCAAGGGGCTTGAACGGGTCGAGACCTTTTCCTGGGATCGCTGTGCCGAACGGACCCTGACGGTAATCCAGGAAACCGTGGCCCAGTGAGGACCTGTGCTTTTCCAAGTAATTCAACCGTGATGAGCCGAGCCGGTTCGGTCGCTTTTGGTACGTTTAGGTTTTAGGCCGCTGATTCTTTTGGGGTTGGAGGCTTCCGGAAGTTGCGGGGTATTGTCTTTGCGCCGCGGTTTCCGCCGTAACTCCCTATCAAAAAGCAGTCCCAGGGCCTCATCGGCGGTTTCCACAAAATCTACCGCCACCGAGGCCCGCAGGTCTTTATCCAGTTCCGCCCATTCGTCCCGGTTATCCACAGGGAGCAAGACCCGTTCCATGCCGTTCCGGCTGGCCGCCAGGAGTTTTTCCTTGAGCCCTCCGATGGGGAGGATCCTTCCGGTCAGGGTGAGTTCCCCGGTCATGGCAATGCCGGGTTTGGGCGGTATCCCGCAGAGGGTGGAAAGCAGGGAAGCCGCCAGGGTTATCCCCGCCGAGGGACCGTCCTTAGGAATGGCCCCCTCGGGGACATGGAGGTGAAAATCGGTTTTTCCCACATCATCTACGGTAAATTTATACCGGTCCTGGGCGCTCCGCAGGTAGGAAAGGGCTATCCGGGCGCTTTCTTTCATCACGTCTCCCAGGTTTCCGGTGATGAAAAGCTCCCCGGTTCCTTCAAATTTGATGGTTTCCACCGGCAGCATGGTCCCGCCGGTTTCGGTCCAGGCCAGACCGTAGGAAACCCCTATTCGGGCTTCCTTAAAGACCACATCGTTTTTATATTTCCGCCGGTCCAGGAGTTTTTCCAAATCCTCAGGCCGGATGATTTTTTTGAATGAACCTATAGATTGTTGGGGATTTTTTCCGTACTCCTTCTCTACCGCCTTCCGGGCAATACGCCGGACACAGCGGGCAATTTCCCGTTCCAGGCTCCGGACCCCGGATTCCATGGTCCAGTGCCGGATTATTTCAAGTACCGCCTCATCTTTAAAACGGATCGAGGCCTGTCCCAGGCCGTTTTCTTCCAGCTCCTTGGGAACCAGAAACTGCTGGGCAATGGCGAGTTTTTCCCGTTCCCCGTAACCGGGAATTTCAATAATTTCCATTCGATCCAGCAGCGGATAGGGGATCTGGTGGAGGGAATTGGCGGTAGTAATAAACAACACCCGGGAGAGATCATAGGGAACTTCCAGGTAGTGATCCATAAAAGTCCGGTTTTGTTCCGGGTCCAGGACTTCCAGCAGGGCCGAAGCAGGGTCTCCCCGGAAATCGCTGGAGAGTTTGTCGATCTCGTCCAACAGAAATACCGGGTTAATGGTCCCCGCCTTTCGCATAGATTGGAGGATCTTACCCGGCAGGGCTCCCACATAGGTTTTCCGGTGCCCCCGGATCTCCGCCTCGTCCCGTACCCCCCCGAGGGAGATCCGGACAAAGGATCTCCGCAAAGAGCGGGCCACAGATTTACCCAGGCTGGTTTTTCCCGTTCCCGGGGGACCGACAAAACAGAGGATAGGGCCCCGGATTCGGGAAGTATCGAGGTTCTCCTCCCCGGAACAAGCGATTAAACAGCGGACCGCGATATATTCCAAGATCCGTTCCTTGGCCTTGTGCATAGCAAAATGATCTTCGTTGAGGATCCGCTCCGCCTCGGCGAGGTCTCCTGAATCAACGCTGGCTTCCTTCCAGGGGAGATCCGATATCCATTCCAGGTACCCCCGGAGGACCCCCGCTTCCGGGGAGAGGGGCTGGAGCTTACGAAGCCGGGCGACTTCCTTTTTTGCCTTGAAGAGGACCTCTTCCGGGGGATGCCGATCTTCAATCGAACGTTCTAATTCGGCAAATTCATCCTCCCCCCCGTCTTTTCCCAGCTCTTTATTGATCTCTTTCAGTTGTTCGTGGAGTATATATTCCCGCTGGTTTTTTTCCATGCGGCTTTTCACTTTTCCATTGATATTTTTCTGAATTCCAAAGATCTCATTTTCCAATTCCAGGGTTTCTAGGATCGCTTCCAGGCGTTCGGTGGTTTGGGAAATGCTTAACAATTCAATCTTTCGTTCCACCTTGACCGCAATAGCATGGGCGACAAGATTTCCAAGCCGCTCGGGATTTTCGATTTTTTCCACCGCTGTGATGGTTTCGGTATTTATTTTTTTGGAGAGTTCCGCGTATTGGACAAAAGATTTCTGAACCGCCCTCACTAAAGCGGCCATTTCAGAATCCGGCAGTTCCCCGGAAGCCTCATGCTTTATCGGTTCAAGCCGTACCATTCCGTAGGCATTAAATTTTTGTACCGAGATCATATTCGCCCGGTATTCCCCCTGCAGAACCACCCGGAAGGTATTATCCGGGAGTTTAAGGTACTGTACTATTCTGACCACAGTACCGGCGGTATAGGTTTCTCCGGTTTCAATGGAACCCTTGAGACATACCGCGAACAACCGATGGTCCCGTTTTAGGGCTTCTTCCACCGCGACGATCCCCGGTTTATAGGTGACAAACACCGGGAGCATAGTGTGGGGAAATAAAACTAGTTCCCGCAGGGGGAGCAGGGGAAATTCTTCCGGCGGATTAAGGTTTTTAAGGGCCGACAGAAGCTTCATGCACTTTTTTGAAGCGGATGAATTTCGGGAGGCTCCGACTTTTCTACCACATCCTGGGTAATCACCACCCGTTTGCCCCCTTCCATGGAGGGAATTTCAAACATGATATCCGTCATAAGCCGCTCAACAATTGCCCGTAAGCCCCGGGCGCCGGTTTTTTGTTTGATCGCCGTATCGGCGATAGCGTTGATGGCCCCTTCGGTAAATTCCAGCTTTACATCGTCTATGGCCAGAGAAGCCTGGTACTGTTTTACGATAGCGTTCCGGGGTTCGGTGATGATCCGCCGAAGATCTTCTTTTTTAAGCTCCTCGAGGCTCACCGTGATGGGAAGCCGGCCTATAAATTCCGGGATCATCCCGAAATGGATAAGATCGTCGGGATGGAGGGAATCGTAGAGTTCCTTAAGGTTCCGTTCTGATTTTATTTTGACATCCGTCCCAAACCCCATGGGGTGCTGGACCACCCGTTGTTCGATAAATTTATCAAGTCCCACAAAGGCCCCGCCGCATATAAAGAGGATATCCGTGGTATCGATCCGGATCATCTCCTGATTTGGGTGTTTACGTCCCCCCTGGGGGGGAACCGAGGCAATGGTCCCTTCGATGATTTTGAGAAGGGCCTGCTGAACCCCCTCTCCGGAAACATCCCGGGTTATGGAAACGTTTTCTCCCTTCCGGGCTATCTTATCGATTTCATCGATATATACGATGCCCCGTTCCGCAGCGGCGATATTACCCCCGGCATTTTGGATCAATTTGAGGAGGATATTTTCCACGTCCTCCCCCACATACCCCGCTTCGGTCAGAGTAGTGGCGTCCACAATGGCAAAGGGCACCTTGAGTTTTTTTGCCAGGGTTTTTGCCAACAGGGTTTTTCCCGTTCCCGTAGGACCGATGAGGAGGACATTGGATTTTTCTATTTCCACATCATCCGGTTCCTTGGCGGGATTCGCAATCCGCTTATAATGGTTGTACACCGCCACGGAAAGGGCTTTTTTGGCATTATCCTGGCCGATGATAAAAAGGTCCAGGTAATTTTTTATCTCTTTGGGGGTAGGAATATCACCGGTAAACTGGGTGGAAAGATCGTGATCCTCTTCGGAGAGGATCTTCCGGCATACCTCAACACATTCATCACAGATAAACACATCATTGGGCCCGGCAATAAGACGCCTGGCCATATCGGCGCTTTTCCCGCAAAAAGAACAGGATCGCTCATACCCCCCGGAACCGTTACGAAGCCGTGCCATGTTTTTCCCTCGTTAATATCCGATCTGCTACGCCGTAAGCTACCGCATCTACCGCGGACATATAAAAGTCCCTTTCCATATCTACGGCAATCTGGGCTATTTCTTTACCCGTATGTTTTGCGAAATATTCAATCGTAAGCTTTTTGAGCCTTACAATTTCCTGGGCCTGGATGCCGATATCCTTTGCCTGTCCCTGGGCTCCCCCCCAGGGTTGATGGATGAGTACCCGGGATGAGGGCAGGACCAGCCGCTTTCCCGCCGCCCCCGCGGTCAGGATCAAGGCCCCCATGCTGGCCGCCTGTCCCAAACAGATGGTTTGTACATCGGATTTTACGTATTGCATGGTATCGTATATCGCCAGCCCGGCCGTAACGGATCCCCCCGGAGAATTAATATAGAGGTTAATATCCTTTTCCGTATCCTGTCCGTCCAAAAAAAGGAGCTGGGCCACCACCAGGTCCGCAGTGAGATCGTTGATTTCCCCGTCTAAAAAAACAATTCTATCCTTGAGCAGGCGGGAATAAATATCGTAGGACCGTTCCCCCATTCCGGTTTGTTCCACCACGATCGGAACCAGGCTGTTCATATTTTCTTTCATAATACCCATATTAACCATTATTACCTACCAGATCCAGATAACGTTCTTTGGGGCCGGGGATAAATTTATTTTCTGTAAAGAGCAGATCAAAAAGTTTCCGCTCGTTGATGTCTTCTTTTAGATACTCCCCCATAGTTTCCTGGGCATAGTATTTTTTTATCTCTTCCATCGGAGTACCTGTCTCGGCGGCGATGACTTCATATTCCTTTTCTACCTCTTCATCGGAAACCGTAAAACCCAGATCCTCTATCAAGGTTTCCACTATGAGCCTGCTGTGGAGGGCCTTTATTACCTCGGGCCGCCATCCATCCCGGATGGTTTCGACTCCCTGACCGGCACGGATCATGTTTTTTTCCAATTCCTCAGGGGAGACATTAAAACGGCGGGCTAAATTCCGCCACCGGGAATCAAGTTCCAGACGAACCATGGATTCGGGCAGATCCACCGGGGTGGTTTCCATGATTTTTTCCAGGATTTTGTTTATTTTAAGGTCCCGAAGCCGTTTTTCCAAATTCTGGGTCAACCGTTCCCGGACATTGGCTTTAAGGTCCTCCAGGGTCTCGAATTTTTCATCCACATCCTGGGCAAGATCATCATCCAGATCGGGGAGTTTTTTCTCTTTGAGGGCCGTAAGGGTTACCCGGATTTTTTTGTGTTTTCCCGCCAGTTCCTTATCGTCAAAATCATCGGGATAGGACTTCTCAATATCCCTGGTTTCACCCTTTTTCATCCCCATAAGCTCATCGTCAAACCTGAAAATGTTATATCCCGAACCCAGGGTAAAAACAAAATCTTCCCGAACCGTTCCCGGCAAGGGTTCCCCAACATCGGAAAGTTCCGAATAATTAACCGTCACCACATCGTCCTTGACCGCCAAGGCATTGTCATCCTTGTCCAAAACAATGGCATTCCGTTCCCGGATAGCGTCTAATTCCCGGTTAATATCCTCCTCGGTCAACTGGACCTCAGGGATTTCAAGCTCAAGACCCTTCCAGGTTCCCAGGGTGATTTTAGGAAAAACGTCATATACTACGGAAAAAACCAAATCCGTCTCCACATTCAGGGAAGGTTCATCCTGTAATTGGGGGCTGGAGTAGGGGAGGGGCCGGTTTTCTTTGGGAAGCGCTTCATCTTCAAAAATCTCGGTAATGGATTTTTCTATGATTCTGCCCAGGGCTTCACCCTTCAGGGCATCACCCAGTTTCCGTTCCAATACATCCTTGGGGGCCTTCCCCGGACGAAAACCCGGAATACGGAGGGTTTTACGGTAATCGGATACCAGATCATCGTATTGGGAACGGACGTCTTCCTGAGCAACGGTGACGGTTAATTTAATACTGGAATGTTCCAGGGGGGTTACTTCTTTAGTTATGGTCACAATTTTCCTCTTGATCCTTATAAATATACTAAAATTGGTGAAATAATCCTATTTTTACTTAAAGCAATTTCAAAAGTTCCGCCCCGGCGGCGCATGTCCTGAGCGCCTTACCTCATTCCCTTCGGCGGGCTTAACCCTTCAGGTCCCCATTCTCCCGGTATTAAGACCCCTGCGAGAGAAGGGACTTGAACCCTTATGCCGAAGGCACCAGATCCTAAGTCTGGCGTGTCTACCAGTTTCACCACTCTCGCGCTTTTATAAGTCCCTTTTGGGACCGGCAAATAGTAACCCGCGGTCCAGAGATAAGGGTAAACCCACAAGAACCTTTCTCAAACCTGCTTGGTATTAGAAAAGTCTCACTATTATCAAGAGTTTATTTGATTAGAGGGGCTGTGTCAAGGTTCACCGCAGGACGAGGGTAATTCACCTATTATTTAGTAACAAATTCTAAGGACCCGCGTAGAAATAACATACAGGGCATTTTGTTCTTGCGCGGCTCCTAAGTTCCGGGACAATCCCGGTTCGCTTACCTCACAAGAATTGCATATACCCCATTATTTGTCATATACTATAGAGAGGCTGTTTTAAAACGGTAGGTTTTAGAACAGTCGTCTTGTATTTTGAAGGGAGCGGCGGCTGGCCCAATGATAAGCGGGGCGGTTCCAAATGGGGAACAAGCTCACGAGTGACCGCCTTCCCGGGTCAATCCCCAAACCGGCCACGGGTTGGGCTGGCGCAAGGAGTAAAAAACATGGAACATGAATTAGCCCAGGAATTAAACGGAATTTTACGGGGTACCACCCCTGAAGCCCTGCTTTCCGCTATGGGAAAACGGCTTTATTTCCCGAAGGGGATCATTGCCCAGGGCGCTGAGGCAAAGCAGTTCAGTACCCTGGCGAACGGCACCCTGGGGATTGCGGTAAAACAAAAAATGCCCCTCATTTTGTCGGCGCTGGGGGAACAGCTGCCCGGGATGAAGGCCGGTGAAATTGTATCCTATGCGCCTACCGCGGGGATCCCCGGTTTGCGGGAGATCTGGGCCGCCGAAATTCGGCGCAAAAATCCCGCCCTGGGGAATTCCTCTTTTTCTTTGCCGGTGGTAACCACCGGGTTAACCGCGGGAGTAAGCCTCCTGGCCGACCTCTTTTTAGATGAGGGCCAAACCCTTATGGCGGCGGACCCTTCCTGGGACAACTACGTCCTTGTGGCGGAAGCCCGGCGGAACGCCCGTTTTCAGCCGGTAACTATGTTTAACGAGGGGGGACTCGATCTTCCCGCCCTGGAGGCGGCCCTAAGCGCCGAGGCGGAAAAGACGGGTTTTGTCCGACTCCTTTTGAATTTTCCCCATAATCCCACCGGATATTCCCCCACAGTGGGAGAGGCCCGGGGAATATGCGCCCTTATCCGGAACATCGCCGAAAAAGGCGCCAAGGTGCTGGTCATTTGCGACGATGCCTACTTCGGTCTGCGCTTTGAGGAGGACCTCGAGCCCCAGTCCCTGTTTGCCTATCTCGCGGGTCTCCACGAAAATATCCTGGCTGCGAAGATCGACGGCTCCACAAAAGAAGATTTTGCCTGGGGCCTACGCTGCGGTTTTGTTACCTTTGGAGGTAAAAACCTGTCCGATGCCCATTACGATGCCCTGATAAAGAAAACCATGGCGGTGATCCGTTCCACCATTTCCTGTTCCTCCACGGTGGTCCAGAATTTGCTGCAAAAAATGTACTCCTCCGGCGGGGATACCCTGCAAAGCGAAAAAAAAGCCTACCGCGATCTTATAGAAAGGCGGTATAAAAAGGTACGGGCCCTGGTGGACGCCAAAAAAAATCACCCCCTGCTGCGGCCCATGCCGTTTAATTCGGGGTATTTTATGAGTTTTCGATGCGCAAACCGCAACGCGGAGTCTTTACGGCAAAAATTACTGCGCGATTACGGTGTGGGGACCATTGCGATAGACGAACGTACCTTACGAGTCGCTTTTTCCGGTCTTGACGACGAATGTATCGATGAAGTATACGCCCTCATTTACCGGGCGGCGGAAGAACTGGGCTAACGGGTGGTCCGGAGAGCAAAGTTTTCCTCCGGGGAACCTTTAGCCCTTGGTTAGTCCTGGATTATTCGAGAGAAATTTTCGCAATAAGCGTAAAAAACACCTATACTATTATATTAAGGAGAATATCTATGGCTACTAATTACAATCCCTATGATAACATGCTCCAGGTACTGGAGCTGGCCGCCCAAAAACTCGGGCTTACCCGGAACGAATATGAAGCTATCAAATATCCCGAGCGGGAATTAAAGGTTTCCATCCCGGTGAAAATGGACAATGGCGACATCAGGGTTTTTGAAGGCTACCGGGTGCAACATTCGAGCAGCCGGGGTCCCTGTAAGGGGGGTATCCGGTACCACGAGGAAGTGGATATCGACGAGGTAAAGGCCCTGGCGGCGTGGATGACCTTTAAATGCGCGGTGGTAAACCTGCCCTATGGTGGGGCCAAAGGCGCGGTTAAGGTCGATCCCAAAACACTGTCCCGGGGAGAACTGGAACGTTTGACCCGGCGTTTTACCACGGCTATCCTGCCCATCATCGGCCCGGAAAAGGACATCCCCGCGCCGGATGTGAATACCGATGCGGAGATCATGGGCTGGATCATGGACACCTTTAGTATGCTTCAAGGGTACGCCGTCCCCGGGGTCGTTACCGGTAAGTCCATCGATATTGGCGGTTCCCTTGGACGGGCCGAAGCCACCGGCCGGGGGGTGAGTATCGTAACCGGGGAACTGCTGAAATACTTCAATATACCGGTAAAGGGTACCCGGATTGCGATCCAGGGCCTGGGAAACGTGGGGGGGGTTACGGCAAAGCTGCTCCATGAGCTGGGGTATAAGATCATCGCCGTCAGCGACGTATCAGGGGGTATTTATAATGCCGGCGGTCTGGACATCCCCGGCATCCACGCATATCTCGCGGCCCACCAAAAATCCCTGGAGGGGTATACCGCCGCGGGGATCAAGAAAATTTCCAACAAGGAACTTTTGACCTGCGACTGCGATGTACTTATCCCCTGCGCCCTGCAAAATCAAATCACCGCCGCCATCGCCGGTTCGGTAAAGGCCAAATACATCGTGGAGGGTGCCAACGGACCTACCTCCGTGGAGGCGGACGACATTTTGAATAAAAAAGGGATCATTATCCTGCCGGACATCCTCGCCAACGCAGGCGGGGTCATCGTATCCTATTTTGAGTGGGTACAGAATATCCAGGAACTCACCTGGGAAGAGGATCAGATCAACGAAACCCTGAAAAAGATCCTCGTCCGCAGCTTCGGTCAGGTTCTGGAAATCGTAAAGGAACACCAGGTATCATTCCGCATCGCCGCCTATATGTTGGCTATTTCCAAGCTGGCCAAGGCAAAGAAGATCCGGGGGGTATTCCCGTAACGGGGGTATGGGGGAACATCGTCCTCCGGCGGGGTCGTAGAGACGAAGCCCCTACGACCCCGCTGGGGGGTCTAGGCTCTTTTAAAAATCAGGGAAGTATTGATGCCACCGAAAGCGAAATTGTTGGACATGACATAGCCGGTTGCTATTTCCCGGCCCTCTCCGACGATATAGTCCAGGGGCGCGCACTGGGGATCGATTTCCGTTACATTAATGTTGGGGAGAAACCAACCTTCGTTCATCATATTGATGGAAATCCAGGCCTCAATCGCCCCGCAGGCGCCCAGGGTATGACCGAGATAATTTTTGAGGGTACTCACGGGAACCGGGCGGCGGAACACGTCAAAGGTCGCCCAGGTTTCGGCGATATCCCCGGCGCCGGTACCGGTACCGTGGGTGTTCACATAACCGATATCCCCGACGCACAGTCCGGCGTCCTTGAGGGCCAGGGTCATGGCGCCCCCCATGGTGGCCCGGTTGGGATGGGTGATGTGGGTTCCGTCGGTATTAGTACCAAAACCCATCACTTCGGCGTATATGCGCGCCCCCCGGCTGCGGGCGTGTTCATATTCTTCCAGGATCAAAGTTCCCGCCCCTTCCCCAATAACCAGGCCATCCCGGTTGATATCGTAGGCGGCGGGGCTCAGGCCGGGGGTGTCGTTTTTTACGGACGCCGCGAAGAGGGTATCGAAAACCGCGGCATCCGCGGCGCTCAGTTCATCCGCCCCGCCGGCGATCATCAGGTCCTGAAGGCCGTTTTGTATGGTTTCGTAGGCGTACCCCAGGGACATGCTGCCGGAGGTGCAGGCGGTATTGGTGGTGATAAGTCGGCCGGTTAACCCGTAAAAAACCTCGATATTTGCCGCGCAGGTCTGGGGCATGGATTTAATATAGGTGGTAGCGCTCATATCCTTGACATTATTGAGGATGAGCATACTGTAAAAGCCCAGGATCGAATCAATGCTCCCCATGGAAGAACCATAGGCAACCCCGCAACGGCCCTGAGTCAGCTCCGGGGAATCAATGAGAGACGCCATGGACAGGGCATTTTCAGTGGCCGCCAGGGCAAGCAGGGCAACCCGGCCCATGCCCCGGATTTTTTTCCGGGGATAATCGGGAAACACAAAATCCACCGGCGCCGCGAGGCGGGTATTCATCCGCTGGTATTTATCCCATTCGTCCATCCGGCGGACGCAATTTTTCCTCTCCTTAAGTTTGGTCAAAATGGTCTGCCAGTCCGAACCCAGGGCGCTGACCACACCGCCCCCGGTAATAACAACCCGTTTTTTCATACTTTCCTCTTTGCCGTTTTATACAAGCCCGCCATTCACGGAAATGATCTGCCGGGTAATATAGGACGCGGATTCCGAGAGGAGAAATACCGCCAGAGCCGCCACTTCTTCGGGTCGGCCTATACGTCCCAGGGGAATCGCGGGGATGATCTTATCCAAGGGCGCATCCCGAATCATATCGGTTTCGATGAGCCCTGGGGCAATACCGTTTACCGTAATAGACCGGCTCGCCAGTTCCATTGCCAGGGCCTTAGTGGCACCGATAATGCCCGCCTTGGAAGCGCTGTAATTAACCTGTCCCCGATTCCCTATAAGCCCCGACACCGAGGTGATAGTAATGATCCGCCCCTGCTTTTTACGGCACAGGGGCATGATCAGGGGATGGAGGACATTAAAGAAACCGTCCAGGTTGGTATGGATCACCCGATCCCATTCCTCCCCGCTCAGGGCCGGAAAGGCGTTATCGGCGTTGACACCGGCGTTACAGATAACCCCCCAGGGTACGCCCTCGGCTTTGATATGCGCTTCAAGTTTTTCCCGGCATTCTTCCCGCGCGGCAATGTCAAAGGACAAGAGGGTTACCTTTCCGCCCCGGGAACGGATTTCCCCAGCCAAGGCTTTTGCCGGCCCTTCGCTTCGGTGATAGTGGGCTATCACCCGGTATCCCGCATCGGAAACCGCCAAGGCTATCGCCCGTCCTATGCCCCGGCCCGCACCGGTGATCAATACGGACTTTTCATTTTCCATAATATTCTATTATAAACGTTTCCAGCGGGAAATGGGAACTGCAAATATATAGCATTTTATTCATACGCAGTTCCTATCGCTTCCATTACCATTATGTCCGCCCTTCCCACAGGATAGGAGACCGAAAGGTCCTGACCGGACATTTCGCACGCATAGGTCAGTACCGTGTTCAACCGGTAATCTTCCCGGACAAAAGTCCTGAGGACGGTTCCGGAAGATAAAAAAGGAACCCTCAGTTCCAAATTGGAAATACTCAAAATAAAGCCGGGCCGGGGCTTTTCACCCTCATCCCGGCTGATGATTCCAAAGAGGGCGGAAATACTCTGGGCCATACACTCAATGCCGACCCAGGAGGGGATTCCCCCAAGCTCCGGATCGTAAAACAGGCAACCCGGGCTAATCGCGTATTCGGCGGAAAGACTCCTTTGCGTTTTATTATAGGTTTTTATCCGGCTTAATAAAATCATTTTTCCCCTATGGGAAATCAGGGAACGCAGTTCTTCCCCTTCGATAATTCCAGTTATATCCTGGTCTGCCGACATGCCCTAATCCTCCCTTCCGATAATCAAGCTCATATTACAGCCTCCAAAGGCAAAGGAATTGCTCATACAGATCCTCAAATCCCCCAGGGGGGTGTCATGGTCGGCAAAACGCAGCAGAGGCAGAGCCTCATCGTATACCTGGTCCCACACATGGACCGGCAGGGAAAGCCGGTCCCCGGCAGGAGGGGCCGCGGCATAGGCCAGGGCCAGAGCGCAGAGGGCCAATTCCAAGGCCCCCGCCGCCCCGAGGGTGTGCCCGGTAATGGACTTGGTGGAACTTACCGGGGGAAAGGAGGCAATATCGGGAAAAACTGCCGCCATCGCCTGGGCCTCCATGGCGTCATTGAGGGGTGTTCCGGTTCCGTGGAGATTGACATACCCCACCTCCTGCGGCCCGATACCGGCGGCGGCCAGGGCTTCTTCCATGGCCCGGATCGCCCCCTGCCCGTCCGGCCGGGGAGCGGTTATATGAAAGGCGTCGGCGCTTTCCCCGGCCCCCAGGAGGACGATGGGGAACCCCAAGGGTTTCCGGGAAAGCACAAAAAAGGCCGCCCCCTCCCCCAAAGTGATACCCTTCCGGTTTTTACTAAAGGGATTGCAGGGCTCCTGAGAGACGGTTTCCAGAGAATCAAAACCGAGCAGCACGGTTGGGGATACGATATCCACCCCCCCGGCAAGTACCGCGTCACAAATACCGCCCCGGATAAGGGCGGCACCCTGGCTGATCGCCCCCGCGCCGGAAGCGCAGGCGGTGGAAACCGCCAAAACCGGACCGGAGAGGCCGAACCGGCGGGCAATATACTCCGCGGGATAAGACGCCCCCTGAAACGCAAGCCTATAGCTTTCCGGAAACCGGCCGGTGGAAAAATAAATCCCGTGGGCCTCCAGGGATACCTCGGAACCGTTATCGCAGGAACCGACGCAAACCCCCACCCGGTCCGGTCCATAGGCCGCGACAGCCTCTGCCACCTCGGCGCGGATCTGTTCCAAGGCGGCGCCGGCGATCCGGAAGAACCGGGAGCCCTCCCCCGGGGGAAAAAAATCATCGGAAATACGCCCCACCGGAAAGGGCCCTTTGTCCAGGGCACTTGCGGGGAAAGCGTCGGAAAGGGGAAAGGGGACAATCCCGCTCCGGTCCCCCCGTTGGGCGGCCTCAAAGAAACTTTCCCCATTATTACCGGCACAACAGATCAAGGCCGGGGCGGAAAGGTATACCGGTGCTTGTTTAGGCATCACCACTCCCCTTCCAGGGTGTACCCTTCCAGAGTATAGGCATAACGGCGGAAATAATTGGTATAGACCACCGAAGAAGACCCCTTTTCTATCTTGATGATAAGGGTTTTTCCCTCAAATAGGGAACGGACTTCCCAGGCCGTATCCACGGCCTTTTCCACTTTGAAGGTCAGTCCCGCCCTATTCAAGGCTTTCTCCAACGCCTCGGGCCGGTAAAAACAAAGCTGAAAATCCGCTAAAATATATTCCGCCGTAACCTGGGGGGGCAGGAAGGCCGATGAAAAAAAAAGCCCTCCCCCGTCAAAGGAAAGATCCCCCATGCTGACCCCCAGGGAATTAAAAAAAGCCATGGTTACCCGGTTTTCATCCGCTTCCGTCCATGCCTCCAGGACGAATTCCTCTTCCCCGTAAGTTCCGGTAATATGCTGACCCAGGTCCAGAGGAGCCTCAATTTCATTGGGAGGAAGCAGGGTATACCAGGCCCGCCGGGTAAGATAGACCGGTGGATAGGGAGATTCAGACGGCTTCGTAACGCAGGAAATCAATAAAAACGTCAAAAAAAGAAAACCCACTCGGATGATCACCATACTACCCTAAAAATCTATTGTTTATTAAACTGACAATGATGTTATTTTACTTAGGATTATCCTATGTGTCAAACCAAGACCCGGTAAATATACGGCGGAAAAGCCGCCGGATCCTCCGGGAACTTGAAAAGCAAGCAGGAAGAAGCGATGCCCTGGGCCCCGGAGGGGAGCCATGGGCCCAAAACCACGGGAAGAGCAGCCTTATTTTGATCGAAGGCGGGGGCAGGCCCTATTTTGCCGAGCGCCCCGCGGATTTTAGCGTAAGCCACTCAAAGAGGGCGGCGGCGGTTTCCTACCTCGGTTTCCCTTCATTGGGCCGGCGGTTACGTACCGGCTGTGACATTCAGTATCAACAGCCCAAAAGGGCATACCGCGAGTTGGCGGCCCATTTTTTTCATCCCCCGGAGCAGGAATTTCTGGCCGCCGCTGAAACCGAAGCCGAAGGACTCCGCGCTTTTTACCTGCTCTGGGTATTAAAAGAAGCGTACCTCAAAATCCGGGGACTTTCTGTTTTTGACCTGTGCCGCTGCCCGGTTTTCAGCTTTGAAAACCGGACCGGGGAAGCCGAGGGAACGTATTTTTTCCCCGAAGATCCCGGGGATGCAACGGATCTGGATTTTTTTTTATACGAACTCAGGGATCCCGCCGGGGACGCTTATTCCTTGGCGGTGTGCCGGGAGCGGGACGGGTTAGGGGCCGGCCCATCCGCCGAACCGGGGTTCAACAGATGGGCTGAACCCGTGGTACGGTGGTTTTCCCAGGAAAAATCGCCGCTCAAAAGCATCGCAAAAATAAAGGCCGCGGAAAGGCCGATAAACACCGTGAGGCCAAAGATATGAACCGGCGCAAAGGAACTGAGGCTGAGAGCGCCGAAGGAAAGAGCGGTGGTACCGAAGGAGAGGAAAACCGCCAAGGTCGTGAGGAGGCGGCCGGATCGACCGGGGGACGAGGGACCGGAGGGGTCGACCCGGGAATCGGCCCCATGGTCTTCCTGCATATAAAACATATAATCCAGACCCAGGCCGAATACTAACATTAAACCGGTTACGGAAAAGAAGCTAAGGGAAATATCCGCCGCAGCCAAGCCGCTGAAGGTAGTGAGGACCACCAGGACCGCGGCGGCGCAGATCCGGGCCGTATCCTGAGGGGAATAAAAAAACCGGATCACCAGGACCATCACGAAAAAAGCCGCGGTAAACAGCAGGAGCATGGTCCGGGTAAGGGAATTGAGTTCCCCGCCGATATCCTCAACCTTGTTTACCAAAAAAACAAAATCCAGCTCTGCGGCGATTGCCCTGAACCGGTCCTCGTTTTTCGTGTGCTGAGGCAAAACACAGGAATAATACCGCCCGTCCACCGGGCCTATCCACAGATTGGCAATGATGTCCGCCAGATAGGGAAGCAGGTCCCCACCGGGGGAAACGCATTGATCCCGGGCCCGAAAAAAATCCTCACGGAAGCCAAAGGCCGCCTCCGGGGGAAAACCCAGGTACTCAAACTGACGTTCCGCCCAGGGAAGCAGAGCCGCTGCGGCGGTGTAGTTTTGCCGCTGGGTCTTGAGGGAGGGGATAAAGAGGGAAGTGGCTATATACGAAGCAAGGTTTCCTTCGGCGATTTCCGCGGCCAAGGCGGCAATAAGGGTTTCTTCGTGTTCCAATACTTCCTCGGGGTTTTCCCCGGAAACGATAAAATACCAGGGTGCCGAACCGTAAGTTAAAACCGATGCGGCGGTTTTTTCGGATTTTGCGAGATATTCCGGCATAGTATACAATCCGCCGATGTTGTTTTCCACCCGCAGCCTGTCCCGGTTGATAAAAAGCAGGACCAGTACCGTGAGGGTGATTCCCGTAAGCAGGAAAACCCGCAGGCGGTTCCGTGGCAGAAAGGTCTTTTTTATACCGGGGACCCTCAAAAACCGGAAAACAAAACGCTTTTCCGGGGGGGGATTTTTTAATAACGGGTATAAACAAAAAACAGATAAAAACGAACTGAACAAACCGGTTATCGAAAACACCGCAAATTGCTTGAGTATGGTAAAGGGGGCGAGCAGGAGCAGGGTAAAGCAAATTTCCGAAGAAACCAAACTCATGGTAATACTCCGCCTGATATGGGAACGAATCAACCGGCCCGTTTCCAGGGCGGGGTTTCCCCGGCGGTGAATAAAATAATGGACCGAATAATCCACCCCCATGCCGATAAGGGTGGTACCGAACACGAAGGTCAAAAGGTGAATTTCCCGGAAGCAGAGCAAAACCGCCCCTGTGGCGGTCAGGATTGAAACACCGATGGACAACAGGGTTATTGCCACCGGCAGAAAAGAACGGAAAACCGCTATAAAGAGGAGTAGTATGATCAGGGACGTGATGGTACTGATCAGGGATATTTCCCGCTCCGCCCCGGAGGAACTGGCGTAACTATGGAAGGGCACCCCTGAATAGACGAATTCCACAGTGGGGCTCTGCTCTCGGATCGCGGCGGCAGCGGTGTATATACGCTCCACCCCGCTTTCCGCGTTGGTCAGGGCAGTCCCCTCGATGGAAAGGCTGCCCCGGATCAGGACATACCAGGTATCCCCCGACCGGGCGGTAAGGACCTCATCCCGGAGGGAAAGGGCGCCGCTTGAAAGCAGGGCCGAGGAAAGAAAGGCTTTCATTTCCCGGTCAGCCAGGAGGAAGGGATCCCGGTCGATGGTGTCAAGGCTCGTTAGGGTAAAAGATCCGAAGGCCGTGGCCAGGGCCTCGTCGGCCACCTGCCCTGCCCCGCCGTTTTCCAGGAGTTCCCGGGTCTCCCGATCCAGGAGGACATAACGGTACCGGTCGAAGTAGCCTGAAACTTGAGCCAACAGAGTATCGTCCATATACAGGGCGATGCTTTCAAAAACCGGGGAATCCACCAGGTCCCCATACAAACGACCGGCGGCGTCCTTGGCCTCTGCAAAATTCCCGCTCCCTACCAGGATATACACCCCCCGACCGGTCCTGGCCCCAAGGACTTTATCCGCGGCGGCTACGGATCTCTGGGAGGCGGAACCGGGGAGGAGGCCAAAAAGATCGGTATTGATCCCCACCGGGCCTGAAAGAACCAGGGACAGCACGAGGGCAAGGGCGATACCTACATGCAGTAGAAGCCAAACCCCGGAAAAAAGGGGGGAATCTCCCTTAAAGGGAAAAGAAGGCAATTTCATGGGGATCTAAGGCTTCGGGGAAAAAATGACCGGACAACTCGTAATGAACGGTATCGCCGTTTTGTTCGTAAAGGGTGATTTGCCGGATAACCGAATCCCCCCGCAGGATGATCCGCCGGGCAAAAGAACGGAGGTTTTTTTCCCCGGGCACCAGCCCCACCGTCCAGCTTCCGTCGGCTTCAATAAAATAATTATCAAAGGAATCCAGCAATTTTTCCGTGTTCCCGGAAAAAACCGCGCTGATGGTTTCGGCAAGCCGTAAAAACGTTTCGTTTCCCCGGGCATCGAGCTTTGTCTTCCTTCCCCCGGGGCTCCACTGGATGAGGTAATCCCGACCCACCGCCATAATTGAGGGAAAGGGCCTCCGGGTTTCCCAAACCATACCCCGTTCCGCGTCGATGATAAAGGTCCCCCCTGATTCCAGGGAACGTTTAAGCCGGTTCAGGGTCTTTTTCTGGGTAAAATTTCCCTTAACCAGGGGATGGGCCGAAAGGATCTGGTTTATCTCCCGGTATCGGGACAGGACCGCCGGGGAAAGGGGGAATCGGAAAACCTCCTCGGAAGAATCCTCCGCCGCGAGGGGTATACCGGCGAGGCCTGAGAACAGCAGCAGACCGGAAAGAAAAGAACGGAAAAGACGGCTCATGAGGACCCCCCGGGTTCAGATTCGGCTAGGAGGGCTTCTACCTTATCGGTAAAAATCCGGGGACAGACAAAACAGGAATCCTGGGAGGCGATATGGTAGGCCATCTGGGTACTCATCCCCTTGGTGGTGATTTCCCCGGTTTCGGGGCGGGAAAGCTCGTATTTTATCCTGAGGCGGTTTTCGTATTCATCCAGGATCGCTTTGATCCGTACCCGCTCGCCAAAACGCAGGGGCCGTATAAACTTGAGGGAAATATCGGTCACTGGAAAAGCATACCCGGAATCCCTCATTTCCCGGTAACCGTAACCGATCATATTCAACAGGGCGCAACGGGCCTTTTCAAAATATTTTACGTAATTACCATGCCAGACCACTTCCATGGAATCCACATCGTAAAATTCGACGGTACATTCCACTTCGGCGCAGATGTTCCGGGGGTTCATAGGGTATACCTCACTGAAGTTTCCGAACACCGGAAGAATTCTCCGGCTTTGCCCAAAAATCGTAAAAATTATACCACTGATAGGGATACTGTTTACAGTACCTCTCCAGGGCCGCGGCAAAACTCCGGGCAAGTTCCCGAATCCGCTCTTCCCGTTCCCTGCGGGGACCGTCAAAGGAGACGTTGCTTTTATTGACCCACATATCATATTCCGATTTCAGGGATACATCCCTTCGCCGCAGGGCAAAGACAAAATAAACCGGAACCTTCAGAAGGGCGGCAAGAAAAAACGGTCCATACGCAAAGGGCGCTTCCTCCCCTAAAAAGGGGAATAGAAAATAGTTATTCCGGGTGTTTATCGAGGTCCGGTCCCCGGCGATCACCACCAGTTCCCCCTCAGCCAGCCGATCCTGGAGCAGAATCGCCGTATCCGGACCAAAATTTTTCGCATCAATGGTCCTGCGGTTCGATTGGGGATTCAACTCCCGCATCATCCGGTTGAAATGAGCGGTTACGGACCCTTCGACCACTGCGGTTACGGGAATCTCCCGGGAGACCCCGGTACGGTTAAAGCCCGCCAGGGCCCGCAGGAGTTCGGCGTTTCCCAGGTGGGAACAGATGAGGAACGCCCCTTCCCCCCGTTCAAGCCGGTTTTTCAGGTCCCCAATGTCATCGTCATGAAAA
>JAITEG010000250.1 GCA_031282145.1 Spirochaetaceae bacterium | reverse complement strand
ACAATGGAGCAGATCACCGTCAACATCGACAAGCTGAACGGGCATGTGGACCGGCAGAGTAGGAGCGTGTCGCAGTCGTCATCGTCGATAGAGGAGATGCTGGCCAACATCCAGTCCGTTACCCAGACCTTGATCAAAAACGCCGATAACGTGAAGGAATTAATAGAGGCTTCCGAGGTGGGGAAAACGGGCCTGCAGGAGGTGGCCGGGGATATTCGGGAGATTGCCCATGAATCCGAGGGGCTTTTGGAGATCAATGCGGTGATGGAAAACATCGCAAGCCAGACGAACCTCTTGTCTATGAACGCCGCCATAGAAGCCGCCCATGCGGGGGAAGCGGGGAAGGGTTTCGCGGTGGTGGCCGACGAGATCCGGAAACTGGCGGAGAGTTCCGGGGAACAGTCCAAGACCATTTCCACGGTACTCAAGAAGATCAAGGAGTCCATTGACAAGATAACCAAGTCCACTGACAGCGTACTCAACAAGTTTGAGGCCATAGACAGAGGGGTAAAGACCGTCTCGGAACAGGAAGAGAACATCCGCAGCGCCATGGAGGAACAGGGGACGGGGAGCAAGCAGATTCTGGATGCGATAGGGCAGTTGAACGAAGCAACCCAGATGGTTAAAGGTGGTTCTGAGGAGATGCTGGAGGGGAGCAAACAGGTTATCCAGGAGAGCAAGAACCTTGAAATGGCGACCCAGGAAATAACCAACGGCATGAACGAGATGGCCACGGGGGCGGACCAGATCAACGTGGCGGTAAGCCGGGTGAACGAGATCAGCGGGCAGAACAAGGAAAACATCAATGTGCTGGTCAAGGAGGTGTCAAAATTCAAAGTAGAATAGTACCTGTGGATATTCAAAACAAGCCTGTTTTGTTGCCTGAAATCATACGGCAAAATAGCGCAAAAAATCTTGACGAAATTTGTTCGTCGGTGGATTTGCTCCTCGTCTCCCTTGACAAGCTGACAAAAATAATTGAACCGGTATTTGTCAGCTACCCTGAGACAGCAAATCTATTGCTGCGATATTTTTCATCGGTTGATGATAACGTCGTGCGGATTAAAAATAACGCAATTAGGATGAAACAGACACTAAAAAGCATCAAACCGGAGGATAAAATTGGCTGATCGACGTTAAAAACCATACATGGCTGCCAGGTACGGGGCCCCTTGCATTTTAGGAGTAAGGGGGTATATGCTAAAAACATGACCAGGGGTATTTTAATTGCGGGAACCGAGGCCGCTCTTTCCGCGGCAATTGCCGGGGAAGCGGCTAAACGGGTGGAGAGTTTTGCCGCCGCGTTTATTCCGAACCGGATTCCGGCATCCGGCGGAGGCGGGGTAA
Organism: Spirochaetaceae bacterium; assembly: GCA_031282145.1. Classification (GTDB taxonomy): domain Bacteria; phylum Spirochaetota; class Spirochaetia; order Treponematales; family Breznakiellaceae; genus JAIRMO01. The sequence goes on along the minus strand of JAITEG010000250.1, from coordinate 6,581 downwards.
CCGATACCGCTAAGGCGCTTATCCCCCTGATGTGGAATCCCGGAAGTCCTATTTCCTCCCGCTCCCTTACCCTCGCCGCGGAGAACCGGCTTGAACGGATCCACGAGGCGATTCTGGTTTGCGTTCCTCCCTCCCTGCGCCGCAAACCGGAGGAACTCGTCTCCTCTGATATTGACGGTATGGTCAACGATTATATCAAGGGCTGGTTTTTTCTGATCAAGGAACTTACGGCCCTGTTTAAGAACCGTAACGCGGGAACCCTGGTGTTGGTACTTTCGGAAATTGCCGGAAAGGAGAAGGATGCGACCGTGGATTTGATGGGCCCCGCGACGGCCGCCTCATTCCGGGCCCTTGCCCAGGGGCTTTTGGCCGCTTCCATTGGCGAACCCTATGAGGTCCTGGCCTTTTCCTCCGCCGAGACGGGGGAAGAAAAGGCTTTTGCGTCCTTTATTTTTAAGACCATGGAAGAAAATAACCGGCGCAACGCCGGAAAGTGGCATAAATTCGGCCGCTTAGGCATCTTCGGCCGGTAAAACGGCCCGGTCATTTAAAATAGGACACCCCCGCTTCAAAGAGCCGCTCGATCTTATTACCGGGAATATTGATGTGTACATAGGTTCCCCGCCGTTCCGAATGGGCCATTTTGCCCAGAATCCGGCCGTCGGGACTGGTGAGTCCCTCGATGGCAAAATCCGATCCATTGGGATTGTCCGGTTCCGCCTGAGTGGGAAAGCCCTCGGCATCCACATAACAGAACGGGATCTGTCCCGCGGCAAAGAGGAGCCCGGGGTCTTCCTTACCCAGGACCAGCCGGCCTTCTCCATGGCTTACGGGGAGTATATGGACCGCGCCGGGCTCCTCCAGGGCAAGCCAGGGGGACCGGGTCGACATTACCTTGGTACGAACCATCCGGGATACATGGCGGCCCAGGGTGTTAAAGGTCAGGGTGGGCATATCCTCCGTTGGGGAACGGTAGGAACCATAGGGCACGAGGCCCAGTTTGACGAGGGCCTGGAAGCCGTTACAGATGCCCAGGACCAGGCCGTCCCGCTTTTCTAAAAGCGCCGTAAGTCCCTCGGCCACCGGGCCGGAGCGGAGGACATTGGCGATGAATTTTCCCGACCCGTCCGGTTCGTCCCCGGCGCTGAACCCCCCGGAAAGGGCCAAAATCTGGGCTTCCCCCAGGGCCGCAGCCAGTTCCCGGATGGAAGCGGCAATATCCTCCTGGTTCCGGTTTTTGAATACCACGAGCCGGGTTTTTGCCCCCGCTTCCCGGAAGGCCTTCTCCATGTCCCATTCGCAGTTGGTACCGGGAAATACCGGCAGCACCGCCAGAGGGGCCCCCCCGGGGATGCGAGGGGAACGGGATCGGGGGGATTTTTCCGGCGGGACTTGAGGTTTCAGGTTCAGGCGGGCCCCTTCCGGGGCATTCTCCGCAACCGTGGCCCCCCGGGAGGTCTGGGGGTAGACCTGGGCAAGGGGATATTCGTAAGCCCGCCAAAGCAGGACCAGGGGGACCTCGGCGGCCTGGGGTTCGCGCTCCGCGCTCACCACCCGGAAAACCCCTTCCTCCAGGGTCCTGGCCGCTATGGCCCAGGCGGCGCCTGAGAGGAGTTCCCCCGCCGCTCCCACCGGGCGGTTCCCGGAAAAGGCCTTACCGGAAAGTTCCACCAGGACCGAGCCGGGACTGTTTTGGCCGAAGGCCGCCTCATAAGCCTCTACCCCGGTATGGTTGCCAAAGGCCGTTACCGCCAGGGCCGCCGCGGTTCCTCCGGCGCCCACGGGATAGGCGGAACGAACCAGGCCTTGATTTGTCAGGGCGGCCAGGGCGTTCATATTGGCCTTGAAAACATCCCACTCGTCAAGGGATTCCCCCGCAGAGGGCTGCCGCAAAAGGAGGATCACGTTTCCGGCTTCCCCCGAAAGAGCGCCGGAACGGATACGGTCTGCCGGGGCGGTTCCCACAGCAAAGGCCGCCAGGGTGGGGGGCACCGAAATCTCCCCCGCCGTGTCCCGGTAGGTTCCGGACATGGAGTCCTTGCCCCCTATGGCGGGGACGGCGAGCCGTATCTGGGCTTCCAGGGCCCCTAAAAGGGCCGCCGCGGGTTTACCCCAGGATTCGGGTTTTTCCATCCGCTCAAAATACTCCTGGAAAGAGAGCCGGGCTTTCCAGGGATCTCCTCCCAGGCAGGCCACTTTTGCCAGGGCTTCCCGGACCGCTCCTTTTGCCCCTTCGTAGGGACTGTTTTGGGCCCGGACCGGATCATACCCGAAGGTCATGATACTGGCGGTAAAGCTTTGTTTTTCCCGGCTGGGGAGGAGGGCGGCCATGCCGCATTCGGGAGTACCCTGGGTTTCGCCTCCCCAGGGGAACAGAATAGAAGCCGCCCCAATGGAACCGTCGAACCGTTCCTGGAGGCCCCGGCGGCTTCCGCTGCGGAGGGAACAGAGTTCCCGTTCCAACCGGTCCAGGAGGAAAGCCGGGGGGAGTTTTTCCTTGGGCTCTTCTTCCGGGGGATTGCCGGTTCGGGCGCCGGAGAGGCGGAGCCGGGTGGACCGGGGGGCGCCGTTAGAGGCGAGGAAAGACCGGGAAAGGTCCACTACGGTTTTACCCTGCCAGGTCATACGGAGCCGGGGATCCTCTCCGGGGATTTGGTTCGTGCCGCTCTCCTCGGAGGCGGTAACCGTGGCGATGATCACCGCGTCGAGGTTTTCCTCTGCAGCCAGGCGGATAAATTCTTCCGTATCCCCGGCGGCAATTACCACCGCCATCCGCTCCTGGGATTCGGAAATGGCCAGTTCCGTACCATCCAGACCAGCGTACTTTTTCGGTACCTGATCGAGGTCTATGTCCAGCCCGGGGGCGAGTTCCCCCACGGCCACCGCCACCCCTCCGGCGCCGAAGTCATTGCAGCGTTTGATAAGACGGGTTACCTGGGGATTGCGGAAAAGACGCTGGAGCTTCCGCTCCTCCACGGCATTCCCCTTCTGTACCTCCGCCCCGGACTTATCCACCGATTCTCCGGTATGGGCTTTGGAAGAGCCGGTAGCGCCTCCGATGCCGTCCCGGCCGGTTTTACCCCCCAGGAGGATCACCACGTCCCCCTCCCGGGGAGCTTCCCGCCGCACCCAAGCCTGGGGAACCGCCCCGATAACCGCCCCCAATTCCAGCCGCTTGGCGATAAATCCGGGATGGTAGAATTCCGCCACGAGGCCGGTGTTGAGCCCTATCTGGTTACCGTAGGAAGCATACCCCGCCGCGGCTTCCCGGGCTATCTTAACCTGGGGCAGCTTCCCCGGCCGGGTTTCACCGAGGGGCCGTCGGGGATCCCCGCCGCCTGAAACCCGCAGGGCCTGGTGAACATAGGCCCGCCCCGAAAGGGGGTCCCGAATCGCCCCCCCCAGGCAGGTGGCGGCCCCCCCGAAGGGTTCGATTTCCGTGGGGTGGTTGTGGGTTTCATTTTTAAAGAGGAGCAGCCAGGGTTCACAGGACCCGTCACTGAAGCGGGCGGTGACCCGGATGGTACAGGCGTTAATCTCAGGCGACTCATCCAAATCCGGAAGGAGGCCCCGTTTCTTTAAGACCTTGGCCCCGATAGTAGCCATATCCATAAGGGTCCGTTTTTTTTCCCCTGCCGCCGTCCCATAGACCTCGTTCCGGGCAGCCTCGTAAATTTTCCAGGCCCCCTCCAGGGCCGTATCCTTTTCAACTTGTTCCAGGTCCAGTAACTCGGTGGTAAAGGTGGTATGCCGGCAATGATCGGACCAGTAGGTATCCAGAACTCGCAGTTCCGCCAGGGTCGGAGAGCGGCCCTGGGCGGCAAAATAGGACCGGCAGAACCGAAGATCATCCCCGGACATGGCAAGGCCGTATTTTTCCCGCAATTCCTCAATCAAGGCTCCCTCCGCTTCCCGCGTTGGGGGAATCCGGGAGAATTCCTCCAGGGTGGGGACTACCCCTATTTCAGCGGCCGCTTCTTCCAGGGAATCGGGCATGAATTCCGGGGCTTCCCGGGAATCCACGGGATTTATCAGGTAACGTTTTACCGCCTCCAGGACCGCCTCCGGCAGGGGTTCTCCGGAACTCTCAAATATATAGATCTCCGCGGTTTTTACCCGGGGTTTGACCCCCAGAACCAGTTCCGCGCATTGTTCCGCCGAATCCGAGCGCTGATCGTACTGGCCGGGCACATATTCGATTCCGAAAAAGCGATCCCCTTCCCCCGCCGGAAGGCCGGCCCCGTAAAAAACCCGGTCGCACTGGGGTTCGGAAAAGACCATCTCCACCGCCCGACGGAACTCTGCCTCAGAAAGGCGGCTCACATCGTAACGGCGGAGGAGCCGCAGCCGCTTTACGGCGCCGAGGGCGGGATATTCGGCGCCTAAGAAATCGGCCAGTTCCGTCTGTAAACGCCGGGCTTCAATATCGAAGCCTTGCTTTTTTTCCACATAAACTCTTCTGATGGTACCATCCAAATCCGGCATGAGAACTCCTCGGTATGGTTTTTGGTAAAGGGAGGCTGTTCCAAAACTCCGGTTCTAAAACAGGCTAAGGGGATTATCCGCCAAAATGATGACATTGACAATATATGCCCCCTTGGGTACCATACGATGAGGTCCAATAGCTCAGGGGATAGAGCAACTGCCTCCTAAGCAGTAGGTCGGCCGTTCGATTCGGCCTTGGATCAGTAATTGAGGGGATGTTTTACCGGCGAAGAGACTTGAACTCTTACATCCTCGCGGACAGTAGATTTTGAGTCTACCGTGTCTACCATTCCACCACGCCGGCAAAAACGCCGCGAAGCGACGTTAATTAACTACTATAACACGCGTTGGTGTCTTGGACAAGACCCGGATGGGGGCCACGGAGGAGTATAATTATTCAAAAAAGACCTGCGGCGGAAAAAGCGCTTCCGGTTAAATATGTTGAAACGGGCCGGCGCTTATTTTTTTTATGGTTCCTGGGGGTGATTTTGATTTTAGCGGGCTGCGGAAAAACCCTGCCGGCCCGGTCTGAATTTATGTTGGGAACCATCTGTACTATCAATCTTTACCAGGGGGGGACCGCCGCATTATACGGTGCTGTTTTTGCCCGGCTTCGGCAGATAGAGGAGCGCATGAGTTCCAATGCCGTGGATACCGAGGTGGCCCGGGTCAATCAAAATGCGGGTATTATGCCGGTGAAGGTGAGCGCTGAGGTGATTCGGGTTCTCTCCCGGGCCCTTTACTACGCTGAATTGAGCGGCGGGGCCTTCGATCCCACGGTGGACCCCTTGGTTAAGCTTTGGGGTATCGGTACCGAATACGCCCGGGTCCCGGAGGAGGAGGAGATCCGCGGGGCCCTGGCCCTGGTTGACTGGAGGGAGGTGGTCATCGATGAAGAAGCGGGGACCGTTTTTTTGCCCCAAGCGGGTATGGGGATAGATCTGGGGGCCATTGCCAAGGGGTATGCCGCGGACGAGGCGGCCCGCCTCATTAAAGAGGCAGGGGTTTCCGAGGCGCTGATAGACCTGGGAGGAAATATCTATGCCCTGGGGACCAAAGCGAAGGGAGCGCCCTGGCGCATCGCCGTACAAGATCCCCGCTCCAGCCGGGGAACCTATATCGGCGTCCTGGAGCTTGGGGAAAAAAGCGTGGTCACCTCCGGGGTATATGAACGTTTTTTGGACGCGGGGGACCAGCATTACCACCACATCCTTTCCACTGTCGACGGGTATCCGGCGGAAAGGGGCCTTCTTTCGGTGACGGTTATCACCGATACTTCCATTGACGCCGATGCCCTCTCTACGACCCTTTTTGTGCTGGGTTATGAAGAAGGACGAGCGCTGGTTGATTCGTTAGAAAACGTGGAGGCCATCTTCGTTTTTCAGGACCTGAGCGTCCGGGGAACTCCCGGGGCTTTGGATGTTTTTACCTTGACTAACGACCAATACCGCATAGTCGGATAGAGCTCATAAGCGAGGGGTAATTCCCCTGCAACAGGCTGCTAAAAAACCTTTGTCTCCTTAACGAATCCCCACCAGGTCCATCTCAAAAACCAGGAAGGTGTTTCCGGGGATGGCCCCATTGCCGGCGCCCTCCTCGCCGTAGGCCAGCTCCGGGGGGATAATCACGAGGCGCTTCTCCCCCAGGCGCATATCCAGAACCGTTTCTTCCCAGCCAGGGATGATCTGTCCGGCCCCGGCCTGGAACTCCAGGGGGCCGCCATGTAAATCAGAGGCATCAAAAATCTGACCGGAGAGGAACATCCCTTTATATCCCACCGACACGGTTTGACCGGGGTTTGGTTTAGGCCCTGTTCCCTCCTGCATAATGGTATACCGCATCCCCGAGGCGGTTTGGGCCGTGTCCGGATATTTCGCCATGATTTCAGCCATATCCGCCGCCCGTTTTGCCCGGACCTTTTCCATCGCCCCGGTCACCGCCATCCGGAGTAACCGGTCAAAAGCGGCCTGATCCCCTTTAAAAGCCGTTGCTTCCGATCCGTTTCGGATAATAGTGATCTTTTCGATGCGGTCGCCCTCCCGTATCGCGTTCACCACTTCCTGACCCCGGATAATACGGCCGAAAACCGAATGTCT
>JAITEG010000135.1 GCA_031282145.1 Spirochaetaceae bacterium | reverse complement strand
CCCCGGCCCTAAAGAGGTCCAGGGTTTCCCGGAGGCTCCCCTTTTTTTCCGTGGTATCCGCGTCTATCCTGCGGATCCTGAGGGTTGGAAAGGTCCGGCGGACTTCTTCTTCGATGAGTTCGGTCCCGAATCCGATAAAACCCGCTTCCAGGGAACCGCATTGGGGACAGAGGCGGGGAGGGGGCAGCGAATAACCGCAGTAATGACAGATCGCTCGGCCCCGGCTCTTGTGGTAGGTTAAGGATACCGAACAGTTGCGGCAGGTCAATTCGTATCCGCAGCTCGGGCAGTGGTAAAAATAACCGAACCCCCGGCGGTTGAGGAAGAGGATCGTCTGCCGTCCCAAAAGCGCGGTTTTATGGATCTCCTCTTTTAACGTGTCCGTAAGGCACCCTTCGGTGTGTTCCAGGCTTACCGGTACAATCTCCGGGGCGGCGCCGCCGGAAAGCCGCCGGGTCAGGTCAAAACGGCGAATGACCCCTTCCCCCATGAGCTTCCAGGCTTCCGCCGACGGGGTGGCGGAACCCATCACCAGAACGGCGCCGGAGAGGGCGGCGCGGCGCATTGCCACCTGCCGGGCATGGTACCGGGGGGTGTTCCCGGATTTATAGGAGCCGTCGTGCTCCTCGTCAATGATGATGAGGGCGAGGTCCCGGACCGGCGCAAAAACCGCGCTCCGGGGACCCACCACGATCCGTACTTCCCCCTTACGGATCCGCACCCACTCGGTAAGCCGGGCGCTGGGACTCATCCCCGAGTGAATCGTGGACGCGAGGGCTCCGAAACGCCGTCCTATGGCCCGGGCGGTCTGGTGGGTAAGGGATATTTCCGGCACCAGGTATATCACCGACTTGCCCTCCCCAAGCAGGGCCTCCGCCGCCCGGAGGAACACCTCGGTTTTTCCCGAACCGGTTATCCCGTAGAGGTAAAAGAGGGGAGGGGAGGCGGCCCCTTTCCCGGCCGCGCTTCCCGCCAGGATCCCCTCCAGGGCCCGCTCCTGTTCCTCCGAGGGTTCAAGGGGTTTTTCGGTGGGGGGCTCATCCCCGAAGGAAAGGGCATGGGCCGATTCCCTGGTCCGCCTTCCCGAGGGGATCATCGCCGACAGGGCTTCCCCCACGCCGCAGAGGTAATATCCCGCTACCCATTGGGCGAGCTTGATGTCGTCCCCGTCAAATACGGCTTCCTTGTCCACCACCCGGCGGATGGGTTTGAGGGTTTCTTCCCCCATTCCCGGAGGCCCTTCCGCCTTTTCCCCGATGATATACCCCAGCCGCTCCCGTTTCCCCAGGGGGGCCATGGCCCGCTTCCCCAGGCAGGCTTCGCCCTTGGGGTCGGCGAGGTACGTAAAGACTTCATTTCCCTGAAGGGGAATATCAAAAACCAGATCAAAATAGACCATGTTAGAGTCTGCCCGCCTCGGGATGCCGGGCTTCGGGAAGCCCCGCTTCGGGAAGCCCCGCTTCGGGAAGCCCGGCTTCCTTGGCATAGGCCGCATCCAGTTCGGCGAGTTTTGTCCGCAGCATCTTAAGGTCCTCCCAGGCCGGGCGTTTTTTGGCGTCGTCCCGGAGCAGGGCGCTCGGGTGGTAGGTGGGGAGCAGGGGAATCGAAGATTGCCCCGGGATCGGGGAACCTCCGGTCCCCGGGTATTCGCTGAAACGGCCCCGGAGGCTTCCCAGGGATTCACCGGTGGCGAGGAGGTTTTGGGCGGCGGTCCTTCCGGCGGCGAGGATGAGGCGGGGTTTCAGAATGGCTATTTGCCGGGCCAGAAAGGGGGCGCACGCCGCGGCCTCCTCCGGCAGGGGTTCCCGGTTGTTCGGGGGGCGGCATTTTACCACGTTGGCGATGAAGCAATTTTTATCCCGGTAAAGGCCTATGGCGGCGAGCATCTTGTCCAGGAGTTTTCCCGCCTCTCCCACAAAGGGCCTGCCGCTGAAATCCTCCTCGGCGCCGGGCCCTTCCCCCACCACCAGCGCCAGGGGCCGGCTTACCCCTTCCCCGGGAACCGCCTGTTTCCTCCGGGCGTGGAGGGGGCAGGCGGTACAGTGCCGGATCTGGCCGGCCACGGTCTCGATGCTATCCGCTTCCTCCGGGAATCCGCTCAGGAAGGGCTCATCCTGCTCCCCGGAAAGCGGCGGCGCCGGGTCATCGGAAAATCGATACTCCCCCCGGGGCCGTTTATACCCGTCCCGCAGGTGGTCACCGGTAATATCGAGCAAGAAGGCGAGCTTTTTTTTTTCTTCGGCGGTCATTACCTTCCGTTATAACCCGGATATGGTTTCTGATCAATTCGTTTGCCCCCCCGGAGGTTTTAGCCCGCCTTTAGGGGTTAGCCTTTGGGGCACGTTCATTTAATGCTTGCGTTCAGCCGCGGCAACGGCCTCCTTTCCCCCGACGTGTTAATCGCGGGATCCTACGATGACGGCGGTAACCCTATACCCGGTTACCGGCTCAACGGCGTGTGGCAAAGCCTCCCCATTACCGGGACATCAGGCTCCGCCGGCGCCATCGCCCTGCGCTAGCGGAAAGGTGCCCGGCGCCTTTTGGATTACTTCCCCGGCATGCCGGGAAACATCGGCAGGATGCTGCGGAACTCCCCCAGCATCCTGCGGAACGGCCCCAGCATCCTGGGGAACAACCACAGCATCCTGGGAAACGGCCACAGCATCCTGGGGAACGGCTACAGGATGCTGGGGAATGGCCACAGCATCCTGGGGAACGGCTACCGCATGCTGGGGAACAGCTACAGGATGCTGGGGAACGGCTACCGCATGCCGCGGCATACCAAAATTATCATGAGCGAAGGCCCCTTCGGCCCCCTCTTCAGCGCAATTATCCCCTAGCCGGCTAACGGGGGGACGGGGGGGTCCTAGGCCCCCCAGCGGGGTCGTAGGGGCGGAGCCCCTAGCTCTAAAAAACCCCTCCCCAGCCGGGGAGGGGTTTTTTAGAAATATGGGGGTTTCACCCCCACACCCCCACCCGGTAGCGGG
>JAITEG010000068.1 GCA_031282145.1 Spirochaetaceae bacterium | reverse complement strand
CCCTCTTCCCGGCCCTTTTCCTCACCCACGGCTATCCATTTAGGAATATATCCCGCTTCCATCAAGACATCTTCTATCGTTAACGCGTCGCCCATCTTTACCACCTCCTCAAAGGTCCTCGGATTCGCCTGGAGTACCCGGCAAATACGCTTCCCTTCAATCCAGCTGGATATTTTTAGCTAAAATCCGCACCTTTTCTATATCCAATTCCGCAATCTCCGCGGTTTCTTCAATGCTCCACCTTCTTTTAAGGAGATTTCGGGCTACCTCTTCCTTGCCCTCAGCTATCCATTTAGGAATATATCCCGCTTCCATCAAGACATCTTCTATCGTTAACGCGTCGCCCATCTTTACCACCTCCTCAAAGGTCCTCGGATTCGCCTGAAAAGCAGCATATTTTGAAGAAAAAATCCACCACAAAGTCGAAAAAGTCGAATAAGTTCTGGTACAAAGCCTCGTTTTCTTCGACCTCGCGGTTAAAATTCCTTTCAAAACTTGGAAATTTCCCGGAATATGAAGGTAAATGCTTTTGTTCTGACCCACAGCTAACCATTTAGGAATATATCCCCTTCCTTTACCTGAAAAATTCTGCTTTTCTCCTCTTCTACCCCGTATTTACGCCTATTCTTGACCCGGGGATTTTTTTACCCATGGAGTCGAAGAAATCTTTTTGTCATTCAAAACTATTCGGCGTATACCGTCTTTGAATGATCGCACATTAAAATTAAACAAAAACCCCAATGAAATTCCCGAAAGCCTCAGATAACTCAATATTTGAGCCATATGAATGTCTTTTATTTCTTTAACGGATTTATTTTCGATAAGTATTTTGTCTCTTTCCACAAGAATGTCTATCCGGTAAGCACAATCAATATATATCCCTTTATAGATAACCGGCAAGGGCTTTTCAGTTTCCGCAAAAATACCCCGTTCTTTTAATTCACCGAGCAGACAAATCTGATAAGTGTTTTCCAGCAAACCCGGTCCCAAATAAGAATGGACCTCAAAAGCGGCATCCAATACAACTTTAGCCAGTCTTTCCTGTTCCGGAGATACCATAATTTCCTTTGTTCTTTCCTCCTTTTGCTTTTTCATCTTCGTGGCCTATTTTTCTTTAGAGCATAGTATAATCATTCCCCGAATTGTGGGTCAAGAATAGGGTTGGATCTATGCTTGATCCACTGAATTTTTTAACCGCCAAGAAAAAGGCAAAGAAGGAAAGGGAAAATTAACCTTCTTTCCTTACTTATTCGACTTTTTCGACTTTGCGGTGAATTTTTTTCTTCAAAGTGTACTGCTTTTTGTGGTTACTATATTTAGCGGATTCAAGGGGCGGCAAAATCCTAAGCAAAAACCTCCACCGGAAGTCCCTTTCCCGCCTTTTCCAGCTTCTTTTTAAGGGATAAAGCCCGGGATTGGAGAAAAGATACCTCCAGGGCCGCAGCCAGGGGATCCTGGGGCGCGGGCCGGGCCTTACCATAAATCTGAACCCCCTGAACCCCGGTCCCGGACCTTTCCCCTTCACCGGCACAGCCCATGATCAGATCGAATACCGTTGTTTCCCAGGCTTCGGCCTCCTCAGGCGGAGGGGGAAGGCCCCGTATTTTGCAGACCATGGTCTGGATAATCACCGGAGCCTCCCCGGCAAACTCCCGGATCTTTCCCAAAAGCACGGCAAAGGGAATGGAAGACCGGTTTATTTCCCGATACCACCCTTCGGTTCCCGCGTCAAGTTTGAGCCAGAGCTTCAAAGCCTCCGGTCCCCGGGCGGCATCCCGCAAAACCGCGAAAATCCGCCGGTCCGGCAACCCCGCCCCATTGGTGATCACCACCAAATCCGCCCGGGGAACCAGTTCGTTCCGGAGCCGGGCCGCGGCTTCCAGAGCTTCCGGAAACCAGGGGGAAAGGGTCGGCTCCCCGTTCCCGGAAAAACAAATATCCCGAACCAGGGCCCCTTCCTCCCGCTCCCGGATAAGGACCGATCTCAGGGCTCTTGCCATAGTTTCCGTGGAAAAGCGAACTTTTGTCGTAAAAGGAAAAACCTCGCAGTAAGGGCAGTCAAAGGGACAGACTTTCCGATCCGGGAAGAGGTTCACCCCCACCGAAAGCCCCCGGGAACGCCGGGAATAAACCGGGTATACCAGGGCCCCTTCCTCCCGCTCGCGGTGGTTTTCCACGGAATATCCCACCGGTTCAGGACCGGTCCGGCGCCGGATGCCGCCGGAGCAGGGCGCTTTCGCGGTGTCCCCAAAGCCCCTCCGCCTGGGCCAGGACCTTTGCGCTTTCGAGGGCCTCCTCATAGCCTTTTCCCCCGGTACATCGGAGGGTGGTAACGGTTTTGAGGAAATGCCGCACCGAAAGCCCCCCGGTAAACCGGGCGCTCCCGGAGGTGGGCAGGGTATGGTTAATCCCCGCGGAATAATCCCCCAGGACTTCCGCCGCCCCCGCCCCAATAAAAAGGGAACCGTAATTGTGGAGCAGGGGGAGCCAGTCCTCCGCGCCGGCGGTTTGGAGTTCCAGGTGTTCCGGGGCTATGGTATTGGCGATCCGGGCCGCTTCCTCCCGGGTCTTATAAATAACGATAAGCCCCCCCGCGTCCAGGGAAGCGGAGGCGGTATCGGCGGTAGAGAGCAGGGCAAGCCGTTGTTCCACCGCCCGGAGAATCCGGTCCGCGAGGTCCCGAGAGGAAACCAAGACCCGGGCCCGGGCGTCACCGTCATGCTCCGCCTGGGCCAGCATATCCGCCGCCGCCAGTTCCGCGGCCGCCGGTTTCCCGGAACCATCGGTGATGATGAGGACGTCCGTGGGCCCCGCGACAAAATCTATCCCCACTTCCCCGTAGAGCAGCCGTTTCGCCGCGGCCACGTACTTGTTCCCCGGACCGGCGATCAGGTCAACCCGGGGAATGGTTTCGGTCCCCAGGGCCAGGCCGGCGATGGCCTGGGCGCCCCCCAGGGCAAAAAAACGACCTGCCCCGGCAATATATGCCGCGGCGAGGATCCGCCGGTCCGGGAGCCCGTTCTCCCGGGGGGGGGAGACCGCCAAAACTTCCTCAACCCCGGCGGCTGTTGCGGGGATCACCCCCATCAGCACCGAGGATATCAGGGGAAACCGTCCCCCGGGCACGTACACCGCGGCCCGTTTAACCGGGATCACCCGCTGCCCGGTAAACAAACCCGGGGCCATTTCATATTCAAAGTCCTTAAACTGGGCCTTCTGCAGCTCCGCAAAAGACCGGATATGATCCGCCGCCAACTCCAATGCCGCGGCCAGTTCCGGCTCCTCATGCCGAAGCCCTTCCCAGGCGGCCCGGGCCGTGGCCCCGGACACCTCAAAAACCTCCGGCGCGGACTTTTCAAACCGGGAAGCAAAACGCCGCACCGCCGCGTCCCCCTCGGCCCGCACCGCGGCGATTATCCCTTGTACCAGGTCAAGAACCGTCCGGTCTTCCCCCTGCCCCGAAACATCCTGCCAATAGCGGTCAAATTCATCGGCTTCTATAACTTTCATAGCTCCTCCAGGTCACAAGCCCTTTTCTCTGGAACGCAGTCCTGCCCCCACGGACTTACTCCCACTCGATGGTTGCCGGGGGTTTGCTGGAAATATCGTAGGTGACCCGGCCTATGTCTTTAACTGTGTTGGTGATCAGGGTGGAAATTTCCAGGAGATCTTTGATGGGGAAGGGATACACGTCGGCGGTCATGCCGTCGGCGCTGACTATGGCCCGGAGGGAGAGGACCCAGCCGTATTTGCGGACATCCCCGGCAACGCCCACGGAGCGGATGGGGAGGAGTACCGCGAAGGCCTGCCATATTTCGTCGTAGAGCCGTTCGCCTGAGGGGGAGCGGCGCTTTTTCAACTCTTCGATATAAAGGGCGTCCGCGTCCCGGAGGATGTCGCATTTTTCCCGGGTTACCTCTCCCAGGATGCGGACCGCGAGGCCCGGACCGGGGAAGGGATGGCGGCGGACCACTTCTTCATCCACCCCAAGGAGGCGGCCCAAACGGCGGACCTCGTCTTTGTAAAGCCGGTCCAGGGGTTCGATGATATGACCGGCCCGGCGTTTGGCGTCCACCAGGGGACTTCCTACATTATGATGGCTTTTGATGACATGGGCCTTTTTTCCTACCCCTTTGCCGCTTTCGATAAGGTCGGTGTAGAGGGTCCCCTGGGCGAGGAAATAGGGTTCGCTCAGGCCCAGCCGGGACACTTCCCGTTCCTGGATGGTGATAAAGAGGTCCCCGATGGCCTTGCGTTTTGCCTCCGGGTCGGAAAGGCCCTTGAGGGCCGAAAGGAATTCTTCTTCGCAATGGATAATGTGAAGGTGCCGGGCTCCCAGCCGTTCCAGGGCGGCCGTGACGGTTTTGGTTTCATCCTTCCGCATAAGCCCCGTATCCATGTACATGAGGTGGACTTGGCCGGCGTCCAGGGTTTTGAGAAGCAGCGCCCCGGCTACGGTGGAATCCACCCCCCCGGAAATGAGGAGCAGCACCGGATTCCGGCCTACCCGTTCCGTCAGGGCGGCGCGGACTTCTTCGATATAGCGCTCCATGGTCCAGCCGGGTTTACCGCCGCAGACCCCAAAAACAAAGGCCGCGAGGATTTCCCGCCCCCGTTCGGTGTGGGTTACCTCCGGGTGGAATTGCAGGCCGAACCACGGTTTGGACTCGTGGGCCACCACCGCGGGGAAACCGGCGGCGCTGGCGCCGTACTCCCGGAAGCCCGGGGCAAGGCGGGTCAGGGTATCGCCATGGCTCATCCAGGCGGTAAAGGAATGGGAGAATGGGACCGGGGGATAAAACAAGGGAGGGTTGGTGAGGTCCCGCAGGGGGACGGCGGGATCAAAACCCGCGAGAAACTTCCGAATGAGTTCCCCATTGCCCATCGTCCCTTCCCCGGTCCCCGCTTCCCCCTTCACCGTCACTTCCATGCCGCCGTATTCCCGCTGGTGAAGGGCTTCGACCAGGCCGCCGTTATCATAGGTCATCCGCTGAAGGCCGTAACAGATCCCCAAGAGGGGTAGGCCGCAGGTATAGACCCCCTGATCCGGGACCGCCCCTTCAGGGGTATAAACCGATTCCGGGGAACCGGAAAGAATAATCCCCCGAACCGGGTCGCCGGTTTGAGTGGCAAGCGCTTCGGAAGACAGGGGGCTGTCTCCGGGGATGATTTCCGTGTAAACCCCCAGATCCCGGATCCGCCGGCCGATAAGCTGGGTGGTCTGGCTCCCGAAATCAAGGATCAGTATTTTATCCATCCCGCGCCTCCGCGAATGAAATTACCGTTACCGGGTCCACGGGCTTTTCCTGATGATGGTTTCCTTGCGGTCATAGCCCACAGAGACCATATCAATAGGGGTTTCGCAGAACCGTTCGATAAATTCGATGTACTCCATGGCGGCTACGGGGAACTCCTCGTAGGTTAAGGCATTGGCAAGGGACTTTTTCCAGCCTGAAAAAGTACGGAGTACGGGCTGGGCGCGGCCCAGGTCCTCAATGGAAGCGGGAAAATTTTCCACGATGCGGTCCCCGATACGGTAGGCGATACAGGCTTTTATTTCCCCCAGGGTATCGTAGACATCCAGGTGGGTCATCACCAGGGAATCGATGGAATTGGTGAGGCAGGCGTAGCGGAGGGCCACGAGGTCCAGATAACCGCAGCGCCGGGGCCGGCCGGTGGTAACCCCGTATTCCCGGCCGGTTTCCCGGATAAAGCGGCAAAGAAAACCTTCGGTTTCCTCGAAACCCTCGGTTTCCCCGGAATCTTCGGTTCCCTCAACGGGGCCCCGGAATTCGCTGGGGAAGGGACCGTTTCCCACCCGGGTGGTATAGGCCTTAAAGACCCCGAGGATCTTGTCCAGCCGCCGGGGGCCCACACAGCCGCCGATGGCGGCGCCGGCGGCACAGGACATACCGCTGGATACATAGGGATAGGTACCGAGGTCCAGGTCCAGCAGGGCGCCCTGGGCCCCTTCAAAAAGCACCTGGGCGTTTTTGCGGTGCATCAAATAAGCCGCCAAATCTATGGACATGGCTTCAAGCCGGTCAATATAGGGGATGAGGAAATCCCGGTCCCCGCTTTCAAGCTCGGCGATCTTTTCCTTCCAGGAAAGATCGGCGATGCGGATCCCGTCCCGGTCACTTTTCATGGAATAGGTGATTCCGATACCCCTGCCGGTGGTACCGATGGGCTTTTTTCGGGCCTCGTCCCGGGCCTTGTCCACCGCTATATACCGGGGCAGGACAATATGGGCCCGGTCGGAAATAAAAACCCGGCCGGTAGTATCGATCCCCCGTTCCCGGAGCATATCCAGTTCGTTGAAGAGGGCGGTCGGATCGATGACCATTCCCGCCCCCAGGATCACCATCTTATCGGGATAGAGGATCCCCGAAGGAATAAGGTGCAGGGCGTACTGCTCATCCCCAATAACGATGGTATGCCCCGCGTTGGCCCCGCCGGAAAAACGGACGATTATCTGGGCCTCATTGGCCAGATAGTCCACGATTTTACCCTTCCCCTCGTCACCCCACTGGGCGCCGATGACCACAACATTCATAGCCGCTCCCTGTTTACTTTTCAGAATAGATTCCCTGTTTTATTGTATATAAAGGCCGGCTAATTTACAATTCCCGCCCCTCTTGCCGGATCAGAGCCGGGGGTGTATACTGGATTTTAGTGGGGGTTTTAGTATGCTGCAGGTAAAAGAACAAGAACCGTGCGCCTACACCTACGCCGATTTTCTCTCCTGGGATGAAGACGAGCGGTATGAAATCATAGACGGCGAGGCCTATCTGATGGCGACCCCCTCCCGGCTGCACCAGGAGATCAGTAGAGAATTATTGGGCGCCATTTGGGCATTTTTGAAAGGGAAGCCCTGCAGAGTCTACGCCGCGCCTTTTTCGGTCCGGCTTAACCCGCTGCCGGACCATAGCGACAATACCGTGGTGGAGCCGGACATCGTGGTGGTCTGCGATCCTGCCAAACTGGACAACCGGGGCTGTAACGGCCCCCCGGACCTGGTCATCGAAATCCTCTCCCCTTCCAATACCCGCCACGACCGGATCCTCAAATTCCAAAAATACCGGCAGGCGGGGGTGCGGGAATACTGGATTGTGGACGGGGAAGAAAAATCCCTCACCGCCTATGTCCTCAAAAACAACGAGTATGTGGCCTCCGCCTATGAAGACACCGATACCGCCCCGGTTACCGTCCTGCCGGGCCTCGAAATTGACCTCAACACCATCTTTGCACAAAGTTAACCGTTAAACGGGAGGGGGAGAAGCCGGAGGGAACTCTTCCCGTCTAGGAGTTTGTTGCGCTTCGCGCGTAAAACCTCCAAAAAGCGCCTTACGGGCGCTTTTTTACCTTGCAAACTCCCAAAGGAGCCCCGATAATCGGGATTTTTGCGGTATTGATGGTGCAAAAATCCACAAGCGCAACAGGCTCCTAGCTTTTCACTCCTCACTTTTCAAACCCTGCTGTAGTTTGGCGCTTCCTGGGTGATGGTCACATCGTGGGCATGGCTTTCCCGGAGGCCCGCGGCGGTGATTCTGACGAAATTGCGGTACTGCTTGAGTTCGGCGATGGTTTTGCAGCCGCAGTACCCCATGCCTTTGCGAAGGCCCGAAACAAGCTGATGCAGGTAGCTCCGCAGTTCCCCCTTGTAGGGAACCCGGCCTTCAATGCCCTCGGGGACCGGAGTTTCGTCCTTGCCGATTTGATACCGGTCCCGGGCGCCCTCATTAAGGGCCCCCAAACTTCCCATACCCCGGTATTCTTTGTAGATCCGGCCGTCAAAGATGATCTCGTTCCCCGGCGCCTCCTTGAGCCCCGCAAAAAGATTACCGATCATCACCATATTGGCCCCGGCGCCTATGGCCTTGGTGATGTCCCCGGAAAATTTGATCCCCCCGTCGGCGATAATGGGGATATTCGATTTGGACGCCTCCTCGGCGCAGTTCCAGACCGCGGTAAACTGGGGCACCCCCACGCCGGCCACGACCCGGGTGGTGCAGATGGAACCGGGCCCGATGCCGACCTTGACCGCGTCGGCCCCGGCCTCGATGAGCCTCCTCGTTCCTTCCTTTGACGCCACATTACCCCCAATCACCGGGACATCGAACTGCTTCTTTATCCCCGCCACCGCTTCCATGACGTTTTTAGTATCCCCGTGGGCGGTATCCAGGACCACAAAATCGACTTTGACGTTTTTAAGGAGGGGCATCCGTACCTGATAATCCTGGGGGGAAACCGCGGCCCCTACGATGAGCCGCCCCCCCTTATCCATAGCCGCCATGGGAAACTTGTCGTGCTTTTCCATATCCTTCACGGTGATAAGCCCGGTCAGCCGCCCTTCGGTATCCACCACCGGGAGCTTTTCAATCCGGTGGCGGTCGAATTTCTCCCGGGCGCTGGATACGGTGGGCTCCCCCTGCTCTACAATGGGGTCTTTGGTCATCACATCCGTCACGGAAAGGGAATCGTTCCGGCAGAAGCGCAGATCCCGGCCGGTAATGATCCCTACCAGCCGGTTGTCGCTCCCCAACACCGGCAGGCCCGATACCCGGAACTTGTTCATCAGGGCCTTCACGTCCCTGACCGAAGCGTCTTCCTCAACGGAAACCGGCGAATCGATAACCCAGTTCAGGTAACGTTTCACCTTGGCCACCTGCTGGGCCTGATCCTCCGGGGAGAGGTTCCGGTGGATGACCCCGGCTCCCCCCTCCAGGGCAATGGCAATGGCCAGCTTTTCCTCGGTCACCGTATCCATGGCCGCCGAAAGGATCGGAGCATTCAGGGTTATATCGGCGCAGAGCAGGGTTTTAACCTCGCAGTCCTTGGGGAGTATATCCGAATACCCCGGCAGGAGGAGGACATCGTCATAGGAAAGGGCTTCTTCAAACATGGTTATCTCCTTGTTCCATTAATTTCCGGTATTTCGCGGCGAGGGACCGCGCTTTCTCAACGGCAAGCCCCCGGTACCATTCGGGGCGCTCAAAAAAGGCAAGGGCCTGCTCCGCCTGAGGGACGAGGCCCAGGGCCGCCAGCCTTTCCCCTATACGGGCCAGGAGTTCCGGTTCCTCCGCCAGGGCCCGGGCAAAGCTCAGGCCCGCCTTTTCCGCCCGCAGGGTGATCTTCCGGATGCGCTCGTGGGCGTCGGAGAGGCCGCTCTCCGCGAGGAGGATGTACGCCGGCTCGGCAAGGATTCCTCCAGGAATCCCAATCCCCCCGCTCCCTCCCTCATCCGGTGCTCTTTGAAACTCCCCCCGCAAATTAACCAGCAGCCGTTCCCGGTCCACCCCCAGGCCCTCGATGACGGAGGTCATCCGGCTCACCGCGAGGCAAAACCCGGTGATATAATCGGCGATGAAGCGCTGGCTGGCCGAGTTGGTGAGGTCCCGCTGGTGTTCGCTCACCTGGTCCATAAAGAAGGTGACGACCCGGGGCATAAACGCCTTCCAGAGGCTCTTCACATGCTCCGAATTCCAGGGGTTCCGTTTTTGGGGCATGGTGGAGGACCCCACCTGGTCCGCGGCAAAACCCTCCCGGAGTTCCCCGATTTCGGTGCGCTGGAGGTTCCGGAGGTCGTCCGCCAGGTTGGCGATGATCCCAAAGGCCAGGTTGAATTCCAGGAGCAGCCGGAGCAGGTATTCGCTCTCCACCAGCTGGGTAGAATGTTCCGAGGGTTCCAGGCCCAGTTCCGCGAGGTAACGGCGTTCCAGTTCCTCCGGGTCCCGGACCAGCAGGGAGGTGGCGTTATAGGCCCCCACGGCCCCGGCGAGTTTTCCCTTTAACTCTCCGGCAAGGTCCTCTATCTTGAGGATCGATTTACCCAGCCGGGAAACGTATTCCGCCAGAGCAAAGCCCACCGTGATGGGGACCGCGTGCTGGCCGTGGGTCCGGCCCACCTGGGGGGTTTCGGCTTCCCGCTCAACAAAAGCGCAGAGGAGCAATTCCAGCTTCCGCAGGAGGGGAAGGACCACCTCGCCCGTTACTCCCCGGATTCGATAGGAGAGGCCCGTGTCCAGGATATCCACGCTGGTGGCCCCCAGGTGAACCAGGGGGGCGGTTTCCGGGGGCACCTTGGTTTTGAGGACGTTCACGAGGGCGCGAATATTGTGGCGGGTTTTTGCTTCCTCGGCGTAGACCTCCTCGCTGTCCACGGCCCGGCTGGCCTTGTCCAGCGCGTCCCGGAGTTCCGGGGTCAGCCCCCCCCGGAGGCTCAGGTGGGCGGCAATCAGGGCTATCTCCGCCTTGACCCCGGCCGCCACCGCGGCTTCTTCGGAGAGCCAGGGCACGAGGCGCTCATAAAGGGCCTCTTCGGAGAGGGAGTACCGGTGATCCAGGGGGGAAAGGTTACGGAAAATATTACGGGGTTCCATACGAGACTATGGCACACTTGGCATAAAATGTCCAGCCAGCCTTCACCCCAGGGGTGCAAGCCCCATCCTAGGCGGGCTAAACCCTGCTGGGGGCCCGAATGAGCTATTCATCATCCATATCTTTGCCGATAATACATCGTGCGGATAAAAATTCTTGGGATTGGGATGGTATTTTTCCTCTTGGGTGTCTTTTTCGGGAGGGGTCTTTTTGCCGCCACCATTGCCCCGGTGGATTCCGCATCTCCCCAGGAGGTCCGTTCCCGGGTGATCGCCGCGGCGGAACAGTACCAGGGGACTCCCTACCGCTATGGGGGTACGGACCGGCGGGGTCTGGACTGTTCCGGCCTGGTCTACCGCAGCTTCCAGGATGCCCTGGGCATAGATGTTCCCCGGACGACCGCCGATCTCCACGCCTGGGCGGAGCCCATCCTGGAGGCAAACCTTATGCCCGGCGATCTGGTGTTTTTTAACACCGCCGGTCCGCTGTCCCATGTGGGCCTCTATGCCGGTGAAGGTAAGTTCATCCATGCCGCGTCCGCGGGACCAAAAACCGGGGTGATGTATTCTAAACTCAGCGAAAATTACTGGAAAAATACCTTTGCCGGGGCCGGAAGGCTTCTGCCCGCCGGAGATATTCCGGCCCGGTCAAACCCGGTCGGTCCGGGGACAAGCCCGGTCAGTCCGGGGACAAATCCGGTCGGTCCCGGGGCAAAACCGGTTCCCCTGCCGGCGAGGGATAAAACCGCCGGCGATGGGCCGAGCCGTTTCCATCTGGGATTCGCCCTGGCCCCCTCATGGAACAGTTTATTGGAAAATAACCCTTCGTTCAGAGGAGCGGTCATACAGACCGGGGTTTTTTATGATATCCCCATACTATCGTTACCGTTCAGGATCGGACTGGAACTCCGGCCCCAATGGGATACGGCCCTGCATGTTTTCCGGATGCCCATTACGGTTTCCGCGGGAATTAAGGATAGTATCAGGCTTTTTGCGGGTCCTGCCTTTGCCATCGGATCGCCGGTACTCAATACCGGTGACGAAAGCCGGCCCTATACCGGCGGGAACAGTTGGCTGGGGGAAATAGGCATCACGATGGCGCCCTTTTCCTTTAAACTCCCCCGGGGGGCCCTTTCTTTCTATGGGGAGATTGCCTGGCAATCCTATGTGAAGGATCCCGGCCTGGAAGACAACTGGAAAGCGGATGTAGGGACGGCGCTGCGGGTTTCTACCGGATTGCAGTATATTTTAAACTTATGATATTTTTTCAGGAAATTTTCAGTTTCTTGTAACCCGCCAAAAGACACTTTGTTATATTAGATGTAAGACCTCCTCCATGATTTACTTTGCTCGCCGCCGCCGTTTTCCTCCTTTCGGCGGCGGCTCTTTTTTTGTTCCAAGTCCTTATAGTCATGAAAGATTTTTAGAACCAGCCCTCCCGGGCCTGCTCCGCGCCGATAGAGGTAAGGGGCCCATGACCGGGGTAGACGGTAATCGCATGGTCCAGAGCCAAAAGCCGGTCCAGGCTTTTTTGAAGGACCGGCCAATCCCCGCCGGGAAGGTCGGTGCGGCCAACCCCCTCCTTAAACAGGGTGTCCCCGCTGAAGAGGATCTTTTCCTGTTCCAGGAGAAATCCCGCCGAACCGGGGCTATGACCGGGAAGATGGAGGACCTTGAAGGGGCCGATGGTGTCCCCTTCGGAGAGGAGCCTTGAGGGGACTGGCTGCTCCTGCCAAAGTTCCTCCACATAGCCTGAGCCCCCGGCGGCGGCAAAACTCTCCTGGTGGATCTCGTAGGCGCCGGGACCAAGGTAATGCGCGTCATCCCGGTGAATCGCTATTTCCAGGGAGCCGCTCCCTTCAAAAGCCCTCATCAGATCCGGCAGGGCGGCGATATGGTCAAAGTGGCCATGGGTCAGTATAATATACCGGGGCCGGAGTTGAAGCCGTTCAAGCCGGGCGATAATTGCCGGGGCATCTGCGCCGGGATCAATAACGATGCCATCCCGGAGTTCGGTTTTTCCGGATTCAGGTCCATCCGGCATGGACACCGGGAGGATCCAGCAATTGGTCGCTATGGCCCCTACCAGAATATGATTGATCATGGAGGAATTATACCCTGCGGATATATCATTTGCTAGTAATCATCGCGATGGTTGTTTTCTGGTACGGTCTTATCCCGATGGTGGGGGCTTTTTTTAACCACCGTTCGTGGCGGAATTTCCGGCAACGGTTTAATGAACTCAGGCTGAAACCTTTTCTGGATTATACCGCCTACCAAACTACCGAAGAGGGGCTTTTCCGGTTTATCGGGGGTTTTGAGTCCACCGATGGGCATACTCTATGGATCCGAAGCACAAAACTCACCGTTCCCGTGGCCATTGCGGGCGCCCAAACCTATATTTTCCCCATGCCCAAGGGCGAAACCGCGCCGGATACCTTCTACCCTGACGAGGAAGCGCCGGAACGGATCCGGTGGGACCGGGTTTCCACCCTCACCGAGGGAGCCCGGGTTTTCATCGGCGGACTCCTCAGGCCCCTGGATAACCGGATGACCTTTGTTTCCACCAAAGAAAACCCGCTGCTGGTCATATTTTATGACGGCCCTGAACGTTCCCTGACAAACGGGGTCGTCCGGGCGGGCCAGCGTCAAAACGAGTATTGGAACCGGCTTACCCCCTATAGCCTTACCTTGGGGGCCTTCTCCCTGATCATCATGGTCTTTTCTTTCCTGCCAAGACCCGCCTTCCGTTTGACTTCAATCACCGCTTTTATTGCCCTGTTTATCCCCTTCTACCCCTTTTTACCCCCGGGAATGATCTTTACCATGTTGTACCGGCGGCTTAGACGGCAGGCCGGGATTTACCAGTTTTGCCGTGATTTGGTCAGGCTCCCCCTTGCTTATTTTTCCCCGGGGGAAAGGACAACCAAACTCCCGGATGGTGAATCCTACGGGTATGTATCCTGTACCGTCCTGCCCACCGATGAAAAGGCAGTTCCCCTGCTTATTCCCGAAGAACCCCTTCGTAAAGGGAGAAATTGGTATGTCTTTGGCTCCCTGAATGGGGAGCCGCAAACTGAGGATACCGAAGGGCTTAGGGCGGACAGGGAGCATCTTCCCGGCAAGCCCCAGGATTTTTTTGCCCCCTGGGGGGCAATCCCGGGGGAACCGGAAACCCTGGCCAAGGGTTATACCGTCAGGGGCCGTATCCTGGAAATAAGCGCCTGGATCACGTTCCTGGTCGGATTAGTCGTCAATATATTCTTTATCGGGATGATCGTTTTTGTCGGTATGGCCATCTTCTTCCTGCGCTAATTCCATGGGATTAGTGTCGTCGAACAGATCCGGCTCATTTTCTTCCGAGGAGCCTTCCTTCCGGTTCCGGGCGTAGTTTACCACCAGGGTCCTGCCCCGGAAAGAAATACCGTTCAGGGCTTCAATAATTTTATCCGCCGATCCGGTACGGACCTGTACAAAGGAATAGTTATCCAATATACGGATAGCGCCGATATCCTCCCGGGGGACCGCGGTTTTGGCGTTTATAAGCCCCAGGAGTTCCCGGGGAAAAACCTTTCGGTTCCGGCCTATACTGATAAACAGCCGGGCCGATTCTTCCGCCGCCAGGGGATAATGGGTGGGCTCTCCCCGGTTATCCCCCGAGGCACCGCGTTTCCCCCGTTTACCGGGACGCCCCCGGTGAGTCTGCCCTTCAAACAACATCAAAAGATAGGCGCTCAGGTAGGAACGTTTAAACAACGATACCTCCCGTTTGATAATGGACCGATAGGTATTTAAAAGTTCCGGGTCCGCCTCGGTTTGAATTTTTTCAAGAAATTCAGCCAAATGTTTTTTTATTTCCGCATCATCAATCTGAGAAACCATTCAGTTTTCCTACTCCTTGGCGCCTTCCCCAAAATCCGGTTGGTTTTGGAAAAGGCTCCGTTTTCACCTGCCGCGGTTCGAAAACTGATTTTGGAACCGCTTCAATTAACTGTGCCATAAATCTTTTCTTTGCTCAAGTCCGGGAAGCCGGACAGGCCGGCTCCCGGGACAGCTTCAAACTGTACCGGTAAACATAGGGTTTAAAATTTTCCCGCAATAATACCCGGGAAAATCCTTCGGAAGCACCGGGAATATCCACCAATACGGTGGATATTGCCTGCGGATCGAGCCTGGTTACCAAACGGGAAAGCAGGGTTTCCCCCAGACCAAGTCCGCGGTATTCGGGTTTTACTTCCAGCGCGGTGATGTAAAGCGCCGAACCCCGGCAGATCGAGGAAATATAGGCGGCAAAATCACCCTGCCCGGTCTCGGCTACCAGGGAAAAGTCCCCCGGAAACATCCAGGTGGGTACCGGTTCTTCAATAGACGCCTCCAGGGTATACAATCCGTTTTTTTCCGCATAGTCCCGGTAATCCTCAAGACAGTGTTGGTGCAGTTCGGTCGCCGGGCGAAGGTCATCCGGTCCGCCTTTGCGGAATTGAAAATCTTCCAAAACCAGATCATCGGTTTCCTCTGGTTCTATACCGATACGATCCAGGCCCCATTCTTCCCGGAGGGCGTTATACCATTTAAGGATACTCTTTTTCATCTCCCGTTCTTTAAAGGTAAACCACAACCGTTCCGATTCAGGGTGGACGCTGAGGATGTTTTTAAATGCCCGGAATACCCCTTTCCCCTGGTTTAAGGCGCCGGTTAACCCCTCCCGGACTATGGGGTTTCTAAAACCCGCGGCAAAACGCTCCATTAAACGGTACCCATCGGAGGAATCCCAAACCGGAAGGGAAATAAACCGATCCCCCTGACCCATCAGTTTTTTATCTATATCTTCCTTATTAATAATAACCCCTTCCAGGGTATCCACGAGAAATTCCTGATTTTGATCTTCCATGGAAAATAAAATATCATCCATGAGGGCTTTACTCAGTTCGAATTGCATATTTTAATTGTAGGAACAGCCTAGGAGGATCGTCAAGAAGATAAGGAAGGTTTTTAGGGTTTTCAAAAAGGTTTAACCGGGGTTACCATAAAGCTGTTTTTAAAATGTGGGGGAAGGATGATTGCCGCGGGAATTGATATAGGAACCACTAATGTGGAATTGTTCCTGGTGGATTTGGAGACTTGCCGGATAAGGGAGCGGCGTTCAGCGCCGAACCGGCGCGTGGATTCGGAGGATCCCCTGGCCTATTTCCAGGATCCCCGGGGGATCATCGCTTCCGTACGGGAGATGTTGGCTTCGGTTCGTTTTCCCATACACTCCCTGGGAGTGACCGGCCAGGTTCACGGCATAGTCTACGCCGATGAAGGGGGAGCGCCCCTTTCGCCCCTCTATACCTGGCTGGACCGTCATGGCTCGGAAAACCTGGGGGAGACCAGCCCCCAAAAACAATTTGCCGAAAAAACCGGCCTCCCGCTGCCCCTGGGATACGGCCTCCTGACCCATTACGCCAACCGTCATTTTAAGCGGATCCCTGACAAGGCCAGGCGTATCCTGGGAATCAACGAACTCGTCACCGGGGCCCTTGTGGGAAAACCCCTGGAAAAAACCGATGCCAGTAACCTGGCCTGTTTCGGCGCCTTTGATCCGGTCAAAAACCGTTTTAACCGGCCCGCCCTGGAGGAAGCGCTGTCTCCGCAGCCCCTGACCTTTCTTGATTTGGCGGAACCCTTTACCCTGGCCGGGGAAACTCCCGGTGGTATCCCGGTGGCATACCCCGTGGGGGATAATCAGGCCGGTTTTTTAGGGGTTGTGGCCCGGCCCGCTGAAACCTGCCTCATCAGTATTGGAACCAGCGGCCAAATATCGGTGTATTCCCCAAAAGAACAGGGCTCGGCAGCCATGGAACTCCGCCCCTACCTGGGCTTGGGCTATCTCCACGTGGGGGCAACCCTTTCCGCGGGAAAGGCCTACGAGGTGTTGGCGGATCTTTTCCGGGAAGTCATCCGCCGGGCCGGATCGGCGGCGGCGGACGATGAAGGGGTCTTCCGTCTGATGAAAGAAGCGGCCAAGGAAAGTCCGGCTCCTTCCCCATTGGCTTTCGACACCGCCCTGAACGGGACCAGGCGGGACCCGGCCCGGCGGGGTGCCATTACCGGAATCGGCCTGGACAACCTGACCGTGGGAAACCTGGTCCGGGGGAGTATCGACGGGATAGTCCGGGAACTGGTGGAATTTAAACGGGAATTGGGGGCCCTTTTTGATCCCATCACCTCCATAGTGGCCGCCGGAAGCGCGGTACGAAAAAATGAACTTTTCAGGGAATCCCTTAAACGGCAGTTTAACCGGGAGATTCGGGTCCCCGGATTTGACGGAGGCTCCGCCCTGGGCGCCGCCTTTATCGGCGCCATAGCGGCAAAGCACCTCACCATCGGGGACTTGGAAACCATAATAGACCGGTTTTGGAGCCAGGGAGATGTACCGGCTGCGTTTGCTTAAGGGACTTTTTCCTCCCTTTGTCCTTTGAGCCGTGAAGCTTGTATTTCTTTCGGGTAATCGGTAAAATGGTTTCATGCCGGTTAAACATACCCCCGGTGAACGGATCACCGAATTACGCAAAACCTATTCAATCAGCAGGGAGGCCCTGGCGGAACGGAGCGGCCTCGACCTTGAGCTTATCCGCCGTATTGAGGAAGAGGGGCACATCCCCGATTTGGCGCCGCTGGTAAAAATTTCCCGGGCTCTGGGGGTCCGGTTGGGTACGCTGCTGGATGACCACGAAGAACTAGGCCCGGTCATTACCCGCGCGGGGGAGGCGGAGGCGACTACCCGTTTTGTAACGGGCCTTCCCGAAGCCGGACCGGCCGGCGGCGGTATCGCCCATCAGGGGCTCAACTTTAAAGCCCTGGCCGCAGACAAAGGGGGCCGCCACATGGAGCCCTTCATCGTGGACATAGAGCCGGATGCGGTACAGGAAAAATCGACCCACGAAGGGGAGGAGTTTATCCACGTCCTTTCGGGAAAACTCTCCATGGAATACGGCAAAGATTCCAACATTCTGGACGCTGGGGATTCGGTTTATTACGATTCCATTGTGCCCCACCGTCTCCTTGCGGCGGATGGAAAGCCGGTGCGGATTCTGGCGGTTATTTATACCCCGGTATAGGGGAGCCGGTATGGAATACTTTGAAACAACCTTAGGGGCTCTGCTCCGGGAAAAGGCCCGGACCCTGCCGGACCATGATTTTCTCGTTTACGCGGACCGGGATCTTCGGTTTACCTACGCTGAATTTGACCGGCGGGTGGATGATTTGGCCAAGGGTTTTCTCGCCATCGGCCTTAAAAAGGGAGACCACATTGGTATCTGGGCTACCAATGTTCCGGATTGGAATACCGTTCTTTTTGCCGCGGCCAGGGCCGGGCTGGTCCTCGTGACGGTGAATACCGCCTACAAAACCCACGAGTTGGAATACCTGGTGGAGCAGTCGGATTTGGCGTGTCTCTGTATCATCGACGGCTGGCGGGACTCGGACTATGTGGCCATGGTAAACGATCTTATTCCGGAACTCAAAACCAGCCCCCGGGGCCGGCTTCAATCCGCTAAATTCCCCTTTCTTAAAAGCCTGGTTTATATAGGCCCCGTGAAACACCGGGGAATGTACAACTTTTCAGAGATCCTCCTTCTGGGACAACACAGCGATGATGCCGCGCTCCGGGAGATTGAAGCCCAAAACGAAACGAACGAGGTGGTGAATATGCAGTACACCTCGGGAACCACGGGCTTTCCCAAGGGGGTGATGTTGACCCACCGGAACATCCTCAACAACGGTTTTGGTATTGGGGAGAACCAGCGGTTCACCGAAAAGGACATCGTGTGTCTGCCGGTGCCACTGTTTCACTGTTTCGGTTTGGTTCTGGGGATGATGGCGGTTATTACCCACGGGGCTACCGCGGCCATGCTGGAGTGGTTCGATCCCCTCCTGGTTTTGGCCACCATCCAAAAGGCGAAATGTACCGCGGTTTATGGGGTGCCCACCATGTTTATTGCCGAACTCAACCACCCCATGTTCAAGATGTTCGACCTCCGCAGTCTCCGTACCGGGATCATGGCGGGTTCCCCCTGCCCCATCGAAGCGATGAAACAGGTAATCGCGGAGATGCACATGACCGAGATTACGATCTGCTACGGCCTGACCGAGTCCTCACCGGTGATGACCCAGACCCGCTACGACGATACGCTGGAAGTGAAGGTGGAAACCGTGGGCCGGGCTCTGCCGGGGGTGGAAGTTACCATTCGAAATCCGGAAACCGGAGAGGAATGTCCTGTGGGCCTGCATGGGGAATTTTGCTGCCGGGGTTACAATACCATGAAGGGTTACTACAAGATGGAGGAGGCCACCCGGAAATGTATCGATGAAAAGGGGTGGCTTCATTCCGGGGACCTGGGGGTTAAAGACCAGAACGGCAACTTCCGGGTTACCGGCCGGATCAAGGACATGATTATCCGGGGAGGCGAAAACGTCTATCCTAAAGAAATTGAGGACTTCCTCTACACCATGGCGGGAATCAAGGATGTGCAGGTGGTGGGGATACCCAGCAAAAAATACGGCGAAGAAGTAGGGGCCTTTATTATCCTCCACGAAGGGGCCGCGATAAGCGAGGAGGATGTTCGGGATTATTGCCGGGGGCAGATCAGCCGTTTCAAGATCCCCCGATATATTTTTTTTGTGGATTCCTTTCCCCTCACCGCCAGCGGTAAAAT
>JAITEG010000191.1 GCA_031282145.1 Spirochaetaceae bacterium | reverse complement strand
ATTTTCGAAAATTCCCGGCATTATACCATCCGGGTCCCCGAGGCTTCCTTTGACCGGCTCTTTGCCGAATTAACCGGCATGGGCAGGGTCCTCGAGCGGAGCGAAAGCGCCGAGGACGTTACCCTTACGTTTTATGACCTCGAGGGGCGGCTCGCCACCAAGCGGGAACTGCTTAAAACTTTTCAGAGCTACCTGGGAAAGGCGCAAAACATTGACGAGATTATGACCGTGGAAAAACGGATCGCCGAATTGCAGCAGGAAATTGAATGGACGGGAACGGAACTCCGCGCCCTGGCGGATCTGGTGAATTACGCCACGGTAGACCTGGAACTGGCAGGCCCCGCGGTCTCCACCCCCGGGCCGGAACTGGGGGACCGGATTACGGGCCTCTTTGACGGCTTTGGGGATTTCGCTCAGGCGGTTCTGGTGGCCCTTTTAGGGGTAGTCGTCTACGGCATCCCCAGCGTCCTCATATTGGCGGCGCTTTTCTGGCTCCTCCTGGGACGGGTCGGCCTGCTCAAAAAGCTCTGGGCCTTGGCGGTGGGCCCCCATAGGGGGCATGCTCAGGCGGCGGGGGACGCGAAAAAGGGCGACGCCCCACTATAGCGACCGGGGGCGCGGGACATGCTTTCCCCGCCCTATTACACGGGTTAAAACCGGCTGGTCTTAGAACGGGCTGGCCCTAGAACCGGCTGGCCGGTGGAGGATTTATGAACGAGAATAAAAACAAGCCGGCGAGCGGGGATAACGGGGCCTATGGCCCTCCCGGCAGGATCAAGGAGCTGCGGGAGATCATGGAGGTGAGCGCCATGGATCTGGCCGCCGATATTAATATTCCCTACGAAACCTACCTTAAATATGAATCCGGCGAGGCGGATATCCCTATCAGCGTCCTTTACCAGATCTCCGCCAGGCTCGGTACGGACGCCACGGTACTGCTTACCGGGGAGGACCCCAGGATAGACACCGCCAGCGTGTGCCGCCGGGGGAAGGGGGTTACGGTGGAGCGGTTTCCCGGCTATGAATACGCAAGCCTCGCGTACAACTTCAAAAACCGGAACATGGAACCCCTGCTGGTTCACCTGGATCCCCAAAAAGAGCGCGCCCCCCTGGTAAGCCATTCGGGTCAGGAATGGAACTATGTGGTGGAAGGGACCATGTGCGTCACCGTGGGGCAAAGGGAATACGTCCTCAAGGCGGGGGATTCCATCTATTTTAACGCTGCCCTGCCCCACGGCCAAAGCGCGGTGGACGGCCCGGCCCAATTCATCACGATTATACAGGAATAACGACGCCATGAATGAGATCCTATCACGGTACTGTCCCCGGGTGGAATTTGAGAGTTACGAAGATTTTTTTGAAAATTACCGCTGCCTGGTGCCGGAAAATTTCAACTTTGCCTACGATGTGGTTGACGAATGGGCGCGGCTTGCGCCGGACAAACCCGCCCTGGTCTGGACCGACGATTCCGCCGTGATGAAGACCTATACCTTTGGGGACATCAAGGCGCAAAGCGATAAAGCCGCCAACGCCCTCCTCTCCCTGGGCATAGGGAAGGGAGACGTGGTGATGCTGATCCTCAAGCAGCGGCCGGATGTCTGGGTCCTCTTGATCGCCCTCTCGAAGATCGGCGCCGTCGCTATCCCCGGCACCTATCAGCTTACCCAAAAGGACCTGGTATACCGTTGCAATATCGCGGAGGTAAAACTCCTCATCACGGCGGACGACCGGGAACTCCTGGACAATATCCGGGGCGCCCTGCCCCGGTGCGGAGGGCTTAAAAAGGTCGCCGTAGCGGGGGACACCCTTCCCCCGGATTTTATCGATATACGGAAGGCCATAGCCGGGGCGGAGGGGCACTTTACCCGGCCGACGGGCACCGGGGCGGTCAGGACCCGGGACCCCATGCTCATCTACTTTTCTTCCGGCACTACGGGGATGCCCAAAATGGTCCTCCACAACCACAGCCTGCCCCTGGGGCACATCGTCACCGCGAAGTATTGGCAGTGCGTGGAGGATGGCGCGGTCCATCTTACCCAAACCGACTCGGGGTGGGCCAAATTCGCCTGGGGAAAGATCTACGGTCAGTGGATCTGCGGTGCCGCCGTCGGCGTGTACGATACCGATAAATTCACCCCCCAGGGTATGCTCGATGCCCTGGACCGGCTGCGGCCCCGGACCTTTTGCGCCCCGGCGACGATCTTCCGCTTCCTGATTAAAGAGGACCTTTCGGGCCGCGATTTCAGCTATATCAAACACACCTCGGTTGCGGGGGAACCCTTAAGCCCCGAGGTGTATCACCGGATCAAGGAGATGACCGGCCTTGAGATCCGGGAAGGGTTCGGCCAGTCCGAAACGTCGGTCCTCGCGGCGGCCTTCAAGTGGCTCCCGGTTAAGCCCGGTTCCATGGGTAAGCCCGCGCCCCTCTTTGGGCTCACCCTCCTGGACGAGGAGGGCGCTTCCTGCGACGACGGAATCACCGGTATTATCAGCGCGGCCAATACCGGCGCCGATTCCCCTTCGCTGGCGACGCCCCCGGCCATACCGGGCCTTTTCTGCGGCTATTGGAAGGACGAAGCCGCCACGGGCAAAGCGTGGCATGGGGGCATTTACCGTACCGGGGATATGGCCTGGCGGGACGGGGACGGATATTACTGGTTCGTAGGCAGGAACGACGACATAATCAAGTGTTCGGGGTATCGCATCGGCCCCTTTGAGGTGGAAAGCGCCCTGATGGAACATCCGGCGGTACTGGAATGCGCGGTTACCGCCGCGCCGGATCCCCTCCGGGGCCAGGTGGTTAAAGCGACGGTGGTCCTGACCCGGGGATTTGCCCCGTCGGAGGAACTGGTTCACGAACTGCAAAACCACGTAAAGCGGGTCACCGCCCCTTACAAGTATCCCCGGCTGGTGGAATTTGTCGGGGAACTGCCCAAAACCGTGAGCGGCAAGATCCAGCGCAACCTCATCCGGCAGGGCCAGGGCCATAGGCCCGTTTAGCCCCGGTCCCTGGGGGCGGGAAAATCTCTCCCCGGCACGGGGC
>JAITEG010000139.1 GCA_031282145.1 Spirochaetaceae bacterium | reverse complement strand
CCGCGGTTAAACCGCTGATTAAAAATGTTCAGCCCCGGCGGAAACTTCGGGATTTCTTCCTTAACACGCTGGGGATAGGGTTTTTGGGAATTGGTGTGTTAGTTATCCTGGGAGGGTTAGTTGTTACCGATTCTCTACCGCCCCTAATGGAATTGGGAATACTTCTGGGGATACCCGGTATAACCCTTATATTATTGATTTTCTTTCCCCGATGGGGTGCGGGGGTAAAAATATATATCCTATGGGTCTGCGTTTTAGGCGTTGCGGGTTTTCCACAAGCAGCTCTATCCCTCATCCTTGCGGCTATGGTGGTTCTTTTTGTTCCGGCAATACAAAAACTGGAAGAATGGGAACGGGCCATCGTATTGCGTTTCGGCAGGTTTCACCGGATTCGGGGGCCGGGTCTTTTTGTGCTCATTCCCCTTGCGGATAGGATTGCTCAAACGGTGGATCTCAGAATTCGGGTGACCGATTTTTCCGCTCAAGAAACCCTCACCCAGGACTCGGTGACGGTGACCGTGGACGCTTTGTGTTTCTGGCTTGTTTGGGATCCGGAAAAAGCGGTTCTGGAGGTACAAAATTATGAGGATGCGGTGGTCCTTTCCTCCAAAACGGCCCTCAGGAACGCGGTAAGCAGCCATGATTTGACTACTTTTCTGGAAAGGGGGGATGTCATTGAAAAGCAGATTCAGGGGGATGTGGATAAAAAAACTACCGAATGGGGAATTACCGTCCAGCATATCGAAATTACGGATATACAGATTCCGGAACATCTCCAGGATTCCCTTTCCAGGATTGCCCAGGCGGAACGGGAAAAGAAGGGCCGGATCCTTCTCGCGGAAGCGGAGATAGAGATTGCCAAAAAGCTGGAAGAGGCGGTTCAAATTTACGCAAAAACCGAACCGGCGATGAAGCTCAAGATCCTTTCGATTTTGAATGAAGGGCTCAAGGCGGGGAATTCCATGATGCTGGTTCCCAATTCTATTACCGAGGAACTCAAAGCGAAAGACATCTTCGGCTTGGAAGCTCTAGCGGAATTGCGGCAGGGGAATAAAGAGTAAAGAATCTTGTCTCGTCCTGTTCCGGTATGAGCTCCGGTGAATTTGAACTGGAATATGCCATTGTTGAAAATTTAAAGAACCAGTTGTACTCCTGCCTGCGTTTTCACCCCACTTGGCTGCGGGAACGTTTTCAGGTCGAGGGGGAGGAACTCCGGACCCGGGCTCAGGGAAGGCGGCTGAAGGAGCCGGCCTGGGCTGAATTTTCCCTTCCGGATGCCCGGAAGAACGAAGTTCCGTAAGGGGTTTCAAAAAATCTTCAAAAAATTGGAAAATTCACTTGACGCATTGTACTAGTACATATACTATTGTACTAGATAAATAGTACAATATGTGCGCCTATAGTCTATACTATCAGGGTAGTTTATGGTAACCTAGTGGTTAGATTAAGCTAACAATTTGGCGTATACGGGAGGTACGATATGACCGTAGTAAAAGCGGAAAATGTGGTAAAGGATTACGGTTTGAATGGACAAACAGTACACGCCCTGCGGGGAGTGAATTTGGAATTTCGGAATGGGGAATTCACCGCCATCGCGGGTCCCTCGGGGAGTGGTAAATCCACCTTTCTCCATCTGGCAGGCTGCCTGGATACCCTATCAGAGGGTAGTATGAATATCGGCGGGACCGATATAGCGGAACTTTCCAAAAAACAACTTGCCCTTTTGAGGCGCCACAGTATTGGGTTTATTTTTCAGGCCTATAACCTTATCCCGGTACTTACGGTGATGGAAAATATTACCTTCCCCCTGATCCTTTTGGGGATAGACAAGCGAGAGATGAGGGACAGAGCTCGACAGGTTCTCTATGAAGTAGGCCTTGAGAAGATGGAAAACCGGCGGCCAAAAGAAATGTCCGGCGGCCAGCAGCAGCGGGTGGCCATAGCCCGGGCACTGGTCAAGCGGCCTACCCTGATCCTGGCGGACGAACCTACGGCGAACCTGGACTCCACCATTGGCCGGGAGATCCTGGAACTGATGCTGCGGCTCAACCAAAGCGAGGGTACCACCTTTATCTTCTCCACCCATGATCCTATGGTAATGGAATTTGCCCGGCGGATCATTCACATTCGGGATGGCCAAATCGAATCGGATGAAATGAAATGAAGAATTTTTACCACGAACGATACGAACGAACAGACACGAACAAAAAAGCAGGAACAAAGCTGTCGAAGTACAAGTTCGTGGTCATTTTTTCAAGTAAAAGGAATTGTTTATGATGATGGCAAGCGTGATTGAGTTAACGAGACTGGCTTTGCGGAACCTGGCCCGGCACAGGGTAAAGACCATCCTCACCATCGCCGCAGTAAGTATCAGCGTGGGTGTCTATATTATAATGGACGGTTGGATTATGGGGATGAACATTGATTCCCTGCGGAATATCGCCAATTTTGAGATCGGCGCGGCGAAACTCCAGACTAAGGCCTATTATGATAAAAAGGATGAGCTTCCCATGTATGAGAATTTTGGCGGATGGGAGCAAAGCGCTGCGGCCCTGGACGAAGCGGGTTATGACTGCGCTCCCCGGTTTGTGTTTACTGGGACCATCTATTCTGAAACCGCATCGGCGCCCATGGTATTTATCGGCTGCGATCCTGTTGCGGAGGCCCGGGTCCTTCACTACCCGAAGTATATTGAGTCCGGCCGTTTTATCAGGAAGGGCGCCTTCGAACTGGTCCTGGGGGCGGTAACCGCGGATAAGCTCAAGGTGGGAATCCCCCAGCGGCCCACGGTGGATGAATTGGAGCAGGATATTCTCCCCAACCTGCCCGCGGAGAAACGGGACTTTGTACGAGGCCTTTATGAAAAAGCGCCGGTAAAAAGCGGCGGCCTCTACGCTCCTCAAGAAGCGGCTCCTTCGCGGCCCGGGGAGGAACGCTGGGTCTTGAAAAAAAATACCCTTCCACAAGATATGGAGCGCTACTGGAAGCTCCTCGCGGAGGCGGGACGGATGAATGTTCAGATTTCCACGGTTATTGATATCAAGGCCGCCCCCGAATCGGTAAGGAAGGAAAAATTTGAGGTAGACCTGGCTCCGGTTTTAAGCTCGGAAGAAATGGAACTTTTCCATCGGATGTATCAATTTGATGAACTTACCCAAGCATGGTATCTGGATTCCGGAGACGAAACCCTCGAGGCCTCGGTCTTGGCGGCCATGGTCAGGGTGGATTATGCCGGGGCCATACGGCATGTGAATCAGCTCATTTCCGCGGTGGTGGTGGGGGTGGTCAATTCCCCCAATCCCAAGACCAACAACAACACCGCCTGGATTCCCCTGGACGTACTTCAGGACGAGACCGGGCTTATGCTGGAGGGCCGGGTAACGGAACTCCTCATCCGGATAAAAAACGCCGATAACACGAAGGTTCCCGGAGAGGACGAGGGTCCCGAGGCTATCAAGGCGGCCATGGCCGAAATGGCTATCGCGGGAGCGGCCTCTACCCTGCCGGCGGCCTTGCCGGAGGAACTGGATATTTTCTCCTGGGAGGGTTATGTACAGGATTACATCGCCGCCGCCCGGGGGGATAATGTCTCCTACCAGGTTATCATTGTCGTCCTCTTTATCCTTTCTTTCATGGGGATCGCCAATACCATGCTCCTGGCCATCCTGGAACGGACCCGGGAAGCCGGCATGATGCGGGCTATGGGTATGACCGACGGTCAGCTGATTGGCATTTACATGATGGAGGCGGGCATGGTGGGTTTCTTCGGTTCGCTTATCGGTATCCTGCTGGGTTGCCTTATCAATATCCCCATGGTCAAGTACGGTCTGGACTTCACCGCCATGACCGAATCAATGGGCGGGGACATCGGCTACCGGCTTACCGGCGTTTTCCGTTCCGCGTGGAATATCCCGGTAATTATCGGCTCTGGAATCATCGCCCCGATCCTGGCTTCCTGCATGGCCTTCTTCCCCACCCGGCGGGCCCTCAAGATGCCGATCACCGAAAGTTTGCGGTTTGAGTAAAGGAGGCATATATGGATAAGGTAAGAATCGGGGGGGCGGGAACCCTCGTCAAGATTGCGTATCGTAATATTTTACGGAACCGGCGACGGACCCTTTTCTGTATCAGTGCCGCGGCTATCGCGGTGTTCTTTACGATATTTATGCAGGCATGGATGGTCGGGATGATGGACAACATGGAAGAGGTGGTCCGGGTTTTTGAGACCGGTCATGTGAGCGTGGTTTCTTCCCAATACGAGGCGGAGAAAGAATATTACCCCGTCTGGTTCCCCGTTGCCAACGGCCTTCCCGTGGCGGAATTGGAACGCCTTGCCTTAGGTCTTGACGGAGTAAAGGCGGTCCTTCCCCGGATTACGGCATATGCTACCCTCCAGGATAGTACGGTGAAACATGCCTTTCTGTGGGGCGTAAAGGTCCGGGAGGAACTGGCCCTGAATACCTTTAACCTTACCCGCCTGGACGACGGCCTTATGGAAGGCCGCTATCCTGAACCGGACGCCAACGAGTGCGCCATCGGTTTTAGGATGGCCGAAAAGGCAGGGCTTAGAGTGGGAGACCGTCTTCCCCTGAAAACCGTGTCGGCCCAATTTTCCGACAAGATGTGGAGCCCGGTCATTACGGGGATCTTTCAATTCGATTATGTCAAATATGACGAAGACGCGATCATCGTAGACTTTATTCGGCTTCAGCGGCTCCTGGTGTTGGGAGAGGGAACCCAGCAGCTTTTTATCCATGGGGAAAACGCCTCCCGAAGCCGGTTCATAGCCGCACAGATCAAGGATCTGCTGGGGGAGGAAAATGTGGTCCGGGACTGGCGGGACAATTACTTCGTACTCCTCATGCGACAGAGCATGATGATCTTTACGGTGGTGTACCTGGTATTTCTCATTGTGGCGAGTTTCCTCATCGTCAATACCGTGGTGATGATCATCCACGAGCGGATCAAGGAGATCGGCATGATGGGGAGCCTCGGGATGACCCGTGCCGAGATAGTCCGGGTTTTTTTCTTCGAGGCGGTGTTCCTTAGCATCCTGGGCTCCTTCGCGGGCTGTGTAGTAGGTGCCCTGACAACCCTGGCTTTTTCCTTCTTTCCCCTGGAATTAACCTTCTTCACCGGGGGTGGTCTCAAGGAATTTCCCATGTCGGGAACCTTTGCGCTTGCCTTTGATCCCGCCATTCTGCTCCAGGGCTTTGTCTTCGGTGTGGTGATCACTTCAATTTGCAGCCTCTTCCCCAGCCTTAAAAGCGCGTTCGTGGAACCCGTGGAAGCGCTACGAAACTAGTTGGAAGGGAGACGTGAAAAAAAGCGAGGAGGGAGAAGTGGAAGAAGGCGTAGTCCGCTTTGTGGGCCGGGAGTAATGAAAGCCCGCGGACAACAAAACTCCTCCCTTTTCCCTCCTCATTAACTTAAACCATGGAGGTTTATTATGAAAGTGAAGGTGTTTGTAGTTTTGTTTGTTTTAGTGGCGGTAACATTCACTTACGGGCAGGCTCCCTCGGCGGCGGAATTGCTGCGGCGGGTAGATGAAAACGAGATTTATACCACCATTGAATATGAGGGGGAGATGATCATTGAGTATCAAAACCGGCGTTATGTTAAGACCCTGAAAGCCTGGGCCCGGGAAAATACCGACAACTTTACGGAGTTTACCAATCCTGAAGATCGGGGAACCAAGTACCTTAAACGGGGAGGACGGCTTTATGTGTATTCCCCGGATACCGAGGAGGTGATGCTTATTTCGGGGCATATGCTTAAGGAGAGTATGATGGGTTCGGATCTTTCCTATGAGGATACCCTTGAGAACGAAAAATTATCGGCCCGGTATAATCCGGTTCTTACGGGGTCCGATATCTGGAATAACAACGGCGTAAGCCGTGATTGTTGGGTCCTGGATTTAACCGCGAAACGAAAAACCGAAAGTTATCCGAAACAGAAACTTTGGATAGACAAAGAGACCGAAGACTGTCTCCATTATGAGCTTTTTGCTCTTTCCGGGGCAAAACTCAAGGAATATAACCTGAAAAAGATAGAAACCATCGGTGGGCGCCGTTTTCCCGTGGAAACGGAGATTCGGGATTTCCTGCGCCGGGGCAGCAAAACGACCTTGATATTGAAAAACATCATCCTGGATCAGCCCATCCCCAATTCGGTCTTCAGTACCCGGAATTTAGAACGGTAAGGAAAGTAAGGAGGGACGATATTATGAACAGAAAGATCCAAATTTTCAGTTTATTTTTGGGGATGATTCCGCTGTTTCTGGGGAAAGAGATGGCGGCGGCGGAGGGATTTACCCTCTCAGGTTTTTTGGATAGTAAGGTGAATTTTCAGGGCGGTACCGGGGACTCAGGCACCTTTTTATTCGGCTGGGAAGAGTACGCAAATCTGCGGCTTCAAACAAATATCGGGGACAGGGCTGATTTTTATGGGGCCTTCAATTTTATCGCCGCCGCCGGCAGTTCCGCTTTGGCCGCCGGTAGTTTTACCGGCGCCGCGTCAAACCTCTCCGCCGCGTCCGCGTTTATTCCGGGGGATAATTATGTCGCTGCCATGGAACTGGAACGGCTCTACCTGCGGATAAAAGGAACCTATCTTGATGTGGATACGGGACTCATGCGTCTCGGTTTTGGCTATGGCCAGGTTTTTAGTCCCTCTGATTTCCTTAACCCCCGGAACCCCCTCTTCCCCGATGCCCGGCCCCGGGCCGTCCTGGGAGCCGCTGTTTCCCTCTACCCTGAAGATACCATTAAGCTTCTCGCCTTTACCGCCGCCCCTAAAAATCCCTTTAACGCCAATGGCAAGGGTTTTCTCATGGGGTTCTCCGGAGATAAACATTGGGATCGGGCCAGTGTCCAGGTTTTATATAGCTTTGAATCTCCCCAGGATACCTCTGAACAGGGGATCCACCGTACCGGCCTGTCTCTTAAGGCGGATATGGAAGTAGGTTTTACCGTCGATATGCTTTATAGGTATAATCACGCAGTCCCTACCGGTATAGAGGGACTTTCCCTAAGTACCGGGGTTGACTATTCTTTTTTTGACGGAAATTGCTATGTCTTGACCGAATACCTCTATAATGGGGCCGCCTCGTCCACTATGAAAAGTGTTGAAAATCAAACCGGATTCTCAAACCGGAACTACCTTTGCGGTACCTTCCTCTATCATTTTAATGATTACACCCAAATAAATCTTACCGTCATTTTTGGCTTGGACGATATATCTTTTTCTCCGTCCCTCTCTCTGGATCACGACCTTTTTCAAGGGATAACCCTCAGTTTGACCGGGCGC
Organism: Spirochaetaceae bacterium; assembly: GCA_031282145.1. Lineage (GTDB taxonomy): Bacteria > Spirochaetota > Spirochaetia > Treponematales > Breznakiellaceae > JAIRMO01. The sequence goes on along the minus strand of JAITEG010000139.1, from coordinate 1,390 downwards.
ATTCCTCTGGATCGGGACATCTTTACCGGAAATGGCCTTCACGGCGAACTGGGCCCCCAAATGACCGGAACCAACGGTTTGGTTACCGCCAAGCTTAGGGTACGGTTCTAATGGGGTATCGGCTTAAAATATGACATTTTAAATCCATCTCAATTGCTCAAATGATTTTTTTTGTGTATATTTTATATAAGGAAACCTATAAAAGCTGAAATCTTAAGAGGTTCCCTTAACCCTATGGAGAAAATCGCGTTTGCGTAATTCTTTGTACAATAAAGAATTAGCAACTTTCTCCTGGAAAATCAGATCAAGTTTATAATACGGATGATGAATCTATAGATTCGTATGGGGGATCATATAACGCAGTCCTGCCCGGGGCATTGAGGGTACTGTATCGAATAGGGTCAACCGGGATGGACGATTATCATACAAAAGGGGTACACTTTCGGGGTACCTAAGAACTAGTTTTTGTGGAGGAGCGGGGTATGGTTGCCAACGATATTGTTTATATTGATCTTACGGAAGGACTTAAACGGGTGATGGGAAATACCAAACTGTACGTAAAACTGTTGCATAAATTCAAGGTTGAGCCCAGTTTGGAGGGCCTTTTTGCGGCGGTAGAAGCGGAAGATTACCAAAAGGCCCAAGTTTTGGCCCATACCGTCAAAGGGATAGCCGCCAATTTATCGCTCACGGAACTCTATGAACAATCGGTGAAATTTGAGGCGCAAATAAAAAGCAGAGACATAGAGCCGGGCGCCCCGGAGTCGTTTAAAACCTGTCTTGAGGAAACGATAAAGAATATTGATAAGGTAATTGAGCAATATGGATAGAAATGACCCAAAAATTCCTACGGTCCTGGTAGTTGATGATGTTGAAATGAACCTCCTCATCCTGGAGGAGATCCTTAAGGACAGTTACCGGGTTGTTACCGCGGGAAACGGGAAAGAAGCCCTGGAAATTCTGTATCACGCTGCGGTTTTACCCAAAATCATTTTGCTTGATGTCTTTATGCCCGAGATGAATGGGTATGAGATGCTCAACGTGATGAAAACCAATGATTCCCTCAAGCGTATTCCGGTAATCTTTATCACCACCTCGGATTCGGAGAGTGAAGCCCTATCCGCCGGGGCGGTAGATTTTATTTCCAAGCCCTTTCAACCTGAAATTGTAAAGCTCCGGGTAATGAATCAGATTGAATTAAAAAATTACAGTGACAGCCTTGAAGAAATGGTTGCGGAAAAGGCCGCGGAAATAACTTCAACCCTGGACAATATGCTCCAAACCATGGCGAATATCATAGAATACCGTAATTTGGAGTCCGGGAGCCATGTCAAAAGGACCCAGTTTTTTTCAAAAGCCCTTATCGATCATGTTATGGAAAAACCCTCCC
>JAITEG010000106.1 GCA_031282145.1 Spirochaetaceae bacterium | reverse complement strand
TACCTGGGTAACGAGAATCCCGCGGTCCGGGAGCTTGCCCGGCGCATGGTAAACCGGGAAAGCGGTCTTATGGAGTTAAATCTGGACGGTCAGAATGTCTATGTCGCCTACCATCCCCTGAATTCAATCGAATGGAGCCTGGGGGTGGTGGCGGCGATTGACGAGATCATTGCCCCGGCAAAGCTCATACAGCAGGAGATCCTCTCCCTTACAAAAGAAGCAACCGCCGGTATCGATCGCAATATCCTCCTGATCGTCCTCTTGGTGATGGTGGTCATCATCTTGGCGGCGGTGGTTACGATCTTTGTAGCCATACGGCTGTCGAATAGCCTGACCGCACCCATCCTCTCCCTGAGCAATGGGGCCAAGATCATCAGCTCCGGTGACTTAAATTACCAGCTGGAGGTGAAAACCGGGGATGAGATCGAGATGCTGGCGGATAGCTTTAATAATATGATCCGCGATATTAAGCAGATCACCGGAGAAAAGGAACGGATCGGCGCGGAGTTGAATGTGGCCACCACGATCCAGGCCAGTATGCTGCCCAGTATCTTCCCTCCCTTCCCGAACCGGCGGGAATTTGACATTTATGCGGTGATGCACCCCGCCAAAGAGGTGGGGGGCGACTTCTACGATTTTTTCATGGTGGATGAGGACAATCTGGCGGTGATTATCGCCGATGTATCCGGCAAAGGGGTGCCCGCGGCGTTGTTTATGGTCATCGCAAAAACCCTGCTTAAAAACAATGCCCAGATGGGCAAGTCCTTGGATGAGACCTTCTATACGGTCAACAACCAGCTCTGTGAAAATAACGAGGCCCGGTCCAATATGTTTGTTACCGCTTTTATGGGTATTCTGAATATCAGTACCGGCCGGTTCAGTTATGTCAACGCGGGGCATAACCCTCCCGTGGTCAGGCGGAGAAACGGGGATTTTACCTGGTTGAACGTCAAGGCGGGGCTCATGTTGGCCTGTATGGAGGACATGAGGTTCAAGGTGATGGAAATTACCCTGGATAAAAACGACATCGTCTTTTTGTATACCGATGGGGTTACCGAGGCTTTAAACAGGGAGGAGGAACTCTTCGGCAACGACCGTATGCTGGCAGCCCTTAACGCCGATACGGTAAAAAACCTCACCATCCAGGAGTATATCCCCGCCATGCTTGGGGAAATCGAAAAATTCGCCAACGGGGCAGACCAAGCGGACGATATAACCATGTTGATGCTTCAGCTTAAGATTACCCCCTCGAACCCCGCATAAAAACCAAACCGGGACCGGTCCCAAGGGGGCATATTATTTCTGCCCTGGGTCTTTACTGAGCGGTATTGATCTTTATAACCTCCGTGAGGCCGGTCATTTCAAAAACTTCATAGACTATCTCATTAACATTGCGGATCATCATTTTTTTCGGAGCTTTCATGAGCTTTTGCGCCAGGATAATGACCCGGATACCGGCACTGGACAGGTATACCAGGTCCGCAAAGTCCATAACCAAGACATTAACCTCCTCCAAGGTCGTCTTCAACTCCTTCTCCAATTCCGGCGCGGTGGTGGTATCCAACCTCCCTTTCAAGGTCAGGGTTAATTGTTTTATTTCAGCATCAAATGTTTTCTGTATTGTCATGGCAATATCCCTTTTTCATATCAAACCAATCATGCCCCGCGCTTCGCGGAGTTACCTAATTAAGGCGGTTTCAAAATTCCTGTCTCTGAAACCGTTTCAATTATTTCATAAAGGTTCATCCTGATCAAGATGAGATCATTATCCCCGATAAAATACGGTATAAATTCACGTCAAGTCCGTGAAGTCCCACAAGAATTTGACTATACGCCGTCCGCCCGCCTTGACACGGGCTGGGGAACCCGGTATGATAGGTATTTAGGGCGATGATATGGAAATTAACAAAATCGTAACAGACGGTACGGTTACCCTTACTATCAAGGGAAGGATAACCGCTGTGGAAGCCGGTGATTTTAGCACGAAAGTGAATGAGGCGCTGAGTGAATCTTCTATACTCCGTATTGATTTTAAAGGAATTAGTTATATTGCGTCCGCAGGTTTACGGGTTTTGGTATCAACGCAGAAGAAGATCACCGCCGCCAAGGGTAAACTGACCCTGGCAAATGTAAATGAAGATGTGATGGAGGTTTTCGAAGTTACCGGCCTGGATGATATCTTACAATTTGAATAGAGGCTTTTCCCAAAACCAAGTGGTATGTTAATTTGTTGCGAAGGGTTTAACGGAAGCATAAAAATTTTCTGGTAAAAGGAGTTTCTATGATAGAGATAAAAAACCTGGCTAACCCTTTGGAGGGGGAAAAACCCGCCGGTGAAAACCTGGAATACGAGCAATCTTATCTTGAATTGGAAACTTTGGCCACCGGTACGGGAACGGCGGAAGACGAGGGGCCCGACTGGAAACATCTTGCCCAAAATTGCATAGCCCTCTGGGAAAAAACCCGGGACCTCCGGGTGGCGGTTTATTTGACCATTGCCGAAACCGCCCTGGGTGGTATCAAGGAACTTGCCGCTGGCCTGGAACTTATCAAATTCCTCGTTACGGAGATGTGGGATGTCGTATATCCTGTCCTGGATCCCGATGACGATAACGATCCTACCGAACGGATCAATATTTTTTCCATGCTTTCCCCGGAAGCGGGGGCCATGAACGATCCCATTATGTTCATCAACCGGCTGCGGGGGACCCGGCTTATGCCGCCCCTGCCCTATACCATTCGGGATCTGCTCATCGCCCAGGGTGAAATTGAACCCCTGGACGGAAAAACCGTTGATCTACAGTTGATAAGCGGTGAAATTCTGGGAATACCCCTTCCCCAGGTTACCGAACAGGCGGGATATGTAAAAACCGCCCGGGAATTGATCGATTCTATTTGCAAAGCGGCCAATGAAAAGATATCCGGCGGCAATTCCTTGGCACTGATGACGTTAGCCAAGGAACTGGATCGGCTCGGTAAGTTCTTTAACAACCAGCTTGCCATGGCCGGAGAGATGCAGGGGACGGAGGCCCCCGAAGCGGATACTGAGGCGGCGCCCGTCGCCGCTGAAAATGTGCCCCGTCCCCGGGTTGTCCCCGGCGGTGGGGGAAGCGGCGACGCGGTTAACATAGCCCACTATAAACCCGCGACCCGGGCCGACGCACTGTTACTCCTCAAGAAGGTGATTGAGTATTACCAGAACATGGAGCCCACCAGTCCGGTTCCCCTGCTGTTGAACCGGGCGTTACGGATGGCCCAGATGAATTTTCTGGAACTGCTGGAAGCCATGGTACCCGAAGCCCTGGCCCACGGCAGGGATATCCTGGGAATACCCGCCTCCGCGCCGGGGGAATCCCTATCTGCGTCAGCCTCCCAAACGGTTCCCGCAGTTGCTTCCACCACGGGAACGCCGGGTGTTCCCCGGGTCGTGCGGACACCACCCCGGGCGGTTCCCTCGGGCTCTTAGGCAGGGAGGCTGTTTTAAAGCCAACCGGGGTTTTAAAACAGCCTCTATTGACTTTTGATCGTAAGGGATTTATACTAATATCTAAAATTATTATCTGGAGGTGTAGAGATGGCGTCAGGTCAAAATTTCATACAAAAAAACCGGGCTCCTCGGGTACAGATCAACTACGATGTTGAAGTGTACGGCGCGCAGAAGAAGGTCCAATTACCCTTTGTGATGGGTGTTTGGTCGGACCTTTCCGGTAAATCTGTAGAACCACTGCCCAAAGTCGATGACCGCAAGATGGTTGAATTCGATGCGGATAATTTCGATGATCGCCTTAAGGCGATCAAGCCCCGGGTTGCTTTTACCGTTCCGAACACCTTGACCGGTGAGGGTAATCTCCAGGTCGATATGACCTTTGAAAGTATGGATGACTTCTCTCCGGCGGCGGTGGCAAAAAAGGTCGCCGGGCTCAAGGAACTCATGGAATCACGGCAGCAGCTTTCTAATCTTCTTTCCTATATGGACGGGAAGGCCGGCGCCGAAGAACTCATGGCTAAGGTTTTACAGGACCCGGCGCTCTTAAAAGCTCTGGCCGCCAAAGCAAAAGACGCCGCTCCCGCGGCTGAAGCAGCCCCCGCGGCTGAAAAAAAATAAGAGGAGGGAATAAATGCCGGAAGCATTAAGTGTTGACAGTTTGACTGAGACCACGGAACTATCGGATTTTGAAAAACTCATCAATCAGGAATTTAAGCCCCAGTCCAATGAAACCGAAAACGCCATCCAGGGTGCCGTTAAGACCCTCTTGGGTCAGGCTTTGGAGAACGCTTCCCTGGTTTCTCCCGATATCATTAAGACTGTTCAGGGGATCATCGCGGAGTTGGATAGGAAGCTTTCCGAGCAGATCAACCTGATCATCCACCATCCTGAATTTTCCCAGCTTGAAAGTGCCTGGCGGGGTTTGGATTACCTGGTCCGCAATACCCCCACCAGTGAGAGCCTCAAGATCAAGGTACTGAACATTTCCAAGAACGATGTGGCCAAGACCATAAAACGGTACAAGGGCAGCGCCTGGGATCAAAGTCCCCTCTTCAAAAAGATCTACGAAGAGGAGTTCGGAACCGCCGGCGGCGAGCCCTATGGGGCTTTGATCGGCGATTTCTATTTTAACCACAGCGCCCAGGATATCGAGATTTTGCGGGGTATCGCCCAAATTGCCGCCGCTTCCCACGCGCCCTTCATCAGTTCTGTGGATCCTTCCCTATTGAACCTTTCCTCCTGGCAGGAGCTTGCCAATCCCCGGGACATCGCCAAGATCTTCAGTACCCCTGAATACCAGGCCTGGCGGGCTTTCCGGGAGTCCGACGATAGTCGTTATGTGGCCCTCACTATGCCCCGGGTTTTGGGTCGGAGTCCCTACGGCGCGAACAGCAACCCCGTGGAGGAGTTCGATTTTGAGGAAGATACCGGCGCGGGCGATAGCAGCAAATACAATTGGGTGAACGCCGCCTATGCCATGGGTTCGGTGGTGAACCGTTCCTTTGCCAACTACGGCTGGTGCGCCAATATCCGGGGGGTTGAGTCCGGCGGTATGGTCGAAGGATTGCCCACCCACAGTTTTCCCGCCGATGATGGGGGGACCGTGGCAAAGTGCCCCACGGAAATCGCCATCACCGACCGGCGGGAGGCGGAACTTTCCGCGAGCGGCCTTTTGCCCCTCATTCATTGGAAAAACACCGATTACGCGGTGTTCCTGGGGGGACAGACCGCAAACAAACCCGCCGAGTACGATTCGGCGGATGCTACGTCAAACGCATCCCTTTCTGCGCGGCTCCCCTATATCTTTGCCGCGAGCCGTTTCTCCCACTTCCTCAAGTGTATCGTCCGGGATAAGATTGGCTCCTTCAAAGAACGGGCCGACATGGAAGCATTCCTGTCCAAGTGGATCAACCAGTACGTGACCGCCGATCCCCATGCCTCGGAAGATGTCAAGGCGAAATTCCCTCTGGCGGAAGCCAAGGTTGAGGTGGTTGATGTGGAGGGTTCCCCGGGTTATTATGCGGCGCGGTTCTATCTCAGGCCCCATTATCAGTTGGAAGGACTTACCGCGTCTCTCCGGCTGGTTACCAAGGTTCCGTCAAAGTAAAATAAGAAGAGACATCCGGCGATCGTTGATTCGGCGGATGTCCTGTTTCTTGTACTTTATATTTAGGAGGCTCTCTTATGGCAGAAATAGCAGGTTTTAATATTCTGCTTGATGGAATTGATGGTCCGGAAGAGGACAAATCTATTGTTTGTCTTTCTTTCACCCACGGCGCGACCCAAAATATCTCGTTAACCAACGATGATATTTCCGGAACCGGCCATCTGATTCCCTTTACGGTGGTGCATAAGGTGGATGTCGCCACCCCGGTGATCCAGCAGTATTGTATGCTGGGTAAATCCATCAAAACAGCCTCTTTCCAATACGCGGTGAACCGGGACGGAGAAATTATTGCCGTCCTCATCGTGGATATGGAGGGAGTCCATATCGCTAAAGCTGAAGTGAAGACCATCCTCAAAAATCCCGATGATCCGACCTCAGCCCATGCGATTGAAGAGATCCAGTTTGTCTGTGACCGGATTACCTGGACCGGAGAAGGGAACATCACCAAGTCCTTCCCTGAGTGATAGATGGTCAATCCCGGGATTTTTTCCCGGGATTAACGGGTATTTTTTGGGAGCATCCTATGGATGATAGTCTTCAATATACTAGGGGTCCCGTAAAAGAAGAGGCAAAGTATCGGCCTTTTGTATTGCGGCGTTTAACTGATATGGAGCCCCAGGAGAAAAAAGAGCCGGTCCTGGGCCTGGTTACCATAAAACAATTAAAAGAAGATATCTTTAATAACATAGAGATGCTTTTTAATTCCCGCTGTCATACGGTTACTGAAGAGTTCAAGGGGGCCGATGTAGAAAATTCGGTCCTGGGTTTTGGCATCAAGGATTTCTGCGGAAAAACCAGCGTTGACGCATATAGAGAAGAGATGCGTCAACATATCGTAAAGCAAATTCAGACCTTTGAACCCCGATTGGCTCCTTCGTCAATTAGCGTTAGTTTTTCGGAAAAAAAAAGCGGTTTTTTGTTGGAGTACGAGATCAGCGGTATAGTGCAGGTCAAAGAAGCGAATGAGGAGGTTAAGTTTTTTTCCAACCTTGACCTTGAAAGCGGTAACGCCTCTTTGTACAAAGTGGATGAATAGCGGGCTTTTTTCCAAAGCTGGGATTTTGGGAAGGGTTGTTATTTTTGAGCCTTTAGCAAAGCGAATTTTATTCGTGCTGAGGGGTTTAATACCCCGCCCTTCAGGGCGGTTAAAAAGGTATTAAACCCCGAATGCAACCACATTATAAGAACAACATACCTTGTCCTTCAGGGCGAGGTTGTTGATTGGGGCTGCAATGGATTTTTTGGATTATTATCGCGACAATCTCTATTATATCAGGGCTTTGGCCGCTGAATTTGCCGTGGAGTTTCCTAAAATCGCCGGCCGTCTTTCCTTATCCGAATTTGACTGTCAGGATCCGTATATTGAACGGTTGCTGGAGGGGACCGCTTTTTTAGCGGCCAAAACCGAAAAAAAACTTGACGACGGGTATTACGGGTTTTTGGAATCGATCCTGAATTCCATTGCCCCCAGTTCCGTGTATCCCATCCCCTCTGGGGGGGTGCTGGAAATGCTTTTTAATCCTGCTGGGGAAGTCCCCGATTCATTGACCATAAAAGCGGGAACCCTGTTTAGCGCGGTCATTCCTTCGATAAATACCGCTTGCCGGTTTTCAAATATTGAGGACATCACTCTGAATCTCTGCCGGATTTTTAGCGCCCAGTACCTGATGCGGAATTTATCCAACTTCAATATAAAAGAACCCGCCGCCCAGTCGGCCCTGCATATTGAGCTTGCCCCGGTTCTGGGGGGCGTTGTATCCACCGGCGAACGGCTTGGCCTTTTTTTTAATGCGTCGGAGGCGGATGTTTCCCTTCTCTTCAGGCTTTTACGGCATGACACCATTTCGGTGTACGGAAGGAGTGATGATTCCGAGTCCTTTAAAAAGCTGGAGGATGCGGTCTTTGAACTGCCCTTGAACCTGGGCGGTAAAATTTTCGAGCAGACCTACCGCAGTAATACCCGGGGGCTCAGGCTTCTGCAAAATTATCTCAGTTACTCGGATTTTTTTAAATTTTTCACCCTGGTTAATCTTGAATCGGTGGAAGGTAAACCGATCACCGAACTGGTGATTTTTTTTAAACGCCGGGAAGCCCAGCTGCTCAACAGTATTACCCCGGCTTCCATAAAGACCAACTGTGTTCCGGTTCTGAATATTTTTCCCAAACAATCGGACCGGGTGGTTTTTAACCGGAAGGCCTACGAGGTACATCTAGTCCCGGATCGCACGGCTATGCGGGATTATGAGGTGGTGAACGTAAAGAAAATAGACTTTTATAATATGCGGAATGAGCATATTTTTTCGGCGGTGAATTTTTACGATGAAGCTCTGGCGGAAGATCGGGAATTGCGTAATTTTTTCAGCGTTAAACGGCGCGGTACTTTGGTGGACAAAAACGTGGTACAGCGCAGTTCCTACCGGGGGACGGAGGTTTTTGTTTCCTTTGCGCCGGATGAAGAACGGCTGCAAAACGCCTATCAATTTACGGCGGATCTTATCGTGACCAACCGGGATTTACCCCTGCTCCTGCCGCCGGACAGTGAGTTCACTACCAATATAAATTTTATTGCCGGAGGGGCCTTTGTGTCGCCGCCGACCCGGCCGGGGCTTCCTCTGATTAGCCGGGGCAACCGGGTGGACTATGTCCGGCTCAGCCACATTGTCCTCAACCTCTCGGCGGTACTCTGGCAGGAGGGCCGGCGGCCGTTGGAAATGTTTAAGGAAATACTCCGGGCCTATCAGATCCGTTCCCAGGAAGAAACCGACAAGATGATCTTGGGTCTGACCAATATGGAGAGTGAAAGTGTTTCCTTTACGTTTATTAAAAACGGGATGGTCTTTTTTGAATGGGGCTGGAAGGTGCGGTTCACCCTGGATGAAATAGCCTTTACCGGGATGAGTTATTATATGTTTGGCTGTATGATAGCAGAGATGCTCAAATCCTTTGTCGCGGTCAATACCCTTTTGGAAATTGAGTTTTTCACTGAACAATCAGGACACATAGCGACATGGAAAACATTCGAAGGGTAGTCCGCTCGGCTTCCGTCGCCCTTAAAAACGGAAGCGCCGCCCCTGATTTTTGGGCCTTTATCCGTACCCTGGAAAACGCCAACCCGGAATTACCCCGGATTGGCCGGGCAAAGCGGCCGGCGGATGAAAATGTCCGTTTCGGTCAGATCCCCTATTTGCATTATACCGCCACGGAAATAGCTGAAATTATTGAGGGGGGCAGACAGGCCGGGGTGGATGCTACGGTGCTGGTCTATTTTTTCGGGCTCCTGGGGATCCAGGGGCCCATGCCCCTGGAATTTACCGATTATGTTTTTCGCCGTTCCCGCAGTCATTATGATAATACCTGGCGGCGTTTTCTTGACATCATCAATCACCGTTTTCTTACCCTTTTTTACCGTGCTTATTCCTCCTACCAACAGTGTATGCAATTTGACCGTCCGAAAGAGGATCAGATCAGCCGTATCATCAAAGCTTTAGCGGGCATTCCGCCGGTAAAAAACATATCCCTGGGTACCTTCTCGGAGCGGAACGAAACTATTGCCCTCAGTTACGCCCAACATTTTTCTTTTCAATTAAGAAACCGGTACGGTCTTTTGGATATGCTCCGGAGCATATTTGAATTTCAAATAGACTTGAGAGAATTTGTCGTTGATCATTATGATATACCACCCTCCCGGTGGGTGGTTCTGGGGGACAAGCATACGTCGGTACTGGGGCGTAATATGCAGATTGGCCGGTCCATGATAAGTATGGCAGGGAACTTTGAAATCCGTATCGGTCCGGTCTCCTTTGATCAATACAATAATTTTATGATGGGCCGCGCTGGTTTTGACCTGCTTACTGAAACGGTAAATCTCTATTTAGATCGGCCCCTGGCTTATAGTGTTTTGTTCATCATTACCAATGCCACGATTCCGGTTGCCCAGGTTGGGTTTGATCTTGAAAACGAAACCTATGAAGCGGCGCGGCTGGGATATACCTGCTGGATTGGAAAACATCGGCAAAAAGAAGTGGTTTTAAGGATAAACGCGTCGCGGTTGGTCCTTAAAAAGCATAAAGATAAACAGAAGGTTAGCAGAACCAAACCCTAAAACAGGAATAAAACCATGGCAAAATTAAAACGGATCCAGATTTTTGCGAAACTTGACGGAGAGGCCTATAAAGCGGTGGAAAGCGCTGTAGTCCTCTGTAAGACCCGGGGAAACCCCTACATTGAACTGGCTCATTGGGTGAATCAGATCCTGATGAGCGAGAAGACCGATTGGCACGCGGCCCTGGGGTATTTCGGCCTGGATATGGGGCGGGTTTCTGCGGACATGATTAAGGCTATGGACGCTCTGCCCCGGGGTTCCACTTCCATTTCGGATTTTTCCGGTACTATCGAGAGCGCGGTGAAGGAAGCGTGGATGATCGCTTCCCTGCAATTCAACGAAGGGGCGATTCGTACCGGCCACATCCTGGCGGCGATTAAAACGTCGCCCCCCCTGGCCCTGCTCCTCCATGACATGAGTCAGGAATTCCTCAAGATCAACGGCGATCTCCTGCTGGAAAATTTTGCCGCTATAGTCAAAGATTCGGTGGAGGTTTCCGTTACCGCCTCTGCGGGAGAAAGCGCCGCCACCGGTCAGGCCGGGGCCCTTATGAGCGGCGGGGCTATGGGTAAGGGAGAGGCCCTCAAACGTTATACCGTGGATATGACGGCGGAGGCATCCTCAGGAAAAAGCGATCCCATCGTGGGCCGGGACGAGGAGATCCGCAAGATAATCGATATCCTGATGCGCCGCCGGCAAAACAACCCGATCCTCACCGGCGAAGCGGGGGTGGGGAAGACCGCTGTGGTGGAGGGTTTTGCCCAGCGTCTGGCCAAGGGGGATGTGCCCGGCAGCCTCAAGGGGACCAAACTCCTCTCCCTGGACATGGGGCTTTTGCAGGCCGGGGCCAGTATGAAGGGGGAATTTGAAAACCGCCTGAAAAATGTGATTGAGGAAGTGCAGACCTCCGAGACGCCGATCATTTTGTTTATTGATGAAGCCCATACTATGATCGGCGCAGGGGGCGCCGCCGGACAAAATGACGCGGCCAATCTGCTGAAACCCGCCCTGGCTCGGGGAAAACTCCGGTGTATCGCCGCCACTACCTGGCAGGAGTATATCAAATATTTCGAGAAAGATCCGGCCCTGAGCCGCCGGTTTCAGAACATCATTGTAGATGAGCCTGACGACAACAAGGCCACGGAAATGATGCGGGGTATTGTCAAGGCCCTGGAGGATCATCATAAAGTACCGGTCCTGGACGAATCTCTGTCCTCGGCGGTAAAGCTTTCCCGGCGTTATATTCCCGCCCGGCAGCTTCCCGATAAATCGGTGAGCATCCTGGATACGGCCTGCGCCAAGGTCGCCCTTTCGCAAAACGCGGAGCCTGCGGAACTCGAATACTGCCGCCGGCGGATTGAGGCCCTGAATCTGGAAATGGAAATCCTGGGTCGGGAAGAATCCCAGGGTTTTAGGCATGCCGAAAAGATCGATGCCCTGAAGGAAGAGTTGAAAAAGGAAGAGGAAAAAAGCGGGGAACTACAAAAACGGCTGGAAAAAGAAAAGGCCCTGGTGGCGGAGATTGTGGCCCTGAAGGAGAAGGCGGAGGCCTCCCGGAAAGCGGAAGGGGATGAGGGAAAGGACGGGGAGGCTATTGCCCAGGCCCTGGAGGCAAAACGGAAGGAGCTGAGCGATTTTCAGGGGGAAGATCCCCTGGTACTGCCCCTGGTGGATACCCAGGCAGTTTCGGCGGTTATTTCCGAATGGACGGGGATTCCCCTGGGCCGCATGGTCAAGGACGAGATCAAGGGAATCCTGTCTCTGGAAGATGAGCTCAACCGCCGGGTGGTGGGGCAGGAACATGGCATAGCGGTAATTGCCAAACGGGTAACCACTGCCCGGGCGAATTTGGCGGACCCGAACAAACCCACTGCGGTGATCATGCTGGCAGGCCCCTCCGGCGTGGGCAAGACCGAAACGGCCCTGGCCCTGGCCGAACAGATCTACGGCAGCGAGGAGCAGATCATCACGATAAATATGAGCGAGTTCCAGGAAGCCCATACGGTTTCCACCCTTAAGGGGGCGCCCCCGGGTTACGTGGGTTACGGTGAGGGGGGGGTGCTGACCGAAGCGGTGCGGCGCAAGCCCTACAGCGTGATCCTCCTGGACGAGGTGGAGAAGGCCCACCCGGATGTGCATGAAATTTTCTTCCAGGTTTTTGACAAGGGCCAGATGGAAGACGGCGCGGGCCGGCTTATCAATTTCCGCAATACCCTAATACTCCTCACCACCAACGTGGGGGACAATACCATCGCCGAAATGTGTGCCGACGAGGAAAAGCTGCCGGAGCCGGCCGCGGTGGAAGCGGCGATCCGGGGGGACATGGCCCGGGTATTCCCCGCGGCGCTCCTGGGACGTTTGCAGATCGTTCCCTATTATCCTTTGAGTAAAAAGGCCCTCTTCGGCATTATCGAGGCGAAGCTTGGGAAGATACAAAAACGGGTAGCGGAGAATTACCACGCGGCCCTCACGGTTACCGACGCGGTCAAAGAGGAGATCATCCGCCGCTGCGATAACGCCGCTTCCGGGGCCCGTCTGATTGACGCGGTGATCAACAATACCCTGCTTCCCGAGATCAGCGCGGAATTCCTGCGGAATACTATGGAAGGCAAAAGCTTTAAGACGGCGGTCATCGACGCAAAGGAAAACGAATTTACCTATTCGTTTGAATAAAGGAGGGTTTATATGCCCACACCGGTTGCGACCATCGTAAATCTTACCGCCACCGGGGACGTGATTATCGGTCCCGGTGGACTCACCACCATGGTCAAGGGCCTGCCCTGCGCCTGCATGGGGGATGCCGTGGCCGGCCCGCTCTGTGTATCGGGGGCTATTACCGTGACCACGGCGCTGACTACGCTGGCCAAGGGAAGGCCCCAGGCCAATATCGGCAGTGTTGTTGCCGGGGTCAGCCCCATCGGCGTACCCATGACCACGGCGGTGCTGGTCTGTCCCAACGTGAACGTGATTGTATAGGAGCGGATTGTGGCGGATAAACGAAAAGTCATATTTTCAATGTATGTCGCGGACGGGGGCTTTGAAGACCTGTATCCCTATGAACTTTTTCTGGAGGAAGGTTTTTCCCATCTTTACGAGGCCCGGCTGACCTTGGTTTCGGCCGGGTTATATACCCACGAAGATCTCTCGGAACTGGTGGATACCCGGATTTCTCTGTCCATTTCCCAGGTCTTGCGGGACACGGATGTCAAACGGACCCGTTACCTCCACGGGATCGTTACCACCGTTGCGGTGGAGGGCTGTTTGTTTTCCGGCAGGGGACAGAAGTGTTACCGGTACACCCTGACCATCGAAAGCGAGCTTGCCTGGCTGCGGTTTAACGCCCGGAACGGCGTTTACTACCGCCAAAGTCCGGTGGACGCGGTGGAAACGGTTTTAATCCAGAACCATATCACCGCTTTATTTCCCGACACCTACATCAAACGGAACGAATACTCAAACCGGCTGATGTTTAACCAGAACGGCATATCGGACCTGGATTTTATCGGAAATATCCTTTTTACCTATGGGATTTCCTTTACCTGTGTCCATCCCGCGGCGCCGGAGGACGCGGTGGGGGCGGCGGATCTTATCTTTTCCGACGGTAGCAGTTTCCCCGTTCCGGTGGTTGAGTATTCCGACGGCCGGGAGGTACCGGAAACCGCCCAATTTGATTTTATCCTGGGAGATCAGAACAGCGAACTCTGGAAGATGGATGCCTTCCGTATGGAAAACCGTATTGGGGTTGACGGTATAGAGGTGATCGCGGCCTACCCCGAATTTAACTACGGAAATGAGGAATGGAAGGCAGGGGAAATTGGCGCGGACCAACGTTCAATAACCTATAACCGCCTTTTTAGCGGGTATGAGCGGGGGACGGCGGCGGAGGAGATCGACGCCGATATGGAGCGGATCTTAGCGGCCCGGTTCCGTACTTTTGAGCTTGCCAAAAGAAGCTGGACCGGAAAGGCCGATAATCTGCTTTTAATGCCCGGCGCTCTGTTTGAACTGGCCCATTATTATGGGGAAGACGATGACGGGGTCATTACCGCGCTGGTGAGCGCGGCCAAGACCCATGTCCGCGCGGTTTGGCCGGAAAGCCTGGCGGTAAAACCGGAGCTTACCCAGATCGGGGAATTGGCGGAAACAGAGTTTGCCTGTATTGATTACGCCGCAGGCGTCGAAAGGCGTTTTTGCGGGTCCCTATCCACAGGCCGGGCTGCGCTTTAGGTCTTATTTATGAGATGAGGAGGCGGCTATGGCCCTGAAAAGGATGACCGTATGTGCCAACGGAGATAGCAGTAGCGGTGTGGCGGAGCTGCCCTATCAGTTTTACGCAGTATCGGGGACAGGTAAAATAGAAGTAGTGAACCTGGTCATGCCCTTTGGCGGCAGGGAAACCGGTTTTTTCCGTTATCCCAAGGTGGGAGAAAGCATCCTGGTGGTTGACGACGGGGAGGGGGATAATGCTTCCTATTACTTAATGGGATACCTGCCCAGCGCGGGAACCAAGGATAATAATTTTCTTACCAATGATAAAACTACGGGTGAAAAATTTACGCAAGAGAAAGACACCCTGCTGGCTGAAGAAGGGATGGTGCTCCGGTACCAACAGACCGGTAAAATAACACCCTCCGCTGAAGATGCCGCCGATCGGTATTCGGAAATAGGATTTTATCACCGGGACACGCAGTGGGAGGCTTCGGAAACAAGCCAGTATCATGATTTCGCGGCGGGGGAGAGCGATGATGATTACAGCAAGCGGCTCTGGCATCAGGCGCTTCCTATAAAAGAAAATGATGAAAGTTCCCAAGCCCACATTAAAAGACTTACCACTTATCATGATAAATGGACTGCCCCAGAGGAGGGAGAAACTTTTGAGGCTTATGTCGCCCGGCTCACACAGGCAGGGTTTCCCGCTAAACAACGAGGAGAAACTTTTGAAGCTTACAAGACAAGAGTTAAGGGCTATCATGACCGTTGGGTGGAGAGAAAAACCAAAGAAATCCCCAAAATCGATCAACTAAACATCCACTCCTCTGGCGACATCCATGAAAGCGCGATGAACCATCACCGGACGGAGGCCAAGCGCTTTGAGCTGTTGGTGGACTGCAAAGACGAGGGGGCGGCGGACCCCAGCCAATACGAAAGCGAGCATCCCTTTGGGGATAGGCCGGGGGATGATTCGAACCTCTACGCCGGGGATGCCCATATCAGGGCTAAAAACCGGATCATTATCAAGGCGGGTGATGAAATCAGGCTGCAGGTAGGGCGTTCATCCGTTATCATAAACGATGACGGCATTACGATTACCTCCAGAAAAGCCAACTCAAATGTTATGAATAGCTGGGATACGGTATTGTCTCTTTCACCCAGATCCGGAATATCAATGTTCGGTACCCATGTATCCATTGGAGCGGCCTATACTTTTGCGCTTTCCGAAGCTGCGGGCGGGTCTATAGGCAGCATGGCAGGGGTGCTGCGTATTAACGCTAAAGATATAAAAGCTTTCGCTTATGGCACTCTTGCTTATGCAGCGAAAAATGCGGGGACCGCTGCAATTGCGGTCAATAATATAGCTGCCATGACCGCCGGACTGGCGGGCGGGGATACGGAATTAAGTGTGGGCAATAAACTGCCCAGCCTGACTGCGCTTGCGCCGGGAATTGTGGCTCAGCTTTTGAGCGCTAATTATGGGTTGATGAGTACCAATGATAAAAATTCGGATCCAATCGGATCCATGGTGGTTTTTGCCGGACTTGTTTTGGAGATACTAAAGGTAGTTTACACCGTACTGGATTTGGAGATACCTAAGCAAGATAAAAATGTCGGCCATGGAGGCGGCAGGGACGGGCTTAACTTGGCGGCAACGGTGGTCGAATATGGAGTTGTCCTTAAAGTAGTCTATGGGATAGGTAAAACGCTGTTTTCCAATCCTATGGACAGCTCGTTGCTGCATCTTACCCATGAGTCTAAGTGGGTCCTAAGCGGAGATGAGGGCAAACTTTTTGGCAAGGAAATAGATGAGGCCAATTCTCCAACGATTTCTCTGGATGTGGGGACGATTACCGGTAAGTTTGACAAGTGGTATAAAATAGCCGGCGCAATCACGGCAGCCATTGTCCTTGTGGGAGGGATAGGTACCGGCGTCTATTTTGTCTCCAAAGCCGATGCAAAAGCTTTAGAAGAACTTAAGGAGTTATAGATGGATTTGGATAAGGATACCCAGGAAGCGATTAAAGATTTGAATAAAGATACCCAGAAGGCGATTAAAGATGCGGTTAGACCCCTGGTTACTTCGGTTCTGGCGGCTACGGCGGTTACCGCAGCAACCGCCGTACTGCTGTCCCTGGTAGTTACCAATTATAAGCGGAGCGATTTAACCGGCGAGACGGAGATGCACCCCACGGAAAACGATACCACGGTCAACAAGACCGAATCTTCGGCCAAAGATAACGAGGCTTCCCTGGCCAAAGACGGGGTCAAGGCCAAAGACGGGGATCTTTCCGCGGCCCAAACCGACGCCAAGGCCATGACTACCGACGCCAAGGCCCTGGATTCGGGGGCTTCCGCGGCCCAGCCAAAGGCGGGCGCTGCGGAGATAAAGACCAAGGGCATGGTAATGTCTTAAAAAGCGGGTAGAGTATGCCGGTAACAAGGAGTGATCATGGCGGATAAACTTGATTGGCTGAATAAACATCTGGTGGCGGTTCGGTATACCTCTATTAAGGATGTTTCCATAAAAGAAAACTATAAGATCCGTCCGGATTTGGCTGAATTATTTGTAGGTATTGATAGCGCGGAATCTATGATCTTTAAGTTTGCCGATCTGGGGCGTTTCAAGTGCGCCGGTGAACTTATGGCCTATATCGCCCACCGCAGGGCCGCGGTCTGGTGGGTGTACCGCTCTGTGATTTCCCTTATGGAAGAGCTTTTACTTAATCCCGCGGGGGAACGGGACATTGCCACCATCGGTGCCGATATTGAGAAAGGTCCTGAAATACCGGAATTTGCCAAGGTTGAACCGCCCAAACCCGATCCGGAACTGGTCGCTCTGATGGAAGCCAATATAGCCCAAATGCAGGCGGATTATCAGAAGATGCGGGCTATGGTAGACCCTGGAATGCTTAAGTATGTGGAAGACGCGGTAGAGGTGGCTTTTCAGGAATTTAAGACGGTTCACGACATTCACCCTATGGATCTGCTTGATAAATTGGTGGAAAATGTAGGCAGGGATCCCTATGCCATAGACCCCAACTCCCCCATTTTTCAGGAGGCGGCAAAACTCAAGGCCCAGCTCGCGGCGGTACAGAAAGACACGGTGGAGACGATCAAGTCGGTGCTGCCCCCAAAAATGCCCGCCCACCAGAAAAAACTCTCTGACAACGCCCTGGCCGCGGTGTACCGCTGGGTAGCGGTCCCCGACCCGGAGAACGCCCAGCGCTGCCTGGACGTGGGGAATGAATGTCCGGACCAGCCCGGGGGCCTCCTCTCCCTTTCCGCGTTCTGGTCCTTCGGCAACCTGATGCCCGCCGGAGACCAGGTGATCCCCACGCCGCCGGGTCTCGCGTCCAATGGCCTTACCCAGACCCTGCTCCTCTGCGCCCTCGCGCCGGGGGGCGTCCGCAAGGTCAAGGAACGCTACGCCGAATACTTCCGGCTGGGGGTGGAAGTCCTCACCGGGGCTGATAACTGGGAGGCTTCCCTTGTGGAGGGTAAGATGCCCCACGAGCATCTTCCCGAACCGGACTGGAGTAAGGCGTCGGACAAAAGCGCCGCGGACTGGCAGGCGGAGATGGGTATAGCGGATCTGGAAACGGAAGAGAAGGAAAAAGCGATCACAGGGATGATCGCCGAAGCCAAAGGGGAAGATCTTGCCGCCGGAGTATCCCCGCCTAAGAGGAACGGCGTGCCGAACGGAACCGCGCCGGTATATAAACGCTGGAAACCTGAAGGCGACTTACTTTAACTTGTCCAAATTCAGCCGCACCCCCACCGTGGCCGGAAAGACCCAGCCGTGATGACGGGGGGTAAAGGGTTTTTCCGTAAAAAAGGCCGCGAAGAAGGCAAGCCCGTAACCGGGCTGTATATCAACGGTAAATGAAATGGGCGATTCCGGCAGGATATGGACGCCCAAGAGGAGTCCGATGTTCAAAAACCCGTTTATTATCGCCCCCGAATATACCCCCAATCCCGCGGTAATTCCCCCCCGCAGGCTGATAACGGGATTAATATTATACATAGCAAAGAGGTTGTCCGATACTTTGAGGAGCAATTTTCTTTCCAGGTTTTCCGATGCATCCAGCGCCGTAATGGTGCCCAGGGAAAGGATGATATCGTCCTGTATTAGGGTTTTATAGAGCAATAGGTTAATACCGGCGCCGCCTCCTACCCAAGAGGGGCCCCCTATGGCGGGGGGGAAAAAATTTCCCTCCCCTTGGATAAAAACCACATTTTGCGCGCTAAGAGTACCGCGGAAGAAAAAAAGCAAAAATAAAATAGGAATATACCGCTTCATGTTCCTCTCATTTTAAAGACTTGGAAAAACCGGTCAGGCTTAATACATAAACCGGCCGGTTTTTTCATCTGGTTCTAAGGAATAATCTTGGTTAAGGTAAAAATATTCTTGTGGTCTCTCCGCTCATATTCTATCCAATCCATCCACTTTTTGGTAATATAGATACCGAGGCCCCCAATCTGGCGATCATCTATGCCGGCGGTGGTGTCGGGACCTTCGTGCTCCAGCGGATTAAAGGCGATGCCGGAATCTTCAAATTGCATAAAGATCGTCTTGTTGTGAAAGGCAAAACGGATCGTCGTGTCTCCGGTCCCTTCCTCATAGGCATAATGGCAGATATTAACAAACAACTCTTCGGTGACCACGGCGATCTGATTTTGTATCTTATTGGGGCAGCTGTTCTCCTCCAGCTTTTCGGCAGCCCAATCCATCACCGAATCCAGCGACTCAATAGTTGCCGGTATACACAGCTGGTCATCAAAATTCATTATCATTTTTTACTCCTTTTATGGTACCAAGGGTTAAAACAGGTTCAAAACTGCAGCCTGCTGCCCGCGATAGACCCATCCTGAATAACCAGATCAGGACTGGTCCGCAGGGTGTTCCACTCACCCGGTGAAGGAATTTCCCGGTTAAAAGATAATTCTACAAAATACACGTACTGATTTCCATCCGCTGATAGGTATAGAGGGGTATACAAAGAACCTTCGGTGTCAGTACCTTGTACCGTATCCTGTTGAAAATAGAGATTGAAGATCGCCCATTTGTGATCAATGGTAACCGTAACCTGGGGGGTTCTATCTTCCGAGGTTTTGAAGAACCGCAGGGTGATAGTTCCCTCTTCGGGGTATCCCGAGGCAAGATTGATCTTTTGATTCATGTAGGTGCTAAACCGCTCCGCCGTGTTATTTTCGGATTTTACCTCGATATAACGGAAGCGATTGGCGGCTAAAAGCCGTCCATTGAGGGGAAGTTTGTTCTGCATATCAATCGGGGGCTGAGCAATGGTCCAGGTAAGGGGTTTTGCCTCGTCCGATACCGCCTGGGTCACCTGATAGATCCGCCGCACCCAGGGCACGGCGGCGCCTTTAAACAGTACCGGATACAGCGCCTGTTTTATGGCGCCTTGTTCTTCCTCAAGAGATCCCCCCGCTCCCATGGAATTGAGCAGGAATGCTATGTCCCGCATATTGTTTATCGTCAGGGGGGAGGCCGGGGATGCATCGGTACACAGGGGGTACTGTTTTAAGAGTTCCCGCCGTGACATAAAGGCCGCGGTTGTTTCCCGCCTGAATTCACCGGACAATACCTGTATGCCGTCCATGGTAAGATCGTTCCACCAGCCTATGGTCAAGGCCGGGTCCCCGGTATATACCGAGAGGTAGGTTTCTTGGAGTTCCTCTTCCGGCACCGACTGGAGGGCTTTAAAAGCGGTAAGAGGCTCCTCGGGCAGGTTTATCCACGCGGCGATCATCCGCTCCGCGTCGGTGCTGAGAAAATCGGAAACAATATTGGCCTTGTCGTTTAACGTGGCGATATACTGGTCCCGCGCGGCGATCAAGTTCTGGTTTAAGATAGAAGGATCAATAACATTCAAGGCGTCTATGCTTTTGGTATAGAGGACCCGCAAAACAGTGTTGATCTGAAAAGGCTTGATGGTCTGCAGCCGGTTCCGGTAGTTAACCCAGCTATTTTCAGGAGCATACACCGAATCAGGGTACCGGCTCCAATACCGGATATAATTTTCCACATATCTTAAAAACGCTTCGGGTTTATACACACTGGGGGGGACGTTCTGCAAAAAGGCCGGCAGTTCTTCCACCGGATTCTGAACCGTAAAAAGCGAAGCAAAAGCGGTGATATTATCAACCAGTCTTTTTACCACTCCGGGATCGTAGGAACGGTTATAACTGGTAATTCCCATGACCCCTTCCAGGGCGGTATCAGAAAAAGTAATGGCGCTTTCCTTTCCCGCCTGGGACGCGACGATACCGGCGATATTTGCCTCAAAGCTGTAAAGAAAATTCAGGGTCGTGGTAAAAACAATATACCGGTTAAGATAACTTTGGGCCAAAAGCATGTTCCGGGCATTGACGGTCAGGGTACCGATTTTTTTGTTTTCCAGATAATCCTTAGTATATACGTCATATTCGTCCATGGCCGTCTTGATATTACTCTGGTTCTCCTGCCAGTTCTGTTCAAACCCTGCGGTATACAGGAACTGTTCACCGGGCAGGGCAATATCGGAAGAAAGGTTGAGAATCTGTTCGACCACCGAAAAAATCGAAGCACCGTTGGGACTTTCATCCACTTTGTCCGCCAGCAATTCGTTATCCTGGAGCCGGGCCACCCGGCTTCGCAAATTTGCCAACTCCTGGTTCAGCCGGTTCCCGAAGGCCCCCTGGAGGGCGATAACCCGGCCCAGCCGTTCCTGATCGGAACTGTCGAGTTTTTGCCGTACAAAGGCCATATCGGCGTCAAAAAGGGCGGTGTACTCCCGGATCGCAAACTCAAAAATCATGTCGTTGAAAAGATAGTTGTTGATGAGGTTATCCCCATAGGCATCCGGTGTCTGCCGGTTTAACGCTATGCCCCCGGAACCGGCGGTAGCGGCGGCGGCGCTCACCGTGGACAGGATCGTATCAAAACCCAGGGGGATATGGGCCGCCCGAAGCTGTTCCCTGATTTCGGCGAAGATAGCCCGCCCTTCAGCGGTAAGGCTCTTATGGCGGTTTGTCAGGCCCTGCCATTCGTAGACAATACTCCGAACCTGGTCCAGGGTTACCACCGTATTGACCCGCCGGAGCACTTCGCCGATCTGGGAATAGTTGGTGATAATCTCATCAGAAATTGCCGCCAGCCGGGTTATTTGTCCGTAGAGTGAATCGGGATAAACCGCGTAACGGTCCCACGCGGAAATGATGGTGTTCAGGGCCGCTTCTTTTGCCCGGGTAAAATCATTGGAATAGATATAATCAACATCAACGCTGTAGGAATAGTCCCGTTCATACCGGGCTTTGTATTGGGACAGGAGATCGACGGTATCATTGGAAACTTCCGGTACCAAATAACGCAGCATCCGGTCAAGCCTGAAATGCCCGGACCGGAAAAACCGGTTGAATTCCCGATTTATCACCTCGTCCAGTTCCAGAAAAGACGTTAAAACCGCCTTGGTATCGGAGGTAAGCACCTGGGTATCGACATTTCGTATGATTTTGTTTCCCACATTCCGGATAATGGGCATCCGAATCATGGTGGCGTAGAGCTGATTGACGATAAAGGCCTTCTCCTGGTAACGAAAATTAGGCTGAATCCCATCGGTCAGCAGCCGGGCCAATCCGAATCCTCCGGGGATAGGTACGCTCATATCCCGGGAGACGACAGCATTATAAAAAAACTGTACCCGTGAAGAAAGAGATTCAGTAGCCACCGGGTCCATGTTGATAGCGAACCGCCCCGGGGGATCTTCCTTTATTAGAGGAGAGGCAAAGGGGATGCCTTTTTGCAAAATACCGTCCAGATAGGTGTAGTAGCTTGAGGTCCGGCTCAGATCATTTTTCAGACGATCCCTGTTAAACCACGCGGTCAGGCCCCAAAACATGCCTGCCCCTACAAAAGCGGCACAGAGGAGATAATGGGGCAGATGCAGCATCAGCGCTTTTTTCCTGGTAAGGGAGGTACGCTCGGATTTTCTTAAAATACGGGTATGAAACACGTCCCGGATAAAATAACTGTGGTTCCAATTAAACTGCCCTATGCTCTGGATCAGGGCGGTCTGCCGGCTGGGGAGCAACATCAGAGAGTGGTCTCCTCCTTGTTTTACCGGGGCGGTATCGTTGGTCTCCGGCGTATTACCGGGTATGACCAATTCCTCCGGGGACAGGCCCCCAAGGCCGGCCATGACGGGGCTGAGGGAGATAAACATATCCTTGGCCGAGGTCAAATAAATTCCCTCAAAAGAGGTATAGCCGGTTCCATGGTAATTATCGGCGCTGAACAAAGCGTTGAGGTAAGTTTTGATGTTTTCCCCCATGCCGTTCAGGGTGTCCGCGAAGGTCCATATTTTAGCCGCGGTATCCATCCGGGCTTCCGGATGCGACGCATACCGCCGGGTATTTTCGGCAATAAGCTGTTTCGCGCCGGATGTCAGCCGTTCATTCAGCAACTGCCAGAACTCATCGAATTTTTCCTGGTTATACCATTTGGTGGTGTTTTCAAATCCCAAGATCTGATGACGCAAATCCCCCCGGATAAATTCCGCGTATTCGTGAAAACCGTTTACCATGTCCAGTTTGGTTATCACTACGTAACAGGGCAAAAACATCCCGCAGTTTTGCAAGAGACTGCTCAATTCGTTAGCCATGAGGATCGCCTTGTGGGACGTAAGATTATCGTCATCCACCAGAAGCGCGTCCGCGGGAATTGTGATGATGATGCCGTCCAGGGGCCATTTTCTCCGGATACGGCAAATTTGTTTGATTATGTAGTTCCATTCCGCGCTGGAACCGTCAAGCCACCGGTCAAAGAATACCCGGCCGCTGATATCGCACACCACCGCACTGGTCCCGCTCCACAGCCGCACCGGCAGGCTGTTTTTACCGTCATCGGAGGCATCTTTTTCCACTGCCGATGATCGGAACTCCAGGTCGCTGGATTCAAGGAGGGAGGACTTACCGGAACGGGGTTCCCCAAGCAGCACAAACCAGGGATTCGCATACAGGGCCCGTTCATGGGGGATGAATTTTTTAAGCCCCTGCTTTAAAAGATCGTTGATCTTGACCAAGTTGTCAGAAAGTTCTTGTTTTGCCTTTTCGTGATCTCCGCCTCCCTTTACCAGCTGGGCCAGATGCCGCCAGGTAAAGAGGTCTTTCATTATTTCCCGGGTTTCCTTTTCCTTTATCTGCCGCCGCCGTAATTTGCGGAACAGGGGCAAAAGGATCAGCAAAAATAATACCAGTAAAATAATACCCAGAATGAGCTTGCCCGTGGCGGTATTCTTAACATAGTTTATAAAGGAAGTTAATAATGTTATCGGATTCATTCTAAACCCTCGCCGTTTACCGGGCCATTTTCACCGGGCTCAACCGAATTGTCCTCTTCGGGATAAACCAATGGATAGTCGCCGGCAAAGATCGAGACACTTTCAATGGGTTCCACCGTGCCCCCTGTGCCTTCTTTGGCCGAATCCGGTTCACCGACAAAAACGGAAACGTTTTCAATGGACTCCACCGCCGCGGGCTCCCGGGGGACGACAGGCCGGTAGGTGCTTACGGCCGTGGGGAGGGAATCCGATACGGTTTTTGTCAAAAGGGTCCGGTAGTCTGCGGTACTGCGGATAAAGGTTATCAGATTAAAGGTAACACAGGCCGCCATAAAGAGACCGGTAACCATCAGAGCTAACCACACCCCCGGCCTGCGCCGGCGGGCAAAAATTCCCAACCGTTTTTTCGGTTCAGGCACAATGGGTTTGGAAAAAATGTCAAAATCCGGTTTCGTATTTTGAGCGCATAGCTCCAAGCAGTGCTGGATATGGTCCTGGTTTCTTCGGTACATACCATCGAATCCCAGACCCAGCATCAGGAAAAAGAGAGCCGTTAGATTTTTGGCATCGGGATTTTGCAGGGATTCGTCCAGCAGATCAAAAAACTTTTCATCCCCCGAAAGTTCATTGTAATTACGGGCCAGAATATGCCAATTATTCCTAAAGGAGAATCTGCCTTCCCTCACTATATAATCGATAAAAAAAATCAGGGGTTTCTCGATAAGGGCGAATTCTTTGCCCAGGGTATCGTCCTGCATTGCCCGTGATCGGATATCTTCCAGAACGGCAAGGATGTTTTTTCTAAAATCGTCTAATTCAACCGGACTATCGATACAGGCAAGCTGCCAATAATTACATATCGTCAGAAACAAGGGGTTACAGACTCTTTCAAGATCCGTGACCTTCCCCATTTAAGTGTTCCCCAGAGTAATATAGAGGGTCGCTTCCAATGCCGGAAACAGATCGGGGGCATAATCGATAATCATCCCCTGTTCTTCCCGAATCTCCCGCCACACCGCCGCAGACTCCTTGACATCCAGAAAGAACCATAGGGTGTCTTTGAGTATCGGAAGATACCGGGGCGGATATCGCTCGGCGTTCAACTTAACACCCCGGATCCGCAACGTTTTTGAGGCGGGGTTTATCAATTTGAAGGTATCACCGGTTTCCAGGGCGGAAATAACGGCATCCGATTCCGCAGTGGTTTTTATCGCCAGATACAACTTTTCCATGCCCAGAAGATCTTCCAGCCGGATCTGGGTAAACAGGTACTCCCCTTCTTCTATCGGAGAGAAGTCGAGCTTCTTGTAATCGGCGCTGCCCCCCGCCAGGATAAAGGACCGGATATCCTTGATCACCGTATTGAATTGGGGGGCGTAGTCATCATGGTTGTACCGCGGGATCTCATTGATGCTATTGTAGGGATCAAAGCCCATAAGCTCCGCCAGGAAGGAGAGCAATTCCAGGTAAAAGCTATAGGGGCTTATACGGCCGGTTTCTATCAGAGCGGACAGCCTTATTTCGTAGATATTGAGAATCCTGAACCGCTGTATGGCGTAAAGGTCGTCGGAAAGGGTCTCCCCCGCCGGTTCCCCGCCATTTTGCGCCTTAGCCGAAGAGAGGGTGTCCAGAGCTTTGTCCCGGCAGCGCCGGACATCGACTAAAAGGCCGGTGATAATTCCCATGAGGGGATTATCCTGGGTAATCTGCACAAAGGGGGGGATATACTTTTCGTTTATGGTCAAGGCGTTTACGGAACGGTCGTGGCTGAGGACCGAAAGTTTCACCACCGGTAAGAGTTCCATGTCCTTGTTATCGTCCAGGTTGGTGGTAAGCCGGGCGTTCAACCGGCGACTTACCAAGGTGATCTCATTATCCCCGGAATTTTCATCCCGAAGCCGCTTTTTCTGGGCAAGGTAACGCCGTTTTTCAGCGGGATGGTCGTCTTCCACCATGTTGGCGTCGAATTCCGACCACCGGGGAAGGGCGATATAGATGGTTAGTTCATAGGGGTCCTGTTGGAGTACCGGGGCAAGATCCAACGGAGAGAGTACGCAATTTCCGGGCATGGATAATTCCTGACCGCTTTCCATAAGCGCGGAAAACCGCTTGACCACCACCCGGCTTCCGGAAAGAGATTCAAGATCCAGTTCAAAGTCCAGAAGTCCGTAGGGGTAGTGCAGTGAAAAAAAACGATTCTGCCTGATATATTCACTGAATTGCCGCTGTAAATACTGAAAATGATGGGGCTGCAAAAACTGACCATCACTCCAGTGCAAAAGCTCATTATATTGCATAACCACTCCTTATTTAAGGTAGTTTTGGATCAACCGGCGCTTCTTTTATCTGTACTACTTTTTTGGGCTCAATCAATACATACACTTTTGGAGCGAAAACATACCGTCTTTTTATGGGGATCGTCAGAATCCGGGGATCCGGTGCCGGGGAAGCGGGCATTTCGGGGTCATGGGGCAGACCAGCGATAATCACCAGGGTCGATGGATCCTTGGCCAGCCATGTTTGCCATATCTCCGCCCGGGAGAAAAGGGTCTGGGGCAGGGTCTGTTCCTCAGAAAAAAACATGGTTTGGGCGTTGACCTTTTCCCTGAGGCCGCTGTTCGGCGCAAAGTAGGTTTCCACCCCCGCATCCTTGATTGCGGCAAGATCTCCATCGGAGACGGCGGAAATATCAACTTCTATGGAAGGATACAAGGCGTAGGTGGAGGATAAGTCCCTCGAAACTCCTACCATCACCTGTTGTTGGCTTACACAACCGGAAAAGAGTATGCCGATAATCAGGATAACCGTGGATCCGCAATTTCTTATGTTTCCGAATGAAAACCAATAATGCATGATCGTATTATATCATGAATTTATCGTAGTGTGTAAAGAGGGAATGGAAAAAAATTTGTGAATGGAAAAAAATTAATAATATACCGGTGATAAGTATGCTTCTAAAACCGGCTGTCCTCCCTCCGGGTTCGGCGAGGGGATCCCTTATTTTTTGGTGGGAACGGTCCGGGTGGATTTTGCGTCCACCGTGTTGAGGATGGCGCTGAGTTTGTCTTTTTCGATAAGGTCGATGAGCCGGGCTTCGGTGTAACGTTTGGCCTCATCGGAAAAATTCCCCACGGAGATACAAATGCCCTTGCCGGCCTTTACTTCCTTGAGGTGGGAGTGGAAGTCCCGAACAATCAGTTCCCCCACGGTCCCCTGGGTCCTGATAAACCGGAACATCACGAGGTCCGACCATTTAGAGGTGTCCACCTCAGCCAAAATGTCCGCCCATTCATTTTTGTTCACCGAAATATTGGTAATTTTTATCTTGGCCCGGGTATAATAGGTCATAACTATTTTGCGGCACAGGGCGACAAAATCCGCTGAAGGGGCCATGAGGAATATCTGGAGATTGCGGTTGGCATTGAGTTCCTGGTATCTCCCGATTAGTACCGCCACGTCCCGGTAGGTGGGGTTTTCAGCTTGGATTTCCTTGAGGTGGCCCAGGGCTTTACCGATTTCCTGCATTTTTAGATAGACGGTGGCCGCCCGGTATTTTAACTCAATCAGTATGTCGGGTTTGATATTTTGATGCCGCAGCCCTATCTCAAAATCCTGAATTGCCCGTTCGTATTGATGTTGGTTCATGTTGATGGTACCGGAAAAAAGGCAGGCGTTGGGTCCCATCACGGGATCCGGCCGAAGATGGCCGAAGATCCGCAGGGCTTGTTCGGTTTGATTAACCTCATAATAACATTCCGCGAGGGCGTAAAGGGATTCCTTGTCTTCCGGGGCGATGTCTATGGCTTTACGGATATAGGCCATGGCTTCTTTGTATTTTTTAAGTTTGAAAAGAGAATGTCCCAGATACCTGAGGGTGGGGGCGTGTTCGCTTTCCTGGTTGCGGGCCTGTTGGAGGAGCTGGACCGCCCGCTCATAATTCTTCCGCTGAAATTCCAAATACCCCAGGTTGTAGTTAACTTCAAAATTATCCGACTTGAGGGACCGGGCAGTGGTAAACCCCCTATAGGCTTCATTGGTAAAGCCCAGCTTTATGGCCGCTATAGCATACCGCAGATTTACTTCAAATTCATTGATCGCCGGAGAAGAACTGGCTAATTCCACGAGGATTTCATAGTTCTTGAAGACCTTATCCCAAGCTTCTTCCTGATAATAAAGATCCCCCAAGGCCGCGAGCCCTTCGGGATCTCGGGGATTCTGATTCAGCCGTTTTGTGGCTTTTTTTAATATGGCATCCCTGCCCTTTGCCCGTTTGCCGCCGCTGCCCCCGCCTTTGGCTCGGCCCAGGACAGTGATCATAATAATGACAATTACGATCAAAACAATAACTACCGCGAGGATAGAAATCATACCCATAGTGTCATTATCGGTTAATTTTCCCTAATATATAAAGAAATAATGCCCTAATTGCCCCTTGAAGCGGGGGTATGAAACGCTTGCGCCGATACGGGGGCTAAAAGGGCGAAGTTTCCCGGAGGGGAACTTTTTGGTCCCGGCGTTTCCCGGTGAAGGACCGGGCCGTTACCCGGTAAACCGCCGTTGCCCGCAGCCGGGGCCCGTCAAAAACAAAGTCCCGGTCCTGCCCGGTTTGATGTTTCATCAGGAGATTGAGGCCATAGGCCTTTTTTTCATCCTCTTCTACAAAAACAATCCTGCCGAAGCCGATGACGCTTTCATAGGCAAAGCTGTACTCATGGGCTTCCCGGCCTTCGATTAATTGGTGACCCCCGTCCATCTCAAAACATACCTCGGGATTGTTTTTGAGGATATCGATTTTTTTTCCCTCCTGGGCGCCGTGAAAATAGAGGGAGAGTTCCCCGTTTTGGTATTCATACCCGAAATTCAGGGGGACCACATAGGGCCGGTTGTTTTCCGCCATGGCAAGCCGGCATACTTTACACCGGCTTACGACGGCCAAGAGTTCTTCAAGGTCCGTTATTTCCCGCTCTTTTCTTCTCATAACCGCTCCTGATTAAAGAATTTGTTTCAAAATAACCGGGTTTTGCAATAAGCTCAAGGCTCTACCGTATTCCCACTTTAAAAGATACGGGAAATGTGGTTATATAAACCATGACCAAACCCGAAGGGATCCGTAATTTTTGCATCATCGCCCATATTGACCACGGCAAATCCACCCTGGCGGATAGGTTAATCCAGAAGGGCCACCTCGTGGAAGATAGGAATTTTCAGGATCAGATCCTGGATACTATGGATATTGAACGGGAACGGGGCATAACCATTAAAAGTCAGGCGGTAACCATCCCCTATACCGCCTCCGACGGGGTGGAATACGAGCTTAACCTGGTGGATACCCCCGGTCATGTGGACTTTACCTACGAAGTTTCCCGGGCTATCAATTCCTGCGAGGGGGCCCTGCTCCTGGTGGACGCCACCCAGGGGGTACAGGCCCAGACCCTGTCCAATATGTACCTGGCATTGGAACACAATTTAGAGATCCTGCCGGTGATCAACAAGATCGATATGCCCGCGGCGGATATAAGCGGGACCAAAAAACAGATAGACCACGATCTGGGGTTGGATTCCGAAAAAGCCCTTCTGGTTTCCGCCCGCCAGGGAACCGGGGTAGACGAGCTTTTTGAGGCCATTGTCCGGCGGATCCCCCCGCCGTCGGGAAAAAGCGACGCCCCCCTGCGGGCCCTGATCTTCGACTGCCACTACGATCCCTACCGGGGGGTGGTGGTACACCTTCGGATTTTCGACGGTTCCCTCAAGCGGGGGATGAAGATCCGGTTTATGTCCAACGGGTCGGAATATGAAATTGAGACCCTGGGGGTCTTTAAGCTTGCCCTTGCGGAGACGCAGGAACTTTCCGCGGGGAGTGTGGGTTACCTCATTGCCGGGATAAAAACCGTGGGGGATGTCCGGGTGGGGGATACGGTGACCGGCGCGGAAAATCCCTGCGCTTCCCCCCTGCCGGGGTTTCGACAGGTAAAACCCGTGGTGTTTTCCTCAATATATCCGGTGGATTCCAACGATTACGAGGAACTCAAGAGCAGCCTGGAAAAATTAAAGCTCAACGATGCCTCTTTAGTATACGAAAAGGACTCTTCCGCGGCTCTGGGGTTCGGGTTCCGTTGCGGCTTTTTGGGGCTCCTCCACCTGGAGGTGATCCAGGAACGGCTGGAGCGGGAATTCGACCAGTCGGTGATCTTTACCGCCCCGTCGGTAAGGTACAAGGTACACCTTCGGACCGGGGAAGAGATTTTTGTGGATAACCCTATGGAGTATCCCGAAGAGGGGAAAGTGGAAGGGGCGGAGGAACCCTATATCAGGGCTTCGATTATCACCCCCGCTTCCTTCTTGGGAAACATTATGACCCTCTGCATGGAAAAGCGGGGGGTCCAGACCAACATGACCTACCTGGACGAAAAGCGGGTGGAGCTCATCTACGACATGCCCCTTTCGGAGGTTCTCTTCGATTTTTACGACCGCCTTAAAAGCACGAGCCGGGGTTACGCTTCCTTTGATTACGATATCACCGAATATAAAACCACGGAACTGGTTAAACTGGATATACTCCTCAATGGAAAGGGGGTGGACGCCCTTTCCCAATTGGTCTTCAAGGGCAACGCCTATGAGCGGGCCCGGCTTGTCTGTGAACGGCTCCGGGACGAGATCCCCCGGCAGCAGTTCAAAATCCCCATCCAGGGGGCCATCGGAAGCCAGATCATCGCCCGGGAAACGGTTAACGCCCTACGGAAGGACGTATTGGCCAAGTGTTACGGCGGGGACATCACCCGGAAACGAAAACTCCTGGAAAAGCAGAAGGAAGGGAAAAAACGGATGAAGATGGTGGGGGACGTGGAACTCCCCCAGAGCGCCTTCCTCGCGGTCCTCAAAACCAAAGAAACTTGAGGGTGATGCCAATTCCCTTGCGGGAGGCTGCGAGCAGCCTGTTGCTTATGAAGCCCTGGAATAGTCTCCGACCAAAAGAAAGCGGGGCGCCTCGTCTTCATCAATGGCGGGAAAACGGCCTTGGCCGTTAAGAAAAAAATTATCCCGGTGATCATCGTTTACCATGGATACCTCCCCCAGGAGCAGGGTGGTCCCGTCGGCCCAGAATTGATGAAATACCCCCGGAAACAGGGTGATGCTTTCACCGGCGGCAAGGGATATGATGGACCCGCTTTCCACGGAGTAATTCCGGCCGTCCACCGCCACGGAAACCGGGGATTTTTCGTCCAGAACCCGTTCCCCCAGGGAACCGTATACCTGAACCTTCAGGAAGCCTCCTCCCCCCCGGTTGATAATATCTTCCATTTTACTTTTGTGGTAATGGTAGGGGGTTACCTGTCCGGGGTTTACCACCATGACCTTTTCTGCATAGGTTTTTTGCAAGGCTGCTAGCAGCCCGTTGCGTGGGGAAACATTACCGTTCCGGATAGTAAAAAGCAGGAGGCCTATTTTTTCAAAATCGCCGCTGCCAAAATCCGTTAAGTCCCAGCCCAGCTGATTTTCCCTTATTTCCCGGTATTCTTCCCCCTTTTGTTCCCAGTCCTGAGGGCTCCAAAAGGCAAAAGGGGGCAGGGCAAACCCCTGGTTCCGGATAAATTCCATGGCCGTAGTTATATACCGGTTTATTTCTGAACGCTTCATGATAACACCCCCGCAGGTCCTTATGGAACAGCCTCAATTTATTATGTAAAGGTCAATCCGTCAATAGGATCCACCCAGTTCCTCCAAGACCCGGCCTAAAAGTCTGATAAAGGGGTCGATCTCCGCCCGGACCCGCTTGAGGAAGGACAGATCCCCCGGGGGGGGGCGTCTGCCCCCGGTTCCGGCGCAATCGGGAAAATGGGCCCAGAGGTAATCTTGGCGGTCCAGGAGTTCTCCGAGGGATTCTTCCGGGACTTTTATTTCCCCGGTGAGGATCTTTCGGAGCGTGAAGAGAGCCTCCCGTTCCCCCCGGACAAAGGCTTCCACGGCCCTTGTGCGGCTCTCCGTCTCCGGGGGGGCGGGACGAAAAAAGGCCGGACCGGGACCTCCCCCCAGGATCTCCCCGGCTTTTTCCAAGGAGAGGGGGACGGTTCCCAGGGGCAGCCCCGGACCCGCCAGGTCGTAGATCCGTTCTTCCCCGGCAAATTCCTGTTCAAAGAGGTCCCGGTAAGAGGCCATGGCCGGATCGCTTAAGACCGCCGCCCCCGATTTGGCTGTTTTTTTTAAGACCCCCCGGCGGAAAGCCCCTCCCCCGGGGATAAGGCTATGGAAACGGTTCTGCCGGTAGAGGCGGTTCAAATGTCCCGGCGTTCCCCGGGCATGGTACGCGTCAAGGGTAAAAGAAAAATCGAGCCCGCCGGTAACGATAGGCCCCGAGGAAAGCTCCCGGGCCAGGGCCGTAGCGGTGAGCCCCACGGAACCCAGGGGCGCCATGGTCCGGGGAAGAAGACCCGCCCCTTGGAGCCGTTTAAACAGGGAGAGGCTGGTCCAGGGGGTTACGAAAAGAAAAACCGGCCCCCCCAGGATTTCCCCCGAGGCGGGGAGGGCCGAAAGGTCCATGGCTGCCGGTATGCGTGAGCCGCCGGAACCGATAAAATCCCCCAGGTTCCACTGCTGGCTTTCCAGGATCACCGCGAGGTCCGGCGCAAGGTTCCGCGCTTTCAGGGAAGGGAGAGCGGTATCCACACAGATAATCCTGAAGGGCCTTTTTGCGGGATCCCCCAGGGCCCCTCCAAAAAAACGGGAAAGCCCCTCGAGGAGTCCGTCCAGGGAAGGACCGGCCCCCAATACGAGGACCGGACTCCGGCCAAAGGAAACATCCGAAATCGTTTGCGTTTTTGGAATCAGGGCGAGGTTTCGCAGGGCGTTTCTGATATAACGCCGGCCCAGTTTCACCAGGGTCATGGCATTAGCCCAATCGGTGTTTATGTTCCGCCTGAGGGAATTGACCAGGGAATCGTAGGTTTCGGGGAAAAGCTGCCAGCCCCCTGAGAGCCGGAGGATTTCTACCCGGCGGAAGCGCCGCCCCCCCCAGATTTGCCGTACATAGGCGCAAAGTTCCGCCTCTTCCCCGGCATAGGCCAGGCGCAGGTTTGGATTTTCCCGCAAGAGCCCTTCCATGGAAAGCCGGGACAGGTCCAGAAGCCCCTCGTCCGCCTCCACGCAAAGGACCGCCGAATCGGGGTCCAGGGATTGCAATAACACCCCAAGACCGTACCCGTATAACGGGGAGGGACAAACATAGAGGGTCCGCTTGGATTTAGGAAAAAGACCGGCTATACGCTCCGCCTGACCTTTGGGGTCCTTCCGGGAAAGGAGGGTCTTCCCTTTATAAAAGAAAGATCCCCCCTCCGGTCCTTCACCGGACCGGAGCTGTTCACCGGTCATGGACTAAATAGAGGGCTGAAGGTATCTAAAATAAGTGGTCCAAAAGTTATCTTCCAATTTTTCACTCTGTATAAAACGGTTTCGGATGCTTTGATCGGTGTTGTTATTGAGCCAATAAGAAGTATAGGAGGAGGCTATACTTTCAATCTCAGCTTCTTCCAGGGTATTTTCTTCCAGAGGAAACAGGACCAGGGCATTATTTCCCAACATAAAGGGCGTGGAAGGACTTTGCAGTGGGGTGGAAAAAGCGATCCGCCAGAAGTTTTCATTGGAAACCGCCGCCCCAAGCTCGCTCACGGTATCGCTTGCGAGGGATTTAAACAGGGCAAAGTTGCCATAATTGATAGCTACCGGTCCGAAATTCTGTTTGGCCAAACCCAATGCGTCCGCCGCACTATCGAATCCCGTTTCTTCCGCCTGGGCGATGAACTGTTCCGCCTGTGCTATCAGCCAATCATCCATAATGCCCCGTCTGAATCCGGTGAGATAGGTACGGATCTTTTCCACCGTATCCTGGTCATTCAAGTCCGCCGGGGAGGAATTTTCCTCCGCCCGGTAAAAAGCCCACCCTGACGGCACCTTAACAATGGGACTCACGTCCCCCCGGACGAGGGTCAGCACCGTCTCCCGCTCGCTTTCATCGGGAATTTCCTCGGTCAGCTCATAGGCCATTTTAACGCCGGTATCCCCGCCGCTTTCGGCAAAGTTATCCTGCGAGTGGGTCCGGGCGGCCTCCTCAAAACTCATGTCTCCCTGCTCAACGGAACGGAGGACCTCCCGAAGCTCCCGTTCATTGGAATTGATGGTTATTTTTGAAAGGTGGACGGTTTTAAAGAGATCCGGGTTTTCTTGGGCAAAAGCGGTAATTTCTTCTACCGGATAGGAACTTAAGGGAAAAGACACCAGGGCGAAGCTCCGTTCTTTGGATGCCATGGCGCTGATAAACGAGGCTTCTTTGGAAGACTGCCTGAGGGATACATCGGATAAATACCGTTGGGTGATAAGCGAATCCTGAACCTCTTTCCACAGGGAGAGCTGGGCGGACTTATCTAACTGGCGGTACCTGGACAGGGAAAACCGGCCGTTTTCTTGAAACTCAGGTAAGGTCCGTACTTGCTTATCGACCAGTTCCGGGGGAAGAACAAACCCGGCCTTTTTCATTTCCTGCAATATACCAATGTGGATGACCGTTTCCTCAAAGGCGGAACGCCAGATCCGGCTGGATATGGACAGGGCATTACTTTCGTTTATAGAACCCTGCATATATTGGGCATACGATGCCTGCACCTGGGCCAGATAATTCCCCCGCACATAGCTAATAGGAATCTTATCGTAAAAACCAAAGGTTAAATCAACATTTGCCCCCTCCGTAGCGGGCACGAGGGCGGGGACCAGCACAAAGGCAACAATAACGATTATCAAAATAACGATGGTCCCGATAAAAATAAATGGATTTGATTTGAATCGGCGGATAAATTCATTCTGAACGGACTTTTCCGCCGGATCCGGTCTTTTTTTCCCCTTGGAAACCATAGAATTTTATACCTCTTCCAAAAAATAAGGTCAGGGCGGCGGGAAATTCCCGCGCCGGTAGAATGAGAGCATAGCATCTAAAGAAGAAATGGTCAATGACGGTTTAACCGGGGAGGGAAGATCCGAACCTGGGGATTTATGCGACCAGATTAAAAACCGCCCCGGTGGGAGCCGCGGGAGTAGGGGCATAGGGCATAACACTGCTTGCCGCCCGGGCCTGTCGGATTTGGTTTTCATATTGTTCGATCAGGGCATCGATATGTTCATCCGACGGGGAAAAATCCGCCGCCGGTTCCGGCCGTTGCTTGATCTGGTTCAGTTGTTCGATAAGGACGTCCAGAAGCTTCAACTTGTTTATAGTCACCCCGTGTACCCCTTCGGGGGCGGGGGTCCCGGAGACATGCTTAAAGTGGGAATAAATATAACTAGCCGGGGATACGGGAAGGGACATTCTGCCTCCCCCGGATACGCTGATGGCGTATCCGATAGTGGGAACTCCCGATGACATAATACCCCGAACCATCTTTTTATCCTCCGCAGTTCCTAAGGCGGATACGGCCTTTTAAACAAGGCCGGTCCAACGTCCTTATTTACAATATCGGAGAAAGAAAAAAAAGTATAAGCCAAGATTTTACCTAATTCTCCATTATAAAAACTCGACCGGTTTTGAAACCGATTCTTGGAGTTTTTGCGATATTTTCAGAGATTTTTCCAAATAGGTGTCTTTTTGTTTTGGAATCCTTAAACTGAAAATTGCCGGAGATTTACAGACCCCGGTTGAGCCTGACCCATTCGCCGAGGCGCCGTTCCAGGGAACGGATGGTGTTCCGGTTGTCACTGCGGATCCGGTCTTGAAGGTAGGGGAGGATGACCCGTTCTTTAATGGCCGTCCAGTTCCAGGGGAGTATGTTGGGAGGGGAAAGAAAATCTTCCGGGGGCATATGTCCCAGGAGGTTCGGGTAAAATTGGGGGAAGATGTATTCCGTTACGGTCCTGAGCGCGGAAAAGCCGTTTCCAATGCCAAAGAAGGTTTCGGTCAGCCACTTGTCCCGGCTCGCCTCCAGGAGGTGGCGCTGGGTATCCTCCTGAAAAAACCAATGGGTAAAAGCCTCCGCCGCTTTTTTAGCCTTGCCCCTTTTACAGATCCCCAAATAAACGGCTTCCTCCGACAGGGGGATGATATTTTTTTCCGCGATCCACCGGAAATCAAGGTTGGTCCGCTTTTCCTCCGTCAGGGTAAACAGGTCCGCGCTGTTCATATAGGTAAAGAGGATCCGTCCCGACAGGGCAAGGTTTGAGGGGGGATCATAAAAATATTTAAAAACAAAATCATCCTCCGCCCGGAACCCTTGGTTGGCATCCTCGATCCAGTCCCGGACGTATACCATGGCCCGTTCCAGGGCTTCCGGGTCCCAAGCCAGGGGGGCCGCCTCCCGAAAAGAGGCGTTAAAAAGGGTTGCGGTCATAAAAAGGAAGTCGTCACTCCAGGAGGGGGAAAATCCCATCCGGGAATAGACGCCGTTGTTTTCGGTATTGTAGGCTTTTCCCACTTCCCTGATTTCATCTAAATTCACCGTAAAGGAATTGGGGAGCAGATAGCTGTTATTCCGGGCAAATGCGAGGGCGGGAATGTTGAATGACACCGGCAGGAGGTATTGTTTTCCTTCAATATTACCCAGGGCCAAAAGGTGGGGATAAAAAGCGTTTTTCACCTCCCCCTTGTCTTTTTTAAAGAGGTCATCCAGGGGGCTGAACAGTATCCGGGTGGAGGTATTTTTCAGCCAACTGCCGACGGCAATATCCGGCGAGGCTGGAGAATCGGCAAGTTCCGAGGAAAGGGATTCGACGTACCGGGTTTCCACCTTGTACGCATTCTGGGTGGAATTAAAGTATTCCGCATAAACGGCAAATTCGGGCCGATCCGTCCAAAGGGTGATGGTTTTGGATTCAAAACACCCGCAAAAAAGCAGGGAAAGGAGCAGGGTAAAACACCCCCCCCTTTTTTTCATGGCCGGCGGCTTTTTCCAAAGTCTCATAGCTGCCCGAAATTCATCATCACCTGGTGAAGCCGCTGTTCCAAAAGCCTGAAGGAGAAAAACCGGCGGCCCAATTCAAAATTTTTTGTCCCCATAAGCATTATCGCTCCGGGATTATCAATAATGGTCCGGACGGTTTCAATGATCTCCGGGGTTACATAATTTTCCATAACCACCACGTCAAAATCCAGGGGTTCTATGTCTTCCTGAAAGATCGAATAGCGGTTTACGAGGATCGGTTTTTTAAACCAAATCGCTTCCAGAAAGGCGTTACCGAAACCCTCGTAGGTAGAAGGATAGGTAACAAAATCCGCGTTTAAATAACAATCCCAGAGGCTGTATTTTTTCGCCCCCGATTCGGTAAGCCCCCGCTCGGCGCCGATGATATCCGGCCGTACTATCACATCCACCCCGAGGAGGCCCGCATAGTCCATGGTTCGCTGAAAATAATCGGACCCCTCGTCCCGTTCCTGATGGCTGATAAGGAGTTTGGCCTTTTTATCCTTCAGGCGGCCGGCAAGCTCTATGGCGTGTTCTATTCCTTTCCGGGCCACCACCCGGGTGGGCTGTAACAGCAGGGTTTCCTCCGGGGCGACCCCCAGATCCTGCCGCAGGGTACGGCCGTAATCGTCCAATTCAGGGGGGGACGAGTCAAAGTCAAAGACATTGGGAATAATGATGGACGAAAGCCCGCAGCGGAAAGAAAGCTGCTGCCGGGCCTCGGAATTGATCACCACATGGTTTATCGTATGCAGCCGGGGGGGAAAGGCCATGGAAAGATAATCTTCCACACAGTTGACGGAAAACCGCTGCCGTTCCCAGGAAAAATCATGGTGATGGGCAATAACGGGGATTCCGGTTTCGGCGACATATTCAGTGATAGCCAGTCCCAGGGGAATATGCATGGGGATGGTCAGGGCATTTTCGGTGATGAGGAGGTCCAGCTTAAAGGTATCCACAAAATCATAGATGGCCTGTTTTAATCGGAAACGAACTGCCTGGATATCCCCGGTCAGGGATTCTCTCCGAACGGTGGTCCCAAAACAACGATTCTGGATTTCCAGGATCGCCGGATGCCCAAAAAAAGCTTCGTCCACTACCATGGATTTATCCGGATCCCAATCGGAAAGCCCTGAAAAGAAAAAACATTCACAGCCCATCTTTTCCAGTACCTGCCGCCATTTAACGGTTTCCAGAGATACTCCGTCGGTACCCTTAAAACGGGTGGAGATAAAACCAATTCGAAGTATATGGGTGGTTTTTGTTAAGTACATTTCTTAATTATAAAAAAAAAGACCGATTATAACCAGACCACGGCGGCAGTTTTCAGGAAGATGCGGAGAAAAATTGCATCAGCTGAATAAAAAAGTTGATTTTTTTATACGCATCCGCGATCCGCTGTCCGATGGGAGTCCTGGACACGTAACCTAATTCCTTCCAGTTCATGATAAGTTCATGGGGACTCTTCTGAAAATCATCCAGCAGATTTTTTATGTGTTTTCCCACGATGATCAGGTTTTGGGCGGCGGAAGTGATAAGCGCCTGGGCCTCTTCGTTAATGTTTCCGATAATACTATTGATGTACCGGATCTGGCTTTTATCCCGGTCAACCCTGAGCAAGGCGCCCCGCAGCCGGGCTCCATTATCGCCCTTTTCCGACAGGGTATTGTCCAAGGCCAGGATCTGTTCGGGCAATTCCATTACCCCGTGAAAACCGTCGGACATTTCCCGGGAGGCGGGATTGCTGGTCCATTGTCCCCGGATAAGGAGGATATCGCAGAGTTCCTGGAGTTCCTTATCCAGATACTCCGTAATAAAGGCCAGCAAATAGTTGAGTCCCGCGGCGTGGGTAAAGGTTTCCAGATTTTTTTTCCGGTAAATTTCGCTGTTTTTATCGGTATAGTACCGCAGCCGGATAATATCGGCGGTCCCAAAAATGTTTTTTGCCAGGGCTTCTATTTGGGCGTTCCGCTGGGTATTAACAATCTTGGCGATATACCCCTGGATTTCGTTTTGTTTTGATTCAAGCCAGGAATCCATCGCCTGTTCACGGGGAATTTGGGGTTTTACTATCCAGATAGGATTTCTGGTTGCGTATTGAACCGTCAGATCGATGATGCCGGAGCTTTTTACTTCCTTGAGATTTTGGAGCAGAATATTCCATTGTTCCAGGGGAATGACGGGCATCTGGCAGGCTTTAAAGATGGTAAAAACATTTTTCCAGTCCGCCGAGGGCTCCAGGGCCTGGGATATTATCTGAAAATTCTCCAAATCATGAATCAGGGAATCCGCTTTTACGGCGGTGAATTTTGGGGGGACGCTGAAATCTCCCGGAGATAAGTCGAGGTCGAATTTTCTCAATAACATAAAAAAATCAAATTCCACGAACTGGAAAAAGGTCAACATAAGATTGTAACACCGGTTTGCCGAATTTATCCGGTTCACATCAAAGCCGCTGGAAAGGGTGTTCAGATCTTCTTTAAGCTGGGCGATGAGCTCCCGGGGAGGCGTCGTTTTGGACCGGGCTTCGATAGCGTCCGGGGTGAGGCGCCGTACCGCTTCTTTGGTTGTTTTGTCCATAAAGGCTTCAATGGTGATATGCCGAATCCGGGCCAATTTTTCCGTATCCTGGGCAAAGGCCTGAGCCGGATAAATGGTTTTATAGATATCATAAAAAAATTGAGCCATGGCCGGTTCATATTCTTCGGACTTTGCTTTGAAGAATTTCGCGTATTTATTTTGGCTGATCTCCCGTACTATCTGCCGCAATAAAATTTTATTATTATCCGAGCCGGCTTCATTGTCGCCGGAAATAAATGAAAATACCTTGTCTAAAAGATCCTCAGCCATAACTACCCCAATTTAAACATAAGCCCATTCATCGACTGCTACAAACATACAAGCCCATTAGGTATGGGAAGAAGCGGCCGCAAAGATCGCGGCTTTGCGGCCGCCCCGTTGTTTTTAGAAAGGCCGTTCGGCTAAATAGCGGTATTCCTTCCATACCCGGTCGACTTGGGCCTTGGCTTTGACGAGGAGGGCTTCGGCCCGTTCCGGGGAAGCGGCTTTGAGGCTCTTGAACCGTACTTCTTTGTACATAAAGTCCTCAAGGGTGGTGGTCGCCTCTTTGGAATCAAGCTGGAAGGGGTTTTTCCCCTGATCCTTGAGCCGGGGATCGTAACGGTACAGGGGCCAGAGCCCCGAGGTAACCGCCCCCTTCTGCTGTTCCAGGCCGCGGCTCATGTCGATGCCGTGGTTGATGCAGTGGGAATAGGCGATGATGATCGAAGGACCGTCGTAGCTCTCCGCCTCCCGGAAGGCCTTGATCACCTGGTTCATATTGGCCCCCATGGAAACCTTGGCCACATACACATAGCCGTAACTCATGGCCATGGCCCCCAGGTCCTTTTTGGTGATGTCCTTGCCCCCCGCGGCGAACTTGGCAATGGCCCCTACAGGGGTCGCCTTGGACATTTGGCCACCGGTGTTGGAGTAGACCTCCGTATCCAGGCAGAGGACGTTTACGTTCCGGCCGGCGGCCAGCACGTGGTCGAGGCCGCCGTAACCGATGTCATAACCCCAGCCGTCCCCCCCCAGGATCCACACGGAACGCTTGATAAAGTGGTCCGAGAGGGAGAGGAGGTTTTTGGCCAGGGGTTTGGTTTCTTTTGCCAGGGCCTTTTTCAGCTCATCCACCAGCTTCCGCTGTTCCTCAATGGCCGCGTCATCGGCCTGGGTATTGGCCAGGAGCTTGTCGATAAGGGCCGGCTGGATGCCGGCGGCCTTGGCCTCACGGGCCACTTCCCGGGCGTGTTCGGCCAGCTTGTCGCTCGTGAGCCGCATCCCCATGCCGAATTCGGCGGCGTCCTCAAAGAGGCTGTTGGACCAGACCGGTCCCCGGCCGTCGGCCCGCTGGGCGTAGGGGGTGGTGGGGAGGTTCCCGCCGTAAATCGAGGAACACCCCGTGGCGTTGGCGATTACCGCCCGGTCCCCAAAGAGCTGGGAGAGGATCTTCACGTAGGGGGTTTCCCCGCAGCCGCCGCAGGCGCCGGAGAACTCAAAAAGGGGCCGCTTATAGGCGAGGCCCTTGACGGAAGCAAGGTTAAGCTCCTCCGAGGGAACCTCGGGCAGCTTGAGAAAATAATCCCAGGCCGCGGCCTGTTCGGCGTGATAGGCCGGGTCGTCGGCGTAGGACTTCCAGGAAAGGGCCCGGGGTTTGGCGGGGTCCTTACTCATGGGGCAGATATTGAGGCACACCCCGCACTCCATACAGTCCTCGGCGGAGATGACGAGGCAGGTCTTCTTCCCCTCCACCGGCTTCGGCTTAATCGCCGTGGTCTTAAAGCCCGTGGGAGCCGCCGCGGCTTCGGCGTCGGTGAGGTTCTTCATGCGGATACAGGCGTGGGAACACACCGCCGCGCAGTTCCCGCACTGGATACACGCCTCGGGGTTCCACGAGGGCACCCGCTCGGCCACCGCCCGCTTTTCGTACTGGGTGGTGGCGGTGGGGAAGGTCCCGTCCTCGGGGATTTTGCTCACCGGGAGTTTGTCCCCTTCCTGGATTGACACCGCCCCCAGGGTTTCCCGGACCCAGGGGTCCGCCGCGGTGGCGAAGGGCTTCTTCATCCTGAGCTTACTCTCCGCGGCGGCGGGGTATTTCACTTCCTCCACCGCGGAAAGGGAGGCGTCCACGGTGGCGAAGTTCTTCTGCACCACGTCGGCCCCCTTCTTGCCGTAGGATTTCTCGATAAAGTGCTTCATCTCCGCCACGGCCTGGTCGTCGGGCAATACCCCGGAAATCTTGAAGTAGGCCGCTTGCATCACCGTGTTGATCCGGTTCCCCATGCCGGTCTTGCGGGCGATCTCCGCGGCGTTGATCACGAAGAACTTGAGCTTCTTGTCGATAATCCGCTTCTGCGCCTCAACGGGAATCTCGTTCCACACCTCCGCGGCGCCGTAGGGGCTGTTGAGAAGGAAGGTGCCCCCCTCTTTGACGTTGGCCAGCATATCCAGGGTCTCCATGTAGGAGAACTTGTGGCAGGCCAGAAAGTCCGCCTTGGTGATGAGATAGGGCCGGCGGATAGGCTTCTTCCCGAACCTGAGGTGGCTGATGGTGAAGCCCCCGGACTTCTTGGAGTCGTAGGAGAAATAGGCCTGGGCAAAGAGCTCCGGCTTCGTGTCGCCGATGATCTTGATGGAGTTCTTGTTGGCCCCCACGGTGCCGTCGGAACCGAGGCCGTAGAACATCGCCTCGTTTATCCCCTCCTCAGGGATCACGAAATGCTCGTCGTAGTCCAGGCTCTTTCCCTGGACGTCGTCCTTGATGCCCACCGCGAAGCCGGCCTGCTTCTTCCCCGAGAGGTTGTCGAACACCGCCTTGACCATGCCCGGGGTGAATTCCTTGGAACCGAGGCCGTAGCGGCCCCCGAGGACCAGGGGATAGGCCTTGAAGGGGCCCGCCCCCGCGGCCATGGTCTCGCCGATGGCGGTCCTGACGTCTTCATAGAGGGGTTCCCCGAGGGAACCCGGTTCCTTGGTCCGGTCGAGGACCGCGATGGCCTTCACCGAAGCGGGGAGGGCTTTGACAAAGGCCGCGGCGTCAAAGGGCCGGAAGAGCCGGACCTTGAGGACCCCGACCTTCTCCCCCTTGGCCGCGAGGTATTCCACGGTCTCTTCGCAGGTCTCGGCGCCGGAGCCCATGATGATGATCACCTTTTCCGCGTCGGGCGAGCCGAAGTAATCGAAGAGGTGGTAGGCCCGGCCCGAGAGCTTGGCGTATTTGTCCATCTCCCCCTGAACGATGGCGGGAACCGCGTCGTAGAACTTATTCACCCCCTCCCGGCCCTGGAAATAGGTGTCGGGGTTCTGGGCGGTGCCCCGGATGAAGGGCTTTTCCGGGGTGAGCCCCCGGAGGCGGTGGGCGCGGACGAGGTCGTCGTCGATGAGGGAGCGCATCACCTCGTAGGGCACTTCCTCGATCTTCTGCTGCTCGTGGCTCGTCCTGAAACCGTCAAAGAAATGGAGGAAGGGCACCCGGGAGCGCAGGGTCGCCGCGTGGGCAATCAGGGCGAGGTCCATCACTTCCTGGACGCTATTGCTCGCGAGGAGGGCCCAGCCGGTCTGCCGGCAGGCCATCACGTCCTGGTGGTCGCCGAAGATGGAGAGGGAACTCGTGGCCAGGGCCCGGGCGGCTATATGGAAGACCGTAGAAGTAAGTTCCCCGGCGATTTTGTACATATTGGGAATCATCAGGAGGAGCCCCTGGGAGGCGGTAAAGGTTGTGGAGAGGGCCCCGGTGGTCAAGGCCCCGTGGACCGCGCCGGCGGCGCCCGCTTCAGACTGCATTTCAACAACCTGGGGAATGGTTCCCCACAGGTTTTTCCGGCCTTGGGCGGAAAACTCGTCGGAGAGTTCCCCCATAGGACTGGAGGGGGTAATCGGATAAATGGCGA